>JAAWCD010000036.1 GCA_022793095.1 Oscillospiraceae bacterium | reverse complement strand
CGCTGGATGGGCCGGAATTTTTTCGTCCAGCAAGGAAAAAAGCGCAGGAATACTGGATGTATTCCGAGCATTTTTGACGCCGCAGGACGGAAAAAGGCCGGTTCAGACGGTGTGCCAGGAGATTTTGAACAGGCTCTAAGGGGGAACAGCTGATCAAATATTAAAATTAACATAAATCTTTCATTGAGACCTTCCCATTTCTCCGGAAATGTGGCACAATAGAGTCGTAACAATAACGGTATCCATACAAAAGGGGGAAACTATCATGCGGCTTTTGCGGAAGACCGGCGCTCTACTGGCAGCTGTGCTTGTGCTGGTGAGCGTCCTGCTCCCCACAGCGCTGGCCAACGCGCCCACATCGGAGACGACAATCCTGTTCACCCATGACACTCACGACCATTGGCTGCCCCTGCCGGATGAGGACGGAGGCTCATACGGCGGCTATGCCAGGCTGTCCACCCTGATTCATCAGCAGCGGGCGGAGCACCCGGACGCCCTGGTGCTGGACGGCGGCGACTTCTCCATGGGCTCTTTGTTCCAGACCATCTATTCCACGGACGCACCCGAGCTGCGGGTGCTGGGTGCCATGGGCTATGATGCGGCTACCCTGGGCAACCATGAGTTTGATTACCGCTCCCAGGGGCTGGCAAAGATGCTCTGGGCAGCGGTGGACAGCGGCGACCGCCTGCCCGCCCTGGTTCAGGCCAACTATAAGCCCCCTGCCTCCGATAAGGACACTTGGGACGCCTGGAAGGACTACGGCATCACCGATTACACGGTAATCAAAAAGGGCAGTGTGAACTACGGTATCTTCGGCCTGCTGGGCCAGGACGCCAGCGACTGCGCCCCCATGTCCGGCATGGAGTTCGAGCCCATTGCCGAGGCCGCTGCCCGGGTGGTGAAGGAGATGGAAGAGGATTTGCGTTCCCGGAACGAGCCCTATTTCATCATCTGCCTGTCCCACAGCGGAACGGACCCGGATCCCAAAAAGTCGGAAGACCAGAAATTGGCGGAAGCGGTCGATGGCATCGACGTTATTATCTCTGGCCACACCCATTCCACCACTGAGGAGCCCATCCGGGTCAACGACACCCTGATTGTCTCCTGCGGGCCTTATACGGAAAACCTGGGGGTGCTGACTTTGAGCTGGAAGCCCACCGGGGAAAAGACGGTCACCAATTTCGAGTTGATTCCGGTGGACGGGAACGTTCCCGAAGATCCGTCCATTTCTGCCCTGGCGGCTCAGTTCAAGGCCAAGGTGGAGGAAAACTATCTGGCCGATTACGGCCTGACTTTTGACCAGGTGCTGGCCAAATCCTCTTTTTCATTCACTCCCATTACCACCTTCGGAAACACCCAGGAGGATGATTCTCTGGGCAACCTCATTGCAGACTCCTACGTCTATGCGGTCAAGCAGGCGGAGGGCGCGAACTATGTGCCGGTGGATTTCGCGGTGGTGGCCTCCGGTGTGGTCCGGGCCTCCTTTGCCGCCGGGGATATCACCGTGTCCGACGCCTTCAACGTCTCCTCCCTGGGATCCGGGGGAGACGGAACGCCCGGCTATCCGTTGATTTCCGCTTGGGTTACTGGCCGTGAGCTGAAAGACGCCTTTGAGGTGGACGCCTCGGTGACTCCGCTGATGCCCGCCGCTCAGCTCTACCCCTCGGGGATGACCTGGACCCTGAATCCGCACCGGATGATCTTCAACAAGGTGATTTCCTGTGCCCAGATCCAGGAGGACGGCACAGAGGTCCCCATTGAGGATGACAAGCTGTACCGGGTGGTGACAGGCCTCTACTCCGGCCAGATGCTGAGCACCGTAAACGGGAAATCCTTCGGCATCCTGACCATTACGCCCAAGGACCGGAACGGCAATGTGATTGAGAACATGGAGGACCACATCATTCACAACCAGAACGGCGCGGAGGTCAAGGAGTGGTACGCTCTGGCGTCCTATTTGCAGAGCCTGGGGAATGTGCCCCTGGAGTACGCGGCAGAGATGAACCGCAAGGTGGTGGTGGACAGTTGGAACCCCATCAGCCTGCTGAAAAACCCAAACCTTTTCACTCTGTTGGTGCTGCTGGCCGCGGTCGTTCTGGCCGCGCTGATCGTTCTCATCATCCGGCTTGTGGTCCGCCGTGTCAAAGGGAATCCCGGACAGTACAGCCGGCGTCCCTACCGGGGAAAACGGAGATAAATGAAACAGCTCTCCCCAAAGCGGTTTTGCCCGCTTTGGGGAGAGCTGTTCAACGCTTATTTCCGCTCGACCTCCGGCATCAGCTCCTGATCTACGATCCGCAGCATCCGGTCCAGCTGCTCCGCCTCCTCCTGGGTGAAGCGGCGTCTCACCCGCTCCATGACTGATTGAAGATAGGCGCTGCTTATATTGTAGTAGTCCATATACTTCTTAGTGGGCCGCAGATGGTATTCCCGCCGGTCGTTGGGAGACTGAAGCTTTTCCACATAGCCCTTTTGAATCAGGCTGTTTACCTTATAGGCTGCATTGGGAGAGGAAATGCGGACAAAGGACGCGAATTCATTCACTGTGGGTTCCTTCAGGGCAAGAATGACCTCCATACAGAAGGTCTCCACCGCGGTCAGACTGGCCTCCCGGTCCTGGAATTTTGAAAAGATCTCCTGATAAAAATGGAGCTTGAATTTGCTGTATACCTGGGCAAAGCTGTTTTCCAGCATCTTCTTCGCCCCCCTTCTCCTGCGAGTCGAGGCCATTATACCAGAGAACGCCCCGTTTCGCAAGGGCTGACCGGCCGGTCCGTGAGCGCGAAGGTCAGTTCTGCCCGGCAGGCCAGTTTTCCGTCCACCTTGGCTTCCGCCATACCGAAGCCCACCGGCCCCTTCCGGGCAGTAAGCTGGCAGGAGAGCTCCAGCACGCTGCCGGGCCGGACCTGCCGCTTGAAGCGGGCGTTTTTGATGCCCCCGAAGAGGGCCAGTTTGCCCGCGTTTTCCTCCTCGGTGAGAATGGCCACGGCCCCCACCTGGGCAAGGGCTTCGATAATGAGGACGCCGGGCATCACCTTGAAACCGGGGAAGTGGCCCGGAAAAAAGGGCTCGTTGGCGGTGACGCATTTGACGCCTCTGGCGCTCTCGCCAGGAACGCACTCGGTGATTCGGTCCACCAGCAGAAAAGGATACCGGTGGGGCAGCAGGGCCTCAATCTGGTCGATGTTCAGTTCCATATCCTCACGCCTCCCATTTTTTCAGCACAATGGCTGCGTTGTGTCCGCCGAAGCCCAAGGAGTTGGACAGGGCCACCCGAAGGTCCGCCTGCCGGCCCCTGTCGGGAACCACGTCCAGATCGCAGGCCGGATCGGGGACCCGGTAGCCGATGGTGGGGGGCACATAGCCCTCTTCCAGGGCCAGGGCGGTGAAAATGGCCTCCACCGATCCGGCGGCCCCCAGCAGGTGGCCGGTCATGGACTTGGTGGAGCTGACCATCAGCGTTTGGGCATGGTCTCCGAAGACCGTGTGAATGGCCGCGGTCTCACTGGAGTCATTCAGAGGCGTGGAGGTGCCGTGGGCGTTGATGTAGTCCACCATATCCGGCGCGATTCCCGCGTCAGTCAGGGCCTGCGCCATGCAGGCCGCGCCGCCCGCGCCGCCGGGGGCCGGGGCGGTGATGTGGTGGGCGTCGCAGTTGGCCCCGTAGCCCATCACCTCCGCGTAAATTCTGGCCCCTCTGGCCCTGGCGTGTTCATATTCCTCCAGGAGGAGCGCACCCGCGCCCTCTCCCATGACAAAGCCGGAGCGCTCCGCGTCAAAGGGGATGGAGGCCCGCAGGGGGTCCTGGGACTCGGACAGAGCCTTCATGGCAGTGAAGCCCCCCATGGCCAGAGGCGTAACGGCGGCCTCCGCGCCGCCGCACAGCATCACCTCGGCGTAGCCGTCCCGAATGTGCCGGAAGGCGTCCCCCACGGCGTTGGTTCCGCCGGCGCAGGCGGTGACCACACAGGAGCACATTCCCCGAAAGCCGTAGCGGATAGCCATTTGTCCTGCCGCCATGTTGGAAATAATCATGGGAATCATGAAAGGGGAGACCGCGTCATAGCCTCGGGCCTGCCCCCGATGGTGGGCCTCGCCCACCGTCTCGAAGCCGCCGATGCCGCTGGAGAAGAGGACCCCACAACGGTCCAGATTTTCCTGCTCCAGGTCCAGGCCCGCGCTGGCCATGCACTCCCCGGCGGCGATAAGGGCCAGCTGCGTAAACCGGTCCATCTTTTTGCTCTCCCGGCGGCCCAGCAGGCTGTCAATGTCCAGCCCCTTCACCTCACCGGCCAGCTTCACCTTCATCTCAGAGGTGTCATACCGGGTGATGGGGCCGATGCCGCAGGTTCCCGCCTTCACAGCGGCCCAACTTTCGGCCACGGTGTTGCCCACAGGGTTGACCGTGCCCATGCCGGTAATCACCACTCTGCGCTTTTCCATCTCATTCACCTCATCAAACCGCCATACCGCCGTCCACGCACAGCACCTGCCCGGTGATGTAGGCGGACTCTACCAGAAAGGCCACGGCCTGGGCCACCTCTTCCGGTGCGCCAGGCCGGCCAGCCGGAATGGTGGAGCGCATGGCCTCCCATGCCTTTTCCGGCAGGGCGGCGGTCATATCTGTCTCAATCAGGCCGGGAGCCACGGCGTTGACTGTGATGTTCCGGCTGGCCAGCTCCTTGGCGGCCGCCTTGGTCAGACCCAGGATTCCGGCCTTGCTGGCGGCGTAGGCGGTCTGGCCTGGATTGCCCCGCAGGCCCACTACGCTGGACAGGCTGACAATCCGCCCGTACCGCTGGCGGAGCATGATTCGGGATGCGGCCTTGGTGCAGAAATAGGCTCCCTTCAGGTTGGTATCCAGCACCTGCTCCACTTCCTCCGCTTTGGCGGTCATGAGCAGGCCGTCTTTGGAAATGCCCGCGTTGTTCACCAAAATGTCCAACCGGCCAAAGCGGTCCTTCACCGCTTGAACCAACGCCTCGCAGGCGGCGGAGCGGGCCACGTCGGCCTGGAAAATCTCCGCCTCCACCCCAAGCTCCCGGCACAGGTTCGCTGTCTCCTGGGCCGCCTGACTGTTTCCGGCGTAGTTGACGGCCACCGCCGCACCCCGACGGGCCAGCTCCAGACAGATAGCCCGTCCGATGCCCCGGCTGCCGCCAGTGACCAGGGCCACATTTCCCTCCATGCTCATACGCTCTCTCCTCTCAGGGCAGAAACCACATTGTGGAAGTCTGCCGCTGTGTCAATGTGATAGGTCTTGATCTCGGGCGCTGTCTTTTTAAAGAAGCCGCTGAGGGCTTTCCCAGGGCCGATCTCCACCACTGTGCCGATGCCGTCCGCCGCCATGCGGCGCATGGTGTCCTCCCAGTAGACAGAGGACTGAACCTGCCGCTCCAGCAGGGCGGGAACGGTGTCTCCCTCCTCCATGAGGCCACCCTTGCAGTTGAAGTAGACAGGCAGCTCCATGGGATGGAAGTCTATGCGTTTAAAATAAGCCGCCAGAGCGTCCCCGGCGGGCTTCATCAGCCGGGTGTGAAAAGGGCCGCTGACCTTTAGGGGCATGCACCGTTTCGCGCCCAGCTCTTTTGCCAGCGCTCCGGCCCGATCCACCGCCTCTTTCTCTCCGCCAATCACCAGCTGGCCGGGGCAATTGTAATTGCAGATCTGAACCACGCCCAGCTCAGAAGCGTTGTCGCAGGCGGCCTGGAGCTTCTCCCGGTCCAAGCCAAGAACAGCGGTCATGCCGCAGTCCAGCCCGGCGGCAGCTTCCTCCATTGCCCGGCCCCGGAAAGCCACGGTGGCAATGGCAGAGTCCCGGTCCAGCACCCCGGCGGCGTACAGGGCGGAATACTCGCCCAGCGAGAGGCCCGCTGCCGCCTGAGGGCGGATGCCCTCCTGGGCGAGCAAACCGGTCACGCCAATGGCGAAGGCCGCCATACAGGGCTGGGTGAACCGGGTCTGAGAAAGCTGGTCCTCCGGCCCCTCAAAGCAGAGGGCCTTCAAATCAAAATCCACCGGCACGGCGTCCAGCACCTGGGCAAAGATAGGAAATTCCTCATAAAAATCCTTTCCCATGCCCACCCGCTGACTGCCCTGACCGGCGTATACAAAGGCAAGCTTCATGGCTCAGACCTCCCTGGCCAGCTGCTGGACTGTCTCCCGGCATCCAGCGCACAGCTCTTCCAGGATAACCCGCAGAGGGCGAATCTCGTGCAGCATTCCCGCCGTCTGACCGCACATGAGGGAGCCGGTTTTGGTGTCCCCCTCGAAAACCGCCCGGCGCAGCGCACCTAAGGTGTACTTTTCCAGCTCCATCCGATCCGCGCCCGCTTTCTCCTGTTTCAGATATTCCCGGGACATCTGATTCTTCAGAATACGGACCGGGGCGTTGACGGACCGGCCGGTGACGGTCGTGTCGCTGTCCTTGGCCTTCAGCACAGCCTCTTTGTAGTTCTGGTGAATGGGGCACTCCTCGCTCACCAGCAGGCAGGTGCCGGCTTGCGCGCCGCAGGCCCCCAAGGCGAAGGCGGCAGCCAGCTGCCGGCCGCTGGCAATGCCTCCGGCGGCGATGACGGGCAGATCGGTGATTTCGCACACCTGGGGCACCAGGGCCATGGTGGTCATCTCGCCCACATGGCCGCCGCTTTCTGTGCCTTCAGCGATGAAGCCGTCCACCCCCAGGGGCTCCAGACGGCGGGCGAAGGTGGTGGCGGCAATCACAGGGAAGACCTTGATGCCCGCCTCCTTCCAGGCGGGGACATACTGGCTGGGCACCCCTGCGCCGGTGGTGACCACCTGGACCCCCTCCTCAATGACCACCTTGGACATCTCAGCCGCAGCCGGATTCATCAGCATGATATTCACCCCGAAGGGCTTGCTTGTCAGCTCCCGGCACCGGTGAATGTGGGCCCGCAGGGTTTCCGCGTCCATGCCGCCCGCGCCAATGAGGCCCAGGGCTCCGGCGTTGGACACAGCGGCGGCAAATTCGCCGGTGGCGATGTTCGCCATGCCGCCCTGAATGATCGGAAACTCGGTCCCGAGAATTTCATTCAACTTCATAAATGCCTCCAAATCACAGAAGCGAAACAACGTTTCGCATAAAAGTTCTTTCAGTTCCTTTCGTTCAAGAAAGGAACGCCCCGGCCGTCACCACTGCAGCAGTGCTCCGGCCCAGGTGAGACCGCCGCCGAAACCTGCCAGCAGGATCCGCATGCCCGGCCTCAGAGCCCCCGATTGGGCCAGCTCGTCCAAGGCGATGGGGATACTGGCAGCGGAGGTGTTGCCATAGCGGTCAATATTCTTAAAAAACAGGCCCTCCCTGGCGCCCAGTTTCCTGGCCGCATAGTCGATAATCCGAGCGTTGGCCTGGTGGCAGACCACCAAATCCAGATCATTTACCGAATCCAGTCCCTCCCGCTCCAGCAGCTGGCGGATGGACTGGACCACCACCTCTGTGGCGAAGCGGTACACAGCCTTTCCATCCATGTGAATGGCGGCGGGAACAGGTCCCGGACCCTGGACCCGGATGCTGTCCGGGTCCCCGCGGGAGCCAAAAACCGTGTGCCAGCGCCGGTCCTCCGCCCTGCGAAGAACCGCGGCACCAGCGCCGTCCCCGAAGAGAACACAGGTGTTCCGGTCGGTCAGGTCCATGACCCGGCTGATGACTTCCGCGCCCACCACCAGGGCGCAGGGCCGGGGCGCGTCGGCCAGGAGCGCGTGAGCCGTCTTCAACCCGTAGAGAAATCCGGCGCAGGCTGCGTTCAGATCAAAGCAAACGGTGTCTTCTCCAAGGCCCAGCTCCCGCTGGAGCAGGCAGGAAACAGAGGGACTGGCGCTGTCCGGGGTGAAGGTGGCCACCAGACACACCCCGATGTCCGCAGGGGACAGGTTCGCCCGTTCCATGGCCTGCCGGGCCGCTTCCACGGCCAGGTCCAGGCCGGTTTCCGGACCGCAGAAATGGCGGCAGCGGATGCCTGTGCGGCTGTACACCCATTCGTCACTGGTGTCCACCGTCTGGCTCAGCTCCTGATTGGTGACCACACGGTCCGGCAGACAGCGGCCGGTGGCCAGAATATGGGGTGCGCTCATGGCTCCTCCTTTCCCGCCGGAGGCAGGTTCTGCCCCATCCCGCGGAACATGTCATATCTCTGCCGGGCCAGAGCCGGCCCCTTCCGCTTGTCCAATTCGGTCAGCTCCTTGACCAAGGCCGCGTCCACAGTGCGGAAGGTGGCCTCCCAATCCATGTGGGCCCCGCCTTCCGGTTCCCGCAGTACCCCCTGGACAATGCCGCCCCGGCGCAGGTCCTGAGCGGTGAGCTTCATCACGCCGCAAGCCTCACCGGACCGGGTGGAATCCTTCCACAGAATGGAGGCGAAGCCCTCGGGAGAGAGGACGGAATACACCGCGTGTTCCAGCATGAGCACCCGGTTGGCCACAGCCAGCGCCAGCGCTCCGCCGCTGCCCCCCTCGCCGGTAATGACAGCAATGGTGGGAACAGTCAAGGCGCTCATCAGGGCCAGACACTGGGCAATGGCCTCGCCCTGGCCCCGCTCCTCCGCCTCTTTTCCGGGGTAGGCTCCCGGCGTATCCACAAAGGTGATGATGGGCCGGCTGAATTTCTCCGCTTGGCGCATCAAACGCTGGGCCTTCCGGTAGCCCTCGGGGCTGGGCATGCCAAAATTGCAGCGCAGGTTCTCTTCCAGATTTCTGCCTTTCCGGTGTCCAATTACCGTGACAGGACGGCCGTGGAACCGGGCGATGCCCCCCAGAATGCTGCCGTCCTCGCCGCAAAGACGGTCCCCCCGCTGCTCAAAGAAGTCGGTGAAGAGGTGGCCGATGAAATCCGCCGTTCCCGGCCGGTCCGGGTGCCGGGCAAGCTTGACCTTTTCCTCCGGTGTGAAGCGGCTCATGAGCGCCCTCCTTTCTCGTGAAGGGCCAACAGCTGGGAGAGGACCGCCCGCCACTGGTCTCTCGGAACAATCTGGTCCAGAAAGCCGTGGTCCAGCAGGTATTCCGCCCGCTGGAAGCCCTCGGGCAGCCGCTCTTTGATGGTCTGCTCAATGACCCGTGGACCGGCAAAGCCGATGAGCGCCCCGGGCTCGGCCAGCATGATGTCGCCCAGGGAGGCGAAGCTGGCCGTCACTCCGCCGGTGGTGGGGTGGGTGAGGCAGGAAATGTACAGGCCTCCATTGCTCTGGAACCGCTGAATGGCTGCGGCGGTTTTGGCCATCTGCATCAGAGAAAAAATGCCCTCCTGCATCCGGGCCCCGCCGCTGGCGGAGAAGATAATCAGGGGCAGCTTTTTTTTCGCGGCATACTCGGCGCACCGGGCCGTCTTTTCGCCCACCGCGGTTCCCATGCTGCCCATGAGAAAGCGGCTGTCCAACACCAGAAAGACCGCCTTGCGGTGGTCGATTCGGCCCAAAGCCGCCACCGCCGCGTCCTTCAGGCCGGTTTCCCGCTCCAGTCCCGCCAGCTTCTCCGGATAGCCGGGGAAGGCCAGGGGATCGGCGGGGCAGAGCTTCTCTTCCAGCTCCTGAAAGGAACCAGGGTCCAAAAGGCTGGACAGCCGGTAATAGGCCCCGATGGGGCTGTGAAAGCCGCACTTGGGGCAGACCTGCAAGCTCCGGTCCCATTCCAGCCGGGAGCTCTCCTCCCCGCAGGCAGGGCACTGGGTCCGCCGGGGGGAGGGAACCTTTCCCTCCCGCATGGCCCGATAAGTCAGCAGCCGGTCCCGGCGCTGGGAAAATGTTCGATTCACGGTTTCTCTTCCCCTTCCATCAGGTGGTCACAGGTCCGGACCAGATCCAGCAGCCGGTCCAGGTTCTGGTCCAGGTATCCGGTGTCATACTGCCCCTGAACGAAGGAACGGTCGTGCATGATCAGATGGGCCAGAGGCGCGTTGGTGGGATAGCCCTCGATAATCAGCTCCTCCAGAGCCCGGCGCATCCGCCGGACGGCCTCCAGCCGGGTTGGGGCGTGGACCAGTACCTTGGCCACCAGCGAGTCGTAATAGGGGGACACCTCGCAGCCGGTGTAAAGGGCGGTGTCCACCCGCACTCCCGGACCGCCGGGCAGGTGGAGAAAGGTGGTGGTTCCCGGACAGGGCATAAAATCCCGCTCCGGGTCCTCAGCGTTGATCCGGCACTCAATGGCATGGCCCTTCACCTGTACGTCCTCCTGGGTGAAGGACAGGGGGAGGCCGGCCGCGATCCGCAGCTGCTCTTTTACCAGGTCGATGCCGGTGACCAGCTCTGTGACCGGGTGCTCCACCTGAATGCGGGTATTCATCTCGATAAAATAGAACTGTCCATCTGGGGACAGGACAAATTCCACCGTCCCCGCGCCCACATAGCCCGCCGCTTTGGCGGCGGCCACAGCGGCCGTTCCCATCTCCGCCCGCAGGGCGGGCGTGAGGGCCTTGGAGGGGGACTCCTCCACCAGCTTCTGGCGGCGGCGCTGGATGGAGCAGTCCCGCTCCCCCAGGTGGACCACATGGCCCTGGGTGTCCGCCATGATTTGAAACTCAATGTGCCGGGGATGAACCACCAGCTTTTCCAGGTACAGTTCATCGTCCCCGAAGCAGGCCACGGCCTCGGCTCTGGCCTCCTGCCAAGCCCGTTCCAGACTCTGTGCGTCATCCGCCTGGCGCATGCCCCGGCCTCCACCACCGGCGGATGCCTTCAGCAGAACAGGATAGCCCACCGCTTCGGCCAGCTCCCTGGCCTGCCGGACGTCCTTCACTGGGCCGTCTGATCCGGGCACCACCGGCACTCCGGCGTTCCGGGCCAGAGCGCGGGCCGAAGCCTTGCTGCCCAGCTTCCGGATGACATCGCCGGAAGGGCCGATGTACTTCAGACCCGCTTGAACGCAGCGGCCGGCAAAGTCAGGGTTTTCCGACAGAAAGCCGTAGCCGGGATGAAGGGCGTCGCACCGGCAGGCCAGGGCCGCCGAGAGAATGGCCTTCTGGTTGAGGTAGCTGTCCGCCGCCTTGGCTGGGCCGATGCACAGGGACCGGGTGGCCATCTGGGCGTGGAGAGCGCTCTCGTCCGCGGCGGACCAGACAGCCACGGTCTCAATGTCCAGCTCCCGGCAGGCCCGGATAATCCGCAGGGCGATTTCCCCGCGGTTCGCAATCAACACACGCTTCAGCACGACCTCACACCCTCCGGATGCGGAACAGGGGAGCCCCGACCCCCACCGCCTCCTCATTCCGCGCCAGGACCTCCACCACCACGCAGTCTGCGGGCGCGGGGACCTCGCTCATCATCTTCATAGCCTCGATGAGGCACAGAGTTTCCCCCTTTTTCACCTGAGCGCCCGGCGTGACATAGGGAGGCTCCTCCGGAGCCGGGGCGGCGTAAAACACCCCCACCAGAGGCGCAGTTACCAGATCATCGCCCGGCTCGTCCTGGACCAGCTCCGGGGCTGGAGCGGGGGATGGAAGAACCGGGGCGGCGGTCTCAGACCGCTCCCGGCCCAGGATAATCCGCTCCCCCTGCCGCTCCCACTCCAGACTGGTCAGGCCGGAGGCGGCAAAGCGGTCCATCAGGCCGTACAGCTCCTGAAGCTCCATCGCTCAGGCCTGCTGCTTGTTCTGGATGTACTCCAGAATGTCCTGGACCGTGTGGATTTTCTCCAGGTCCTCATCCTCAATGCCCACGCCCAGGGTTTCCTGAAGCGCCATGGACAGCTCCACGATCTCCAGGGAGTCGGCCTCCAGATCCTCCACCAGATTGGTGTCCGGCGTGATCTCTTCCGCGTCACAGCTCAGGGTGCTGACAATGATATCCCGTACTTTTTCAAATGTAATTTCCATGTTCATCTGCCGTCCTTTCGGTTTTGCGCTGGGTGATTTTTTCAGCCAGCTTAATATTCAAGTATTTTATCTAAAAATTTTTAACTAAAATACTTGAGCCTTATTATAGGGGAGACGGCCCAGAAGTCAAGGAAAATTTTTCATGGGCCACTCTTTTCTCTGTTTTTTACAAAGACAGGGCTGCCGCTTCCGGCAGTTTTTCTATTTCAGCCGCCAGCCTGGCGTGAGAGGGCGGGGGCAAGGCAAGCGCAACGCCTGAAAATCCACACCGCCAGGGAAACGGGGAGCGCCGGTCCGCCTTCTGGTTAGCCGCTATGGGAAAATGAGATACAAAAACATTAAAATCTATCCAGATACCCCCTTTTCTTTGGCGTATAGCGCAATCCGCAGGCCCGATGGCTTGAAAACATGGGAAATATATGCTAATATATATACATTTATCAGAGCAAACAGGAAAGGGGCAGATAACTCATGAAGATCACAGGAAACATGGTGAAAAGAACCTGTCTGGCGGGGCTGGCGGCAGCGCTGACGTTCACTTTGGCGGGGTGCGGGAGCAGAAGCCCCCTGGACCCCAAAAACCCCGTGTCGCTGACTGTGTGGCACTACTATAATGGCTCCCAGCAGGCCGCCTTCGACGCGCTGGTGGAGGAATTTAACGATACCGTGGGCCGGGAAGAGGGCATCTATGTGCAGAGTTACTCCCAAGGCTCGGTTTCCGACCTGGAATCGGCGGTGCGGGACGCCATCGGCGGCAAGGTGGGCGCGGACGCTATGCCTGATATCTTCTCCTCTTACGCAGATACCGCATATGAGGTGGAGCAGTCGGGCGCTCTGGCCAATCTGTCCAGCTATCTGGACCAGGAGGAGCTGGACAAGTATGTGGACTCGTACATTGAGGAGGGCCGCATTGCCGCGGACGGCTCCCTTCGGATTTTCCCCACGGCAAAGTCTACGGAAATCATGATGGTAAACAGGACGGACTGGGAGCCTTTCGCCGCAGCCACAGGCGCTTTGCTGGAGGACTTGAAAACAGTGGAGGGGGTCACAGCCACCGCTCAGGCCTATTACGAGTGGACGGACAGCCTCACCCCTGATGTACCTGGGGACGGCAAGGCCTTTTACGGCCGGGACGCCTTGGCCAACTATTTTATCATTGGGATGCAGCAGCTGGGCGTGGAGATCTTCCAGGTGGAAAACGGTGAGATGACTTTGAACGTGCCCAAGGAGGAGCTGCGCCGCCTGTGGGAGAATTATTACGTCCCCATGGTCAAAGGGTACTTCGGGGCCTACGGCTCCTTCCGGTCGGACGATGTGAAGACCGGGGATATCCTGGCTTACACCGGCTCTACTACCTCCGCCATGTATTTTCCCGACCAGGTGGAGCTTGACAGCGGCAGCTATGCCATCGACTATGCCGTGATGCCTGCGCCGGTGTTTGAGGGCGGCAGAAACTACGCCGTACAGCAGGGGGCTGGCATGGTGGTCAGCAAGTCGGATAAGCAGCACGAGTATGCCGCTGTCGAATTTCTGAAATGGTTCACCCAGGCGGAAAACAATCTGCGGTTCGGCTGCGTGTCCGGATATCTTCCAGTACGGAAAGAGGCTGGCAGTATTCAGAAGCTGGACCAGGTGGTCACAGAGCAGGGCCTGACGGTAGCGCCCAAGACCTATGACTGCCTGACCAGCATTTTCAGCGGCATGGATGGGATGACCCTCTATACAAATAAGAGCTTCCAAAACGGATCCGCGGCGCGGAAGGTGCTGGAATACAATCTGGCGGACCGGGCAGCGGAGGATCGGGCAGCGGTGACTGCGGCATTGGCTCAGGGGAAAACTCTGGAGGAGGCATCGGCCCCCTATGTGACTGAGGCGGCCTTTGAAAGCTGGTACGATTCTTTCTGCGAGGCGCTGAACGCCGCGGCCGGCAGGTAGAGCAATGAAGGGTAACAGTCAAAATCGAAAAAAATCGACGATTTTCCGCATGTTCCTTTTCCCGTTAATCACCATTATGCTGCTGCAAAGCATCATTACTATCGGATCGCTGGTGGTCAGGCAGACCACAAAAACCCTGGAGGAGTATTCCGCCAACATGATGAGCCGGCTGGTGGAAAACCGTGGAGTGATTCTGCAAGGGGACATGAATCAACGCTGGTCCTCCATTCATGAGCAGGAGGACCGAATCGACAGCATCCTGAGTCAGTATCTGGACAGCAGGGGGGAGAGGCTGGACGGACTTCTTCGTTCCGGCGAGATGAAGCAGGAGCTGCTGAAGCTGCTGTTTCCGGAGTGTCTGGATATTCTGCAAAACAATACCACCACCGGAGTCTTTCTGATTTTGACGGATCCAGACGCCTTGGGCGCGGAAGAGTTCGACGGATTTTTTATTCGGGATTCCGACCCCGACACAAACCCCGCCAACTACACGGACCTGCTGCTGGAGCGGGGAAGCAAGGAGCTGTCCCGGGCCTGGAACATCCCGCTGGACACCAATTGGACCACTCGGTTCCACATGGACGGCCGGGGGGAAAGTCCGTCTGACAGCTACTTTTACGAGCCCTGGCAGGCTGGCGCAGACTACCCAGACGCAGATATAGCGGATTTGGGTTATTGGTCTCTGCCCTTCTGCCTGGAAAAGGGCCAGGCAGACCCTCATGAGATGATTACCTATTCGCTGCCCCTGCGGCATGAGGGACAGACCTACGGCGTGCTGGGGGTGGAGATCTCCAGCAGAAGTCTGTATGATTACTTCCCGGTGGCAGAGCTGAACGAGTCCCAGCAGGCGGGCTACCTGCTGGCAGTCCGGATGGCGGACGGCAGTTATGCACCTCTGGTGGGCAAGGGGATTCTTTACGATCTGATCCGGGCCATGGACGGCGGATTCCATCTGAAGGAGACGGATTATCAGGAGCTTTGCCGGGTGCAGGGCGCCCAACTGAACGGCCAAGGCATTTACGCTGTGGTGCGCCCTCTGAAGCTGTACAGCAATCATGTGCCCTATGACAACACGGAATGGGTGCTTCTGGGGCTGGACACGGAGGAGGATCTGTTCGGCATGAGCCGTCAGCTCTACCTCTGGATGGTCATTGCGGTCCTGATCGGCTTGGGCTTCGGCGTGCTGGGCATTTACCTGGCGGTGCGGCACCTGACCAAGCCGGTTCAACGGCTGATGGGCTGTATCAGCAAGGGAAGGGCGGGCCTTCAGGACTACAAGCTCTCCAACATTCTGGAGGTTGACGCCCTGTACGACGTGGTAGTCGGCCTGACGGAACAGCAGAGGAAGGCGGAAAACATTCTGCTGGAGGAGAAGGAACGCTATAAGGTGGCCTTGGAGTCCTCCAGGGATATCTTTTTCTCCTATGATCTGCACAGTCAGATGCTGGATATTGTGAACCATCCCACCATGAGCGGACAGTGGCGCTGCCCTATGACGGAGACGGGCTTTATCAACCCCAAGCTCATCTACGAAGCGGACCGGGAGGAGGCCGCAGAGGCCCTCTTTCGGGACCCGGACACCATGTACGCGGAATTCCGGCTGCGCTGGCAGATGGCGTCAGAGTTCAGCTGGGTGGCACTCTCCGGCAAGGCGGTTTACGATACAGACGGCCAGCGGTGGAAGCTGGTGGGAAGCATCCGCAACATTCAGGAGCAGAAGGAGCGGGAGGAGGAGCAGCGCCGGCGGAACGCCATGGACGGCGTCACAGGGCTCTACGTTTTCAGCGCCGGCCTCAAGCGGGTGATGGATGGCCGGACAGACCAGCCAGAGGGCGTGATGGCCTGCCTGTACCTGGACCAGCTGCGGCAGGCCACTGAGAAAAGCGGCATCGTATTTGGCGACATGATTCTGGAAGAGCTTGGCGGGCTGATTCGGGAACGCTGCCTCGCTTTCACAGAGGCGTCCGGCCATCGGATAGAGGCCCTTCGCCTGAACCGGGATGAGTTTGTGCTGTGGCTGGAGGGCTGCACGCCAGACCAGGCTGCGGCGTTCCTTCAGAGCCTTCTGAAAGAGGCGGAGGCGCGGTTTCAGGTCTTCCACGTTCAACCCTGTGCCGGTTTGGCTCAAGGCGATCGGAACCACAACACAGAGCTGTTGATTCGCATGGCCCGGCTGGCCCGAGGATTTGTACGCCCTGGCGCGGAGGAGCAGGCGGTCTTTTACGAGTCCATTCCGGAACGAAACCTGATGGTGCTGCCGCCCCTTCAGGAACACGAGAGCAGCTCTCTGGGCTACGGCGAGGACGTGAGCCTTGTGTCGGTGGCCCTGAACCTCTTCGGCAAGGGAGAGGACTTCCCGGCGCAGATGATGCTGATGATTCGGAAAATTGGAAGGTACTATCAGGCGAGCGGCGTGCTGGTCTCCCTGCTGCGGGCAGACTTCAATTCCAACTATCTGAATTACCAGTGGAGCAGGTCGGGTGAACCCATCACAAAGAGCGTCAAGAAGTACAGGGAAGAGGAGAAACAGGAGTTCTTCCGCTGGCTGGGCCGGGAAGAGGTGCGGTATTTCTCCCCGGAGGACAGCCGTCAGGAAATCCTTCCGTGTTTTTTGAATGTCTCGCCAGGCCAGCAGGGTATTCTGCTGCCCATGTATGACAGCGGCAGCTATATGGGAAACATCTGTATTCTGGATATTCCGGAAAGCCGCCTGGAGAACCCCGAGGAGTATCAGAATCTGGCGGAGCTGGGCCAGGTGATTCAGGGCCAGCTCAACCAGCAGCAGCATGACATTGCCAGCAAGGCGAAATCAGAATTCCTTTCCCGCATGAGCCATGAGATCCGCACACCCATGAACGGCATCATCGGGATGACGGCCATCGCCCTCCAGAAGGAGCAGAGTCAGGAACGGGTTATGGACTGCCTGCAAAAGATTCAGTCCTCCTCTAACTATCTGCTGGGGCTCATCAACGACATTCTGGACATGTCCAAGATCGAAAGCGGAAAAATGAAGCTGGAGCCTATGGACTTCGATCTGAACGAGATGCTGGACACCGTCCGGGAACTGATTATGCCTCAGGTGACGGCCAAGAGGATTGAATTTGAGCAGGAGATTACCCTGACCCACCGCTGGTTTATGGCGGACAAGATGCGGATCAGCCAGGTGCTGATTAACTTGCTGGGCAACGCGGTGAAATTTACCCCGGAGGAGGGGCGGATTACGCTGAGCGTGCAGGAGACAGACGGCGCTGGAGACGCGCCCGTGGTCTGCTTTACGGTGCGGGACAACGGCATTGGCATTGCCAAGGAGGAGCAGGAGCGGGTGTTCCGCTCCTTCGAGCAGGCCGGCGCAAACCCGTCCAAGCAGCAGGGGACTGGCCTGGGCCTCTCCATCAGCAACCGGCTGGTGCAGATGATGGGGAGCAGTATTCAGCTGGACAGCGTGCCTGGAAAGGGCAGCACTTTCAGCTTCTCTATCCCGTTAACCTTGGGCAAGCATGTGGAAGCCAAAGCCAGCGTGGAAGAGCTTTCCTTTGACGGATACCGTATTTTGGTAGTGGAGGACAACGAGCTGAACGCTGAAATTGCCCAATGCCTGCTGGAGGAACGCAATTTCGAGGTGGAGTGTGTCTATGATGGGGCCCAGGCGGTGGAGCGCATCCGCACAACGGAGCCAGGCACCTATGATGTGATATTAATGGATATCATGATGCCAGTGATGGACGGACTGGAGGCTACCCGCGTCATCCGAAGCATGGAGCGGGAGGACTGCCACAGCATACCGATTATCGCCATGTCGGCAAACGCTTTTGACGACGACCTGAAAAAGTCGGTGGAGTGCGGTATGAACGGCCACCTGTCTAAGCCGGTGGAGGTAGACCGGTTGTATCAGGTTCTGGACGAGGCCCTTCGTTGACGGAGGAAAATGCTATAGGTGCGGCTGATAACCGTACCTATAGCATTTTTCAATGGATTGCCCGTTGACATTTTTCCTGGTGGAAAACGGGAGCGCTGCCCTTGACAAAGGAGCTTGTATGTGATATGGTAAAACCAGCAAGATAAAGTTGCATACAAAAATGGTATCCATGGTGTTTCTTCGCGATGTCAGGCGGAGGACTTAATAGGGAAGCAGGTGTGAATCCTGCGCTAAGCCGTAGCTGTATGGGCTAGCGGCCTCCATAATGTCACTGAGAAGCCGGGCTTCTTGGGAAGGCGGAGGCTGTGTTTGATGCCTAAGCCAGAAAACCTGCCTGGATATGACGCACAAACCACCTCTCCGGCCTTGAGAGGGTGCATGAACGCTGTCCCATATCGGACGGCAGTTGCTGCACCCGAATTGTGGGATGCAGCTTTTTCCTTGCCCTTTGCCTGCCGGTCTCTCTCTTACCTCTCATGGCTGGCGGCTTTTGAAAAAGAACCGGCATCCATAATCGAGGTTAGATGTGGATGCCGGTTCTGCTTTTTCCTGTATAGATATCGAATTGAGGTTTTTTGACTGGAGGCTGTCACGCAAATTTGTGGTCTCTTCACCTCCATAACCTGTCTAAGAGCCGCGAAAAAGATGCAAGCAGGATGCGTGCGTCCTAATTTGCGGATAAGCTCTAAGCCTTGCTTGGCTTTACAGGCATCTCAACTTGTACAAGGGCATCTTCCGGCGTGTCGATCACATGATCATTGATGATGACCTCGACTACATCAGCAGCTCCGGCAAAAAGTGAAAAATATCTTACCTGGCTGGCATGGAAGATAAACCCACAATTGCGGGCATTTTGAACTACATCATCAATGAGCAGGTAAAACCGGCTCAAATTTAGGAGGAAGCAACGTGAGTAAATCCGTATTGATCATCTCCACCAGTCCCCGTAAGGGCGGAAACTCTGACACGCTGGCGGAGGAATTCGCCAGAGGCGCCCGTGAAGGGGGGAGCCAAGTGGAGAAAATAGAGCTTTACAACAAGACCATCAGCTTTTGCAGGGGATGTATGGCCTGTATGAAGACCAATCGCTGTGTCCTCCAGGATGACGCGGACGCCATCGCTCAAAAAATGCGTACCGCCGATGTGATTGTCTTTGCCACGCCGGTTTACTACTACGAGATGTGCGGCCAGATGAAAACTATGCTGGACCGGTCGAACCCACTGTACACCTCTGATTACGCCTTCCGGGACATCTACCTGCTGGCAGCGGCGGCGGAAAAAGAGGAGAGCGCCATAGATGGGGCTGTCAAGGGACTGGAGGGCTGGATCGCCTGCTTTGAAAAGGCGCGGCTGGCCGGAACGGTCTTTGGTGGTGGCGCGGACGCTGTTGGGACCATCCAAGGCAGCCCTGCGATGGAGGAAGCTTATGAGATGGGAAGGCGCGTATAGGGAAAACGGCTTTTTTGCCTTCCCCACTTGAACACCTGTTTTGACATCTGATTTTCCCTTGGAGAACTGCAAAAGGCCGGACGGGAAACCGTCCGGCCCTTCTCATGCTGAGTGTTCAAAAACCGCAGATGTACCAACGCCTGCTCCGCTTTCCAGAGAAAGAAGGGGAGGCCATCAATCGTTGTAAATATCCACCTGACACATCCGCATGGTGGTCAGCGCCGCCTGGTGGCTCTCCGGCGTCACACCAGCGCAACAGGCCGCATTGACCGCGAGAGGCGTCTTCGGAAGCCAGGCCTTTATCAGCAGCGCATTGGACACCACACAGATATCCGTACACAGACCCACCATTTCAATGGAGATGGGCCCCTCCTCCGCGGCCAGGCGCTCAGCCAGCTCCAGGGAGCCAAAGGAGGGCTTATCAATCACAACCGCCTCCTTCAGCAGCGGCGCAAGCATGGGGTGAAGCTGCCAGCCGGGCGTGCCCTGAATACAGTGGGATACAGGCAAAGACCTTCCCTCCGCCGTATTGAGATAGTCCGTTCCATGGGTGTCCCGTGTGGCATAAATACGGTCCCCATGCCAGTTCCGAAGCAGGTCCGCCACCCGGGGCAGAACCGCCTGAGCCTCCGGCGTGCCCAGCGCGCCGTCAATGAAGTCCGTCTGCATGTCAATCACAACTAAAATCTGCCGCATATCTGTCCCTCAAAATTGATCAATTTTTAGCCAATTTCCGTATTACGATTGTTTCTCCGGATTCCGGAGAGAGACCAGCGCCCACTCCACCCGGCGGTCAGCCAAGGCCTCTACTTTGATATGCAGGCCATAGGCGTCCACCTCCGGCTGGGCCCCGTCCTCTGGGATGACGGAGAGCTGCGCGAACACCAGTCCGCCCAAGGTGTCGTATAACTCCTCCTCTGGAAGCTCCACATCCAGGGCCTCGGCCACCTCTTCCAATTCGGCGGCCCCGGCGATGCGCCACAGATTCTGGTCCAGCTGGATGATTTCCTGCTCCTCCTTGGGGTCGAACTCATCGTAGATGTTGCCTACCAGTTCCTCAAGCAGGTCTTCCATCGTGACCAGGCCGCTGGTGCCTCCATACTCGTCCACCACAATGGCCATGTGAATGGCCTTGCTCTGCATATCCCGAAACAGCACGTCCGCCCGCACAGACTCCGGCACAAAGTAGGCCGGACGCAGCAGAGATTTGGTGTCCAGGGGTGCTTCCTTGTGGAGGTTGAGGAGAAAATCGCGGGTGGAGAGAATACCGATGATGTCGTCAGCGTCCTCCTCGTAGACCGGAAAGCGGGACAGGCCCGTGGTTCGGATGCGCTCCAGGATTTCTTCCACGCCGTCGGTACTCTGAATCAGCTCCACATCGGTGCGGTGAATCATTACGTCCCCGGCAGTCAGGTCGTTGAACTCAAAAATATTCTCAATCAGCTCTTTTTCGCCCGATTCAATGGCTCCAGCTTCCTCGCCGTCTTCCACCAGAGCCATGATCTCGTCCTCGGAGACGTCGCCGCCATCCGCGTCCGGGTCGATGCCCACCAGCCGCAGCAGAACCTTGGTTAGCCACATCAAAGATCCGGTGACCGGCCGCAGCACAGCGGCAAAGGGCAGAAGAAGGGGATACAGCCGCCGCAGAACTCCTTCCGCTCTGGCCAAGGCAACCCGGCGGGGAATAGCCCAGCCCAGCCAGTAAAAGAGAACCAGGGTTCCCAGGCACACCAGCAGCCGCCAGAGGGGGGCCAGCTGGCTACCCTCATCAGGGAACCAGACAGCCGCCTGCCGCCAGCTTAGAGCGGCCCCGGCAAACAGCGCCGCCATCTGCCACAGCCGCAGACCCCGGCGGAAGGGGCTGGGCGCGTCCAACAGGCTGGCCAGCCGCTGGGCACGGGGGTCCCCATCGTCGGCCTGGCGGCGGAGACTGCTTTCGCTGACCGCTTCCATAGCCGTTTCACAGGCGGAAAAGAGGCTCGCCAGCAGGATAAGTAGCAAGGTAATCAGTGTGGGCCCTATGTGGTCCTCCACAAGTATTCCTCCTTTGTAACCGTTCAAATTGGGTGTGCACTGTGGACTGGTGCTGCGCGTGGTTCCCGGAACGTTCTGGCCCCCTCCATGCGTGAAGGGGGAACAGACAAAAAATAGTATAGCACAAATCGAAAAAAAATCTATGGGAAACTGGAAAAAAGTTTTTCAGACAGCCCATCCAAAGGGAGGCCCGCCATTGCCCGTTGTGCATCCATGTGCGGGAACCGCCTGATTCTTTGGACATTTGACACGAAAAATTCCTGGAATCCCCCCTTTCTTTTTGGTCGTAATATGTTATAATAACACTATCTGACACAGTGCGGATTGCCGCGCTTACATATGTAATTCTGAATGAGGAGGAACCTACCTATGTCCAACTATCCCCATCTGATGACCCCGGTGCGGGTCGGACGGCAGCTGCTGAAAAACCGCATCATTGTGGCCCCTTCCACCATCCATTCCGCCTCTCCCGGCGTGACCTATCCCACCGAGGCTGAGATGAGCTTCTACATTGACCGGGCCAGAGACGGCGCGGGCATGGTCGTTTGCGGCGGTGCCAAGCTGCTGCCCGTTAGCGATGACGGTGAGCACGCCAACTGGAACCTCTATCAGCACAACCACCTCAACCGGCTGGCTGAGCTGGCTGACCGAATCCATTTCTACGGTGCGAAGGCCTCCATGGAGCTGATCGGCATCTTCGATTTCGGCTATGTGGGATACGACGGCGGACTGCTTATGGACGGCCGCACCCCTGGCCGGGAAATCCCTGTGGAAGAGATGATGAAGTACAAGGAGGGCTATGCTCACTGTGCCGGGACCCTGATGAACCTGGGCTTTGACGCTGTCCTGCTCCACTTCGGCCATTCCATCCCTGTGGCTCAGTTCCTCTCTCCCCTCAACACCCGGAAGGACCAGTACGGCGGCTCCTTTGAGAACCGCATGCGCTATCCCACGGAGATTCTGGAGGCCATCCGGGCCAAAGTGGGCAATAACATGCTCATTGATATCCGCATTTCCGCTGATGAGTTCACCGAAGGCGGCATCGACCAGGAGGAGGGCCTGAAAATTGCCCAGCATCTCCAGCAGTACTGCGACATGATACAGGCCAGCTGCGGCATGATCAAGCCCGAGCTCATGTGCCGCACCCATCCCTGTTCCTTCCTGCCGGAGAACCCCAACGTGTTCCTGGCCGGGAACTGGAAGAAGTCCGGCAAGCTGAGCATCCCCGTGGTCACCTTGGGCGGCATCGGCTCCCTAGAGGACGCGGAGGAGATCATCGCCTCCGGTAAGGCCGACTTCGTGGCCGTGGCCCGGAGCCTCATCGCTGACCCCGACCTCATTCACAAGTCTGTAGCCGGTCGCGCTGACGATGTGGTGCCCTGCATCAAGTGCATGCGCTGTCATGATACGGCGGTTTACGGCCACTTCTTCCAGTGCTCCGTCAATCCCACCATCGGCCTGCTCCACGTCATCGGCAAGATGGTGCCCCCCGCCGGCCCCTCCAAGAAGGTGGCCGTCGTCGGCGGAGGTCCCTGCGGCATGAAGGCAGCGCTGGTGGCTGCGGAGCGGGGCCACTCCGTCACCCTGTACGAGAAGACCGATTCTCTGGGCGGCGCACTGAAGTTTGCCGGTTTCGTGTCCTTTAAGTACTCTCTGGCCAAGTATAAGAATTATTTGATCCGTCAGGTGGAGAAGTCCTCTGTGACCGTGAAGCTGAACACTGCGGCCACTCCCGAGATGCTGCGGCTGGAGGGATATGACGCGGTGATCGCCGCCGTGGGTGCGGAACCCCTGACCCCGCCCATTCCTGGCTTGGAGAACGCCAAGGCGGCTACCTCTACTTACGGACACGAGGACGAGCTGGGTGCTTCCGTCATCGTCATCGGCGGCGGTCAGGTGGGCTGCGAGACGGCCCTCCACCTGGCTCAGCTGGGCAAGAGGGTCTCCGTGGTGGAGATGCGGGAAGCACTGGCGCCCGACGCTTCTCCCACCCACCGGGGTGAGCTGATGGACGTGATCGGCAAGGAGGCCAATTTTGTGCCCGTGCTGAACGCCCGCTGCACCGGCGTCACCGCCAAGAGTGTCACCGCCGTCCAGGATGGGAAGGAGATCACCATTGAGGCGGACTCTGTGGTGCTGGCGGCGGGCATGAAGCCCAAGACCGCTGAAGCTGATTCCTTCATCGGCACCGCGCCTCAGTTCGCGGAGGCCGGCGACTGCGTGAAGGCCCGCACGGTGGAATGGGCCACCAAGGATGCCTATTTCGCCGCTGTCAATCTGTAATTCCAACCGGCAAAAAGCCAGCCCTCTAGAGGCTGGCTTTTTGCACGGAAAACGGCGCTGAACCGGCCGGAAAATTTGCTTGCGTTTTCAAAAAAAGTAAGATATAATATCTCAGATAACTGTAGGAGCAGCTACGCGCCGTCCGAGGAAGGATGAGGATGCGCGCGGTCGCTCCTTTTTTCAAAGTACGAATGAAAGGCGGGATGATGACGATGAGAGCAACTCTCATTCTGGAGAACGGCAGCACCTTTGTCGGCCAGAGCATCGGCAGCACCGAGGAACGGGTCTGCGAAATGGTGTTCAACACCTCCGTAGTGGGTTACCAGGAAATCCTGACAGACCCCTCTTACGCCGGGCAGGGCGTGGTGATGTCCTACCCTCTGATTGGCAATTATGGCGTCAATGAGGAGGATAACCAGTCCAGACAGCCCTGGGTCGAGGCCTTTGTGGTCCGGCACCTGTCGGAACGGGGCAGCAATTTCCGCTGCACCGGCACGCTGAACGACTATCTCAAAGAGCACCATATTACGGGCATTGAGGGCGTTGACACCCGTGCCCTTACAAAAATACTCCGCAGTCAGGGTTCCATGAATGGCATGATAACCTGTGCGGAGCATTTTTCTGTGGCGGAGGTCATGGAGAAGCTGAAGGCCTACCATGTACAGGGCACCGTAGAGCGGACCACCTGCGAAACGGTCTCTGTCTACGGCGAGGGCAACCAGTATAAAGTGGCCTATCTGGACTTTGGCACCAAACAGAACCTGGTCACCTGCCTGGTGGACCGGAACTGCCAGGTTACGGTGTTTCCCGCTCACACTCCGGCGGAGGAAATTCTGAGCCGCAGCTTTGACGGGGTGATGCTGTCCAACGGTCCCGGCGACCCCGCTGACTGCACGGACATCATTGAAGAGCTGAAAAAGCTCTACGCCTCTAATCTGCCTATTTTCGCAGTCTGCCTGGGCCACCAGCTTATGGCGTTGGCCACCGGCGCAAAGACGGAGCGGCTGGGCTACGGCCACCGGGGCGCCAACCATCCGGTGAAGGACCTGACCAAGGGCCGGGTTCACATCACCAGCCAGAACCATGGCTATGTAGTGGTGGGGGACTCGGTGGACCCGGCTGTGGCCGAGGTGAGCTATGTGAACGTTAACGACGGCACCGTGGAGGGCCTGCGCTACAAGAACGGCCGGGTCTTCACCGTCCAGTTCCACCCGGAGGCCAACCCCGGCCCGGTGGACACCGCGTACCTGTTTGATGATTTTATCGCGCTGATGGGAGGGAAGAACCATGCCGAAATGTCCTGATATCCACAAGGTCCTTGTCATTGGATCCGGCCCCATTGTCATCGGCCAGGCCGCCGAGTTTGACTACGCCGGAACCCAGGCCTGCCGCGCCCTGAAGGAAGAGGGCGTTGAGGTGGTTTTGGTCAACTCCAACCCTGCCACCATCATGACCGACAAGGATATTGCCGACCACGTTTACATTGAGCCCCTGAACACCGCCTCTCTGACGGAAATCATCGCCCTGGAGCGTCCCGATTCCATTCTGCCCACCCTGGGGGGACAGACCGGCCTGAATCTGGCTATGGCCCTCTACGAAGACGGCACGCTGGAGCGGTACGGAGTCCGCCTGCTGGGCACCTCGCCGGAGTCCATCCGCAAGGCGGAGGACCGGCAGGGCTTCAAAGACGCCATGGAGGCCATCGGTCAGCCCTGCGTCACCTCTGAGGTGGTAGAGAGCGTGGAGGCTGCCGCAGCCTTCGCCGGTTCCATTGGCTATCCCGTAATTGTCCGGCCAGCCTACACCCTGGGCGGCACCGGCGGCGGCATCGCCTACGATGAAATGTCCCTGCGGGAAATTGCAGACCGGGGGATTCAGCTCTCCCGGGTGGGCCAGGTGCTCATCGAGCGGTGCATCTCCGGCTGGAAGGAAATTGAGTTCGAGGTTATGCGGGACTCCGCCGGAACGGTCATCACTGTCTGCCCCATGGAGAACATCGACCCTGTGGGTGTCCACACCGGCGATTCCATCGTGGTGGCCCCCACCCAGACCCTGGCCAACAAGGAATTCCAGATGCTCCGCTCCGCCGCACTGAGCATCATCAGCGCCTTGGAGATCGAGGGCGGCTGTAACTGTCAGTTTGCCCTGAATCCCGACTCCTTTGAGTACGCGGTCATCGAGGTCAACCCCCGGGTCTCCCGATCCTCCGCGCTGGCCTCCAAGGCCACTGGCTACCCGATCGCCCGTGTGGCGGCCAAGGTGGCCTTGGGCTACACCCTGGACGAGATTCCCAACGCTATCACCGGCAAGACCAAGGCCAGCTTTGAGCCCACGGTGGATTACTGCGTGCTCAAGCTGCCCCGGCTGCCCTTCGACAAGTTCACCACAGCCAGCCGGACCCTGGGCACCCAGATGAAAGCCACCGGCGAGGTCATGGCTATCGGCACCTCCTTCGAGGGAGCCCTGATGAAGGCCATCCGCTCCTTGGAACAGAATGTGTACTCCCTGCGGGTGGGGAAGTTCATGGAGCTGTATACAGAGGAGATTGAGGAAAAGCTTCAAAATGTGGATGACGAGCGGCTGTTTGTGGTAGCGGAGGCCCTGCGCCGGGGCTTCTCACCCAAGTCTATTCAGGCAGTTACTAAAATTGACATCTGGTTCCTGGACCGGCTACGCAACATCGTCCAGATGGAGCAGAAGCTGGAGCGTGGGGGTGAGCCTGACGCGGACACGCTGCGGCTGGCCAAGGAGATGGGCTTTGCCGACGGCTATATTGCTCAGCTCACCCACTCGGACCGGAAGATGGTCAAGACCCTGCGGGAGAGCTACGGCATCCGGCCCGTGTTCAAGATGGTGGACACCTGCGCCGCCGAATTTGACGCACAGACGCCCTATTATTATTCCACCTACGACCACGACAACGAGGCGGACACCGGGGACAGCGGCAAGCGGCGGGTGCTGGTGCTGGGCTCCGGTCCCATCCGCATCGGTCAGGGCATTGAGTTTGACTACTGTTCCGTTCACTCGGTCTGGGCGCTGAAGCGGCTGGGCTGTGAGACCATCATCATCAACAACAACCCGGAAACCGTATCCACGGACTTTGACATCGCGGACAAGCTGTACTTTGAGCCCCTGACCGCCGAGGATGTAGAGGCTGTGGTAGAGCAGGAGAAGCCTTGGGGCGCAGTGGTCCAGTTCGGCGGACAGACCGCCATCAAGCTGGCGAAGGCGCTGACGGAAATGGGCGTTCCCATTCTGGGCACCTCCTCCGACGGCGTGGACGCGGCCGAGGATCGGGAGCGGTTCGACCTGATTCTGCGAAACTGTCAGATTCCCCGGGCGGAGGGCCGCACGGTCTTTACCACCGAGGAGGCCCTGGAGGCGGCTCGCGAGGTGGGCTATCCGGTGCTGGTCCGGCCCTCCTATGTGCTGGGCGGTCAGGGTATGGAGATTGCTTACTCCGACCGGAACATTGTGGAGTTCATGAAGATCATCAACATGACGGTGCAGGAGCACCCCATTCTGGTGGACAAATACCTGATGGGCCGGGAATTGGAAGTGGACGGCGTGTTCGACGGCGAGGATATCCTCATTCCCGGCATCATGGAGCATGTGGAGCGGGCAGGCGTCCACTCCGGCGACTCTATCTCTGTGTATCCCACCCTGCATGTGGAGGAGAAGCACAAGGAGGTCATTCTCCGGTACACCAAGGACTTGGCCCGGTCCATCGGGGTCATCGGTCTCATCAACATTCAGTTTATTCTGTACAACGACCAGATTTACGTCATTGAGGTCAATCCCCGGTCTTCCCGGACCATCCCATATATCTCCAAGGTGACCAACGTGCCCATTATCGAGCTGGCTACCCGTGTCATGCTGGGCGAGAAGCTGAAGGATCTGGGCTACGGGGTGGATATTTACCCGGAGGCGGACTATTTCGCGGTGAAAATGCCAGTGTTCTCCTTTGAAAAGCTGGCGGATGTGGATATCGCCATGGGCCCGGAAATGAAGTCCACCGGCGAATGTCTGGGCCTGGCGGACACCTTCCCTCAGGCGCTGCTGAAGGCGTTCAAGGGTGCCAACATGAAGGCGCCCAAGAAGGGGGGGCGGGTCATCATCACCGTCAAGGATGAAGATAAGGACGAAATTGTGGGCATCGCCCGGGATCTGGAGGCCATGGAGATTGAGATTCTGGCCACGGAGGGCACCTACAACACCTTAACACAGGCGGGTATTCACGCCCGGCGGGTCAACCGGATTACAGAAGCTCATCCCAATATCATGGACATGATTCAGTCCGGGTCGGTGGACCTCATCATCAACACCCCCACAAAGGGTCACAAGCACAACACCGATGGATTCAAAATCCGCCGGGCGGCGGTGGAGCACTCAGTGCCCTGCGTCACCGCCCTGGACACCGCCCACGCCATTGTCACCATTCGGGAAAAGGGCCGGAGCGTGGATTTGGTGCCGGTGGATATTACGAGGATTTAACTGGAACAAATCTCTCTTCTTTTTCGTCTAAAATAGAAAAAGGAGGAAGGTTCCATGAAAAAAACTGTGATTCTTTTGTTCGCCCTGGCGCTGCTGGCCGTTGCGGCGGGTTCCTGCCGCCAGCAGGAAAACGAAGGGCCTGCCGCTGACGCAAAGCCTGTCATCTATCTCTATCCTGAGAAAGAGACGGAAGTTACTGTGACTTTGGATTATGCTGGCACCCTGACTTCCACCTATCCTGCGTATGAGAATGGCTGGACAGTAACCGCCCAGCCGGATGGCACCCTAACCGATGAGCGCGGGCGGGAATACTACTGTCTGTTCTGGGAAGGTGTTTCGGAAACCGAATATCAGTTTTCCACCGGCTTCTGTGTGGCGGGCGAGGATACCGCCGCGTTTCTGGAGGACGCGCTGGCGCAGCTGGGACTGACCGGCCGGGAAGCCAATGAGTTTCTGATTTATTGGCTTCCCCGGATGGAGGGGAACGCCTACAATCTGATCTCCTTCCAGGAAGACGCCTACACCGGCCACGCCGCGCTGACCATCACGCCGGAACCGGACAGCCTGCTGCGTATCTTTATGGCATGGAAGAGTCTGGAACAGCCGATCGAAATCGCTCCTCAAGTTCTGAAACCGGTAACGCGTACTGGTTTTACGGTGGTCGAGTGGGGCGGTGCGGAGGTCAAGGAAAAATAGAAAGGATGGAATATCCTGTGTCCCATCAAACGATTCTTGTTATCGACTTCGGCGGGCAGTACAATCAGCTCATTGCCCGGCGGGTCCGGGAGTGCGGCGTTTACTGCGAAATCAAGCCCTACACCACCCCCTTGGAAACACTGAGGGCCATGAACCCCATCGGCTTCATCTTTACCGGCGGACCCAACTCCGTGTATGAGGAGGGTTCCCCCAGGGTGGATCCGGCCCTGTTTACGCTGGGAATTCCCGTGCTGGGCATCTGCTACGGCTGCCAGCTCATGGCCCACACCTTGGGCGGCCAGGTCACGGAGGCCCAGGACGACGCTGCGCGGGAGTACGGCAAGACCAAAACCTATTATGATACCAATTGCCGGCTCTTTCGGGGCCTGCCTGCCGAGGGCGTCTCCTGGATGAGCCATGGAGATTATATGGCCAGGGTGCCCGAAGGCTTTGCGCTCACCGCCCGCTCGGATGCCTGTCCCAATGTAGCCATCGCGGACGAGTCCCGAGGCTTCTACGGGGTCCAATACCACCCAGAGGTCAATCACACGGAACACGGGATGACTATGATTCGGAATTTCCTCTACGACGTGTGCGGGGCCCTTGGGGATTGGACCATGAACGATTATATGAAAACCTCCATTGAGGCCATCCGGGCCAAGGTGGGGGAAGGCAAGGTGCTGCTGGCCCTCAGCGGCGGGGTGGACTCCTCCGTGGCCGCGGCCCTGCTGGCCGAGGCGGTGGGAAATCAGCTCACCTGTGTGTTTGTGGACCATGGCCTTATGCGGAAGGACGAGGGCGATGAGGTGGAGGCCGCTTTCCGGCCCTGGGATGTCAATTTCGTCCGGGTGAACGCAGAGGAGCGGTTCCTGACCAAACTGGCGGGAGTTTCTGAGCCAGAGCAGAAGCGAAAAATCATCGGCGAGGAGTTCATTCGGGTTTTTGAGGAAGAAGGCAAAAAGATCGGCCAGGTGGATTACCTGGTGCAGGGAACCATCTACCCGGATGTGGTTGAGTCCGGCGTAGGCGACGCGGCGGTCATCAAGAGCCACCACAATGTGGGCGGACTGCCGGACTATGTGGACTTCAAAGAGATTATCGAGCCCCTGCGGCTGTTATTCAAGGATGAGGTGCGGCAGTTGGGCAGGGAATTGGGCCTGCCGGAGTATCTGGTGACGCGCCAGCCCTTCCCAGGGCCGGGACTGGCCATTCGGGTTATTGGGGACATCACGAAGGAGAAGCTGAACATTTTGCGGGAGGCCGACGCTATTTTTCGGGATGAAATCGCCAGAGCAGGGGAAGACAGGAACCTGAATCAGTATTTTGCAGTGCTGACCAACCTGCGCTCCGTGGGCGTGATGGGGGATGGGCGGACCTACGATTATGCTCTGGCCCTCCGGGGGGTGACCACCAGCGATTTCATGACCGCCGGCTGGGCCAGGATTCCCTATGATGTGCTGGATAAAATTTCGGTGCGGATTGTGAATGAGGTTCCGTGCATTAACCGGGTGCTCTATGACATTACCAGTAAACCCCCAGCTACTGTGGAATTTGAGTGAAGATGGTATCGTAGGGCAATGTGATTTATCCCCAAAAGAGAAAAATAATTCAGCCTGAACAATCAAAAATACGACCTTGCATTGAGCTGCAAAAAGCTCTGTGCAAGGTCGTATTTTGCTTCTATTCCTCCCCCTAGCTTTCAGAATATTTGGCAGAACTGGCCTGAACGTCAATAAGTTACGCTACCACTGTGACGGATACACAGAACCGTATTTATCTGGCGGGGTTGTGACTGTTGCTTACAATCCAGAGAATGTGACCTCTGTATGGGTGCTGGAAGATGGAGCATATACGGAATTTGCGTTGATTGAATCCCCCGCTTTCAGGGAAAAGACTCTACTCCGCACAGGAACTACAGGCCAGTCAGAGGGCTATTACAAGAGGTACAGCAAGAAACAATCTACAGGCACAAATCAGTCTGGCACAACACGTTGAAGTCATTGCTGGCAATGCCAATGTGAAAAGAAAGAATATCCGTACCACCAGAAAACGTGAGCAGGCAAAACGCCATCGTGACTACATGAAGTAACGCAAACGGTTTAAACACACTTATAGACAAGCAAGAGAAAACATCAAACTGGTTCTGCCGGAAAATTTGCGTAAATGTGCAGAAGTTCTTTTTGGTTCTTTTCACCCTGAAGAAAGAACTAGCGGGCCACAAAGATCATCACGCTCCGGGGCCGGATGACCAAGGGGGCCGGCGCGGGCCGGGCCACACTCAGCGTTTCCTCCCAGGTGTCCGCGACCAGCTCCCATTCCATGGAGGAGGGCAGCTCCGGCAGGCGGAAGTTCAGCGCTTCCCAATAGGCGTTGGAGGCCACATAGACCACCTGAGGGCCGGCGCTTCGCTCCGAACCAGCGAACATCACACCCACATACCGGTCCTGATCGCCAAAACGTTCCTTCCAGGGCTCCACACCGTGGAAGCTCACGTCCGGGAAGCCGCAGGCTCCACCGCTGAGGTTGGCTCGAAGTACCCGGTGCTCTTTCCGGAAGCGGATCATGAACTGGAAGAAGCGGAAGATATCCTGATGCTTCTCCAGCAGCCGCCAGTCCAGCCAAGAAATCAGGTTGTCCTGACAATAGGCGTTGTTATTGCCGAACTGGGTGTTGCCGAACTCGTCTCCAGCCAGGAACATGGGAATCCCCCGGCTGCACATGAGCAGGGCAAAGGCGTTCCGGGCCAGCCGCCGCCGCAGGGCATTGACTGCTGGGTCGCTGGTCTCCCCTTCCACGCCACAGTTCCAGCTGTTGTTGTCGTTGGCTCCGTCTGTGTTGTTCCAGCCGTTTTTCTCATTGTGCTTCTGGTTGTAAGAGAACAGGTCCCAAAGGGTGAACCCGTCATGACAGGTGATGAAGTTGATGGAGGCGTTCTGCCGGCCCTCCGGCTCGTAAATGTCCCGAGAGCCTGAAATCCGCAGCGCTGCGGCCTGAGCCAGACCACCGTCACCCTTGATGTACCGGCGCATGTCGTCCCGATACCGGCCGTTCCACTCCGCCCAGCGGTTCCAGGCTGGGAAGGTGCCCACCTGATACAGTCCGCCCGCATCCCAGGCCTCGGCGATCAGCTTCACATCTGCGAGAATCGGGTCAAAGGCCAGAGCCCGGAGAAGCGGCGGTTCCCGCATAGGACTGCCGTCCTCGTTGCGGCCCAGAATGGAGGCCAGATCGAAGCGGAAGCCATCCACCCGATAGGTGGTGACCCAGTAGCGGAGACAGTTGATAATCATCTGCTGGACAACAGGGTGGTTACAGTTCACCGTGTTGCCGCAGCCGCTGAAGTTGTAATACTGCCCGCTGGGCGTCAGCAGGTAATATACGTTGTTGTCAAAGCCCTTGAAGGAGAAGAAGGGGCCCCGCTCATTGCCCTCAGCGGTGTGGTTGAACACCACGTCCAGATAGACCTCAATGCCGTTTTGATTGAGCTCCTCAATGAGCCGCTTGAGCTCGTTGCCCTCTCGGTTGTACTCCGTGCTGGCAGTGTAGCTGGTGTTGGGCGCGAAAAAGCTGACAGTGCTGTAGCCCCAGTAATTGTAGAGGGGATTTCCGTCCACCTCACGATAGTCCAGCATCTCGTCAAACTCGAAAATGGGCATCAGCTCCACGGCGTTGACACCAAGAGACAGGAGATAGGGGATTTTTTCCCGCAGCCCGTCAAAGGTGCCAGGATGGAGCACGCCGGAGGAAGGGTCCCTGGTGAAGCCCCGGACGTGGAGCTCATAAATAATCAGGTCCTCCATGGGAATCAGAGGCTGTTTCCGGTCCCCCCAGTCGAAATCGTCCTTCACAACCCGCGCCTTGTAGTGCTGGCCCCTGGGGGCGGTCTCACCCCACTGGCTCTGACCGGTGACCGCCTTGGCGTAGGGGTCCAGTAAGTACTTGGTCCGGTCGAACACCAGCCCCTTTTCCGGTTCGTAAGGGCCGCCCACCCGGTAGGCATACTCAAACTCCTCAATGTTCAGCTTGAACACGATCATGGAATAGACATTGCCGATTCGGTAATGCTTCGGGAACGGCAGCACGGCGAAAGGCTCCTGCTCGGTCCGGCGGAAGAGGAGGAGTTCCACTGATGTGGCCCCCTGAGAGTGGACGGTGAAGTTGACGCCGCCAGGAATGGCGGTGGCGCCGTTAATCTCATAAAATCCGGGACGCACAGAGAAGCCGTCAATGGTGTCCATCGGCACCAGGTGGATGGTGCGGGGCAGGCTCAGCTGTCCGCCTCCCTGCGGGGCTGGGGCCGTTACATTGTTGTATTCCATATCTGTCTCCTTTCCGACAGCTGCTGAACCATCGGTTTTTTGTGGCTTCCTTCGTATTATACCGCATTTTCTGCGGGTTGTCATTTTATTTTTCCGCTCCAGGGCAGGAGGGGGGAGAATTACAGAGGCCCAGGGCTTTGGATAAACCAAAAGCAGGGAACGCCTCTTTGTAAATTTCTTACCTGTGTTCCATTGCCAGATTTTCCGATGACGGCGGAAAAGGAACAGACTGTTCATGGATGATGTACTCGCCGCCGCTGAACTTGCCGCTTTCGTCCATGGTAAGGAACCACTGATTTCATCGGTGCACGCGTCTTGGCGGCAAAAGTTCCGCCTGGACTTCGTGAAAAAAGGTTGAAATCTTTTTGGATTCCCGCACTTTTTATCACTTGCCAGGCAAAGATTTTGCTCGTCAATCCACGCACTCCGATGAAATCAGTGGTTCCTTTGCTCTGCTGACTCCAATATCCCGTTTTTGAAACAGCTTCATGGTAACGCTGATACAGTCATAGTCGGCCTGTTTGGTCAAAAGGCAGCGACGCCACGCCGCCGCTCATGGCAATCAATGCTTTTTATCCATGACAGCCTTCGCAGGAACCGCAGTCAGGAAAGTCCTTCGGGTCATAGGCGATCCCCTGCCGGTCATAATAGTCCTTAACCGCTGCCCGAATGGCCTCCTCCGCCAGGACGGAGCAGTGTAGTTTATGGGCGGGCAGGCCATCCAGCGCCTCGGCGACCGCCTTGTTGGTAAGCTGAAGAACTTCGGAAAGGGATTTTCCCTTGACAAGCCCGGTGGCCATAGAACTGGACGCGATGGCGGAGCCGCAGCCAAAGGTCTCAAATTTTACATCCGAGACGATGCCATCCTCAATTTTGAGGTAAATCTTCATAATGTCCCCACAGACGGCGTTGCCCACCTCACCCACACCGTCTGCATCCTCGATCACACCCACGTTCCGGGGATTCCGAAAGTGATCCATTACCTTTTCACTGTAAAGTGCCATAACAAAATCCTCCTACAGAACGAATGCCCGTTTCCCACTGACTTTATCCTTCCACAGCGGCGACATATT
>JAAWCD010000035.1 GCA_022793095.1 Oscillospiraceae bacterium | reverse complement strand
CTGCGAGGGCTTTGAGTGGGGGGATAGTGTGAAAGGGGGGCGAAGCCCCCGCTTTCGCGTGCAGTCACCCGCCCGCAGGCGACTGATTTCGTCAGAATGACGAAATCAGCTTCAGGCTGTCGAGTTTCTCGACAGCCTGAAGGGCGCGGATGGAATCCGCGCCCTCATTTATCTAGTTTGCCACTGAAGCTCCACAGTAAACCGCCCCTGATCCAGCCGGGCGGAAAGCCCGATTTCCATCCGCCGGGACAGCTCCCGGACAATGGCCAGCCCCAGGCCGGTATTCTGGCCGCTCCGCATTTTGTCCGCGGTGAAGAACCGGTCAAATACATGGGTGACGTCCTCTTGGGTCAGGTCCGGCGCGTCGTTGGTGAAGGACACACTCTGCCCCGCGTGTCCGTCGGCCAGCCGGACGGTGAGCACTCCGGAGCCGTGCTTGAGCACATTTTGAATCAGGTTGGTGAACAGCCGGAGGATGGCGCTGCGGTCGCCCCAGACCGGGGGCAGATGCTCTTCCAGAGCCAGTTCCACGGTCAGCCCGGCGGCTTCAAAGTCGCTGTAGAAGTCCGCCAGCAGCTCGGCCAGCAAGGGGTAGAGCTGGACCCGCTCCCGCTGAATGGGGTATTCTCCCGCCTCCAGCCGGGACAGGTCGTAAAAGGACGTAATCATGGACTGGAGGGCCAGCGCCCGGCCGCGAATGATGTCCAGCCCCTCCTGACGGTCCTTTGGCGGCAGGTCCTCCTGCTCCAGGAGCTGAAGGTAGCCTAAAATGGAGGTCAGGGGGGTCCGCAGGTCGTGAGAGATATTGGCGATTTGGCGGCGGAGCTCCAGCTCCTGAGCCCGGAGGGAACGCTGTTCAGCTTCCTTGTCCTCCAAAAGGCTGTTCACCTGAGCCAGCAGCTCCTCCAACGCGCTGTCCGGCTCGTGCAGGCGCAGGCGGTTTCCGCTGCCGCTGCCGTGCCGCAGCTCTGACAGCTCTTTTGCCGCCCGCCACAGCGCCCGGTTTTTCCGCCAAAGCAGCCAGCCCAACGCAGCGGCCAGCAACCCAAACAGCACCGCAGCAATCATCATCCGTCCCCCTTTCCGCTTTCTTGAAAGAAAGCTTGGCAAAGAACTTTAAACTGGTTCTACCGGAAATGTTCCGGTAGAATTAGTTTGAAGTTCTTTTTGGTTCTTTTCACCCTAAAGGGTGTGGACTCCACTAAGATTTTGCTTCGCAAAATCAAGTGTCGTTCAATCTTTCAAGAAAAAGAACTATCGGAACTCCCTGTGCCGGAGGACCAGGCAGGTCAGCGCGGAAGGAACCACGCTCCAGCCCAGGGCCAGAACCCAGCTATGAAGAATATCGGCCAGCCCAGGGCTGTAGAATAGGGCGAAGTTGACAGAAAGCCCGGTTTCATCGGCCTGAAACAGGATTCTCCAAAAAATGTTGAAGGGGTGCAGGCTGCACAGGAAGGAAATAACTTGAGCGGAGGGAGAGGAATCGTTCAGGGCGATGACATGGAGCAGAATTGCGGCTAAATAGCCAAAGGAAAAGAATGCGGTGTAAAGCGCCACGGCAATGGTGCTGTTTTTCAGCAAAAAGAGCATGCTCAGTGCCAGAATGCCGGAACACAGCCACAAGGGAACTGCTATGAGCATGGCAGTGGGCAGATTTTCCGTTATGAGGGCCGGAAGAGCGAGGCGGGCAGGCATGAGAATAAATACGGTCAGGCAAAAGGACAGGATGACGCTGGCCGCCAGCCCCAGACCGATCAGCGCCCCGGCGATTAAGCGGGAGAGGAAGCTTTCCCACCGGCGGATGCCGAACACAGCCTCGTTTTTCAGCACACTGCTTTTGTTCGGGTCGTCCGCGATCATGACCGCCACCGGCAGGGCCAGAAAGGGCCCCAGCCCCATGCCCATGCACAGCGCTTCCACTGCGGCGCCCACCGCCTTGGCAGTCCCCGCGTTGGGATTGTACCGCACCGCCCAGTAAAAGTTGCCCACCACCAGAGGCGGCAGCAATACACAGACGGCCAGCAGGAAAAGCATCGTCCACCGGTGCTGAAGCGCCTTGTAAAGCTCCGCACGAACCAGACTTCCCATAAGCGTTCCCTCAGTGCTTCCGGTTCCGGAAGAATACAAACGCTCCGAACGCGGCGGCCAGCGCCGCCAATCCAAGAATAAGCTTTTTCATATGATTCAGACTCCTTTTCTCTTCTTTTCTTGAAAGAAAAGAAGCAAAAGAACGTTAAACTGATTCTACTGGGAGACTTGCCTGAGGCCGCAGCTTGAAGTTCTTTTTGCTTCTTTTTCTTACAAGAAAAAGAAGGACGCTACTTGATTTCCATCCGCTGGAATACCGCCAGCCCCACGACTGTGGACACCAGGGACCAGCCCAGGCCGATGCCCCAGCAGAGGAGGAAGTGTTCTGCTGCCTGAGGTCCGGTGGCGTGGTTCATAATATCAAAGGGATAGCTGAGGGTGAGGTGATACATGTGGGTGAAAACCGGGTCCACGTAGTTGCCCAGCTCCTTCAGCATAGGGGGCAGCACCGCCACGGCGGCAAGATAGGAGAAGGCCGCGAAGGTGTTGTTGAAGATGAGGAACATGAGGCAGAGCATCAGAGACAGCCCGCCCAACCAGAGGGGGAAGGAGGCAAAGATGTAATTTGCCAGGGCCTGGAGGGACATGACCAGCGCGTCGTTCGGGGACAGGTTGAACTGTTCCAAGGCCGTCGCCTCAGAGGGCATGCCCAGCAGCAGGGCGCTGAGCGCCAGGTAGATGCCCGCCAGCACCGCCAGGGCCAGCAGCAAGACCAGCAGGGACACCACCCACCGGGACAGGTAGATTGCCCAGCGGGGCAGGCCGAAGGAGACTTCATTTTTCAGGGTGTTGAACTTGAACTGGTCAGAATACACCAGGTCTGCGCCAACCGACACAAAATAGAGTCCCACAACCATGAGGAAAAGCGTGCTCGCGACAGCGAAGGGGAGATTGACCTGGTCCGCCACCGCCGCGGCGTCCCGAAGCCAGTAAATCATCGCCACAGCGCCCGCACTCAGCAGGGCGCAGGCCAGTATGAGGTTCCGGAAATAGGGGCGGTGTACCGCCTTGTACCACTCCGCGTGAATCTGCTTAACCATGATGCCGCCCTCCAATCAGCTTGAGGAAATAGTCCTCCAGATTGCTGCCCTTGCGCTCGAAGGAGTAGACGCTTACCCCTGCATTCATCAGGGCGCTGTTGACCTTCTGCGGCTGGTCCAGCAGGGTGTAGACCCGGACCTTGTTGTGGGGGAGAATCTCGTAATCCCGGGTGCCCAGGGCCTGTTCCAGGGTCAGCGCCGCCTGAGAGGCGTCGTCCACCGACAGCTCCAGACACTCCCGGCACTTTTCCTGCAAGGCAGTCCCGCTGATTTCCTCAATCAGATGGCCCTGTTCAATGAACCCGTAGCAGGTTGCAAGATTGCTCAGCTCGGAAAGAATATGGCTGGAAATTAAAATCGTGGTCTGCCGTTCCCGGTTGAGCTGAAGCAGCAGCTCCCGGAACTCCACAATTCCTTCCGGGTCCAGGCCGTTGATGGGCTCGTCGAGCAGCAGGAATTCCGGCTGGTTCATCAGCGCCAGGGCCAGACCCAGCCGCTGCTTCATGCCCAGAGAGAAGTGTTTGAACTTCTTCTTTCCGGTATCCGTCAGGCCGGCCAGCTCCAGCGCCTCGTCCACGCAGCCCTTGCCTGGAATCCCCCGCTGAATCCGGTAATACTCCAGATTCTGACGGGCAGTGAGGTAGGGGTAGAAGGAGGGGATTTCCACCATAGCGCCTGTTCTGGCCCGCATCCGGTTCAGCTCGTGTGCGGAGGTCGCGCCGAACAGCCTGATTTCGCCGGAGGTGGGCAGGCTCTGCCCGGAAATCAGGCGAATCAGCGTCGTCTTGCCCGCGCCGTTGCGGCCTACCAGGCCGTAGATTTGTCCCCGCTCTATGGTGATGCTGGCCTGGGAAAGGGCCTCGACTGCGCCATACCGCCGGGTTAGCGCACGGGTTATCAGTACCGTATCTGACATGGTCATCAAACCTTTCGTTTGGATTATGGACTCAGTATAGGGCAATGTCAACAAGAGAATGAAAAGAAAAGATGAAGAAAAAATTAAGTTCTTTTTCTTGAAAGATGGAACGACACTTGATTTTGCAAAGCAAAATCCTAGTGGAGTCCACATCCTTTAGGGTGAAAAGAACCAAAAAGAACTTTAAGCTGGTTCTACCGGAACATTCCAGAAAGCGGAAAAAAGCCATCCCCATATGCACGAGGTTCGTGCACATGGGGATGGCTTAACGTCAGAGCTTAGAGAATACGGCGTCCGCCGATAAAGATGCTGGAGTAGTAAGCGGAATCCAGATTGTCGTACCGCACCGAGTAATCATTGGTAGAGGCGTGGATGAACTGTCCGCCGCCCGCGTAAATGCCCACATGGGTGGCCGCCTTGGAGGAACCGTGATGACGGAACAGAACCAGGTCGCCGGGCTGAAGCTCACTGCGGGAAACGTATGTACCGTTCTGAGTCTGACCGGAAGCGGAGCGGTTCAGGCTGATGCCCAGCTGACGGTAGACATAAGAGGTGAAGCCGGAGCAGTCAAAGGCGTTGGGGCCGCTGGAGCCGTAGGAGTAGCGGCAGCCCAGATACTGGTTGGCCACATCCAGAACACGGCTGCCGGAGGTGACGATCTCGGTGTAAGGCACGCTGGGATCCACATCGTACATGATGTATTCCGCGCTGACGTAGGCGGTGACGCCTTCATACACGATCTGATACCAGCCCTCACCGGCATCCACAAAATCAATGATCTCCACCAGAGCGCCGGTGGGAGCGGAACCCACTTTCTCCGCCTCCGTGCTGGCGGAGGAGCGCAGATTCAGGGAAGAGGCGGTCACATAACCATAAATGGTAGCGTCTGTTCCAAGTGCGTCCACTGTGGCGGCCACGCCCCGGTCCAACACCATGCCGTTGTCCAGAGCCACCAGCAGGTAATCGCTACGCATATAGCCGTCCTTCGTTCCGTACTGTACCGGATACCAGGTCTCCCCCAGCATGTTGAGAACCGGATCGCCGGTAATCAGCACCTTGTCGCCCTTTTCGGCAATGGCCAGGCTGGCGGAGTCCGTGGTAGCGCTTTCCCGGAGCTTCAGGGTGTCGCCGTCAACAACGGCGGTGCCCAGCCGGGCGGCGGAAGCGCCGGTAATCATCATGGCGGACAGCATGGTGGCCGCCACGACCGTACGGAACGTTTTCTTAGAATATTGCATTGGAATGACCTCCCGTCCAAAGCGGCTCGAAAGCCGCGTCACATCGTCTTATCTTTTGTAAAATGAAATCACTTGCTGGCAAGCGCCCGGGCCAGCCACACCGACGCCACGTCCATGGCCGCGTAAAGACTGTCCTTTTCGCTCTTTTTGACTACCCGGTCCCTGGATTTCAAATCCGGGTCGGTCAGCTGAAGCTGAACGGAAACCTTGGTGGCCACGTCCAGGTCCTTGACCTTTTTGGAATCCATCACCTGCATCATGATGATATATTTGTCCGCCATGCTGCCGTAATAAATAAGACTGTCCTTCCGGCGCAGCGGATGCCCTTTGTAAACCAGAGGCGTATTTCCAGCCATTAAGTTACCTCCTCGAAAAAACTGTAACCAAATTGTAACACATTGTTTCTCTTATGTCAATAAGATACGTGATTTTTGTAACGATTTTTATGAGCCTTTTTCTGACAATTGGACGAAATGTTACTTTTGGACATGTTTTTGGCTGGATATTGAGGATTTGGACGCCTTTTTGGCCGGAAACATTCCGACTATTTTACCTATTTACGGGCGCGGCATCTCATGCTAAAATAGGAACCGGTCATTTTTAACCGGTTTTTGTCCTTTTGGAACATTGTAATAAGGGGATATCGCATGGAATATACGATTTATCAGCTGCTCTGGTTTTTCTTCCTTTACTCCATTCTGGGCTGGTGCGCCGGTGTGGCGGCCGCGGCTGTGCGGAAGCACACGTTTGTGAACACAGGCTTTCTGAACTTACCCCTCTGCCCCACCTACGGCGCGGCGGCGGTCCTCTTCGCCATTTTCCTGGCGGAGCTGAGAGACCAGCTGTTTTTCCTGCTGGTGGGCGGCATGGTGATTTCCTTCCTGCTCACCGTGGCCGCGGGGCACATTCTGGAGCGCTTCCTTCACCGGCGCTGGTGGGATTACACCCAGTACCGCTTTCAGTTTGACGGTTATGCCTCCTTCCCCCTTCTGCTGGTCTGGGGCGTGCTGGCTGTCCTCTGCATCAAGGTGGGCAACCCTCTGATCCTCTGCTTGCTGGACTGGATTCCCGCGCTGGCGGGCCGTATTCTGCTGCTGATTGCCTTGGTGTGGACCGGACTGGACTTCGCGCTGTCCCTGGCGGCAGTCCTCCAGCTGCGGTTCCGGACCAAACGGCTGGCGGAGCTGTCCCAGGACCTTCGGGAGGTCTCCGACGCCTTTGGAAACGCCATTACCAAGCGGATTCAGCGCCGGATGATGCGGGCGTATCCCAATCTGGACGCGGAAAAGCTGGTGGAAGCCCGTGCCGCCGAGGAACCCAGGTCCGGCCAGGTGTTTGCCAGGGGCTGCGGCTTTCACAAGCTGGTTTGGCTTTTCGTCATCGCCGCCTTTCTGGGGGATATTACGGAAACCATCTTCTGCCGGGTGACTGCGGGCGTCTGGATGAGCCGCAGCAGCGTGGTCTACGGGCCCTTCAGCATTGTCTGGGGTCTGGGCGGGGTCATGCTCACCGCCCTCCTTTATAAATATAAGGATAGGAGCGACCGCTACCTCTTTCTGGCCGGCACCGTGCTGGGCGGCGCCTACGAGTACGGGTGCAGCGTGTTTACGGAGCTGGTGTTCGGCACGGTTTTCTGGGATTACAGCCACATTCCCTTCAACCTGGGCGGGCGTGTCAACCTTCTGTTCTGCTTCTTCTGGGGCATTGCGGCCGTGATCTGGCTCAAGGGGATTTACCCCAGGCTGTCCGGGCTCATTGAGAAAATTCCCCGCAGGGTGGGACAGGCGGGCACCTGGCTGCTGCTGGCCTTTATGCTGGCCAACATTGTGATTTCCACCCTGGCGCTGGACCGCTACACCACCCGGCAGACCTCGGAAAGCGCCGCGCCGGAGACTGCGCTGGCCGCGTTTCTGGATGAGCACTTCCCGGATGAGCGGATGGAGTTCATCTATCCCAACGCGGTGCTCAAGGGATAAACTTACATTATTGAGGTTATAAAGAGAAGAATTTGTCTTCCCAATCGGATTGTGAGGTCATAGATGGTGATGAAATCAGAAGAAAAGCGAACACTGGCCTATTTCTGCCCCCACTGCCGGCAGCTGGTGGCGGCGGAGCGCACGGTGTTCGAGCTGTCCGCCGCGCCCATGGAGCTGCCCTGTCCCTGCGGCCATTCCCAGCTGCGGGTGGAGTGCCTGGGCAGCCGGTACAGGCTGACCGTTCCCTGCCTTCTCTGCGGCGGAGAGCACACGGTCGAATGCGGCGGGGATGACTTCCTCCGGCAGCGGGCGCTGGCCTTTTCCTGCGCCGCCTCCGGCCTGGACTGCTGCTACGTGGGAGAGGAGGGCCCGGTCTTCGCCGCTGCCCGGCGGCTGGAGGAGGCGGTGGACCGTCTGGACCAGCGCCGGGAGGAGGGCCAGTTCCTGGATGAGCTGGTGATGAAGGAGGTCCTGGAGGAGCTGCGGGACATTGCCAAGGGGGGCGGCGTCTCCTGCATGTGCGGATCCAAGGAGTGGCGGCTTCAGATCAACTACTCCTCTGTTGACGTGATCTGCGCCGCCTGCGGCGCGGCAATCCGGATTCCGGCGGCTACCGCCAGCGATATTGACGATATCTGCTGTAAACAGGCCATTTTACTGAAGAGAAAGAAGGATACCCCTTGAACAGCTTTTATGAAGGAACCTATACGGTGAATAGCAGGGAGATTGATGGACAAAACCGCTGCCGCCTGTCGGCGCTGCTGGGCTATTTGCAGGAGGCGGCCACCACCCATGCCTGTCTGCTCCACGTGTCCCGTGAAGAGACGCTGGCGAAGTACAACAGCTTTTGGATGCTGGCCCGCATCTGGTGCCGGCTGGACCGGCCTCTTCTTTGGAACGAGACCTTCACGGTCCGCACCAGCTATCGAGAGGGAAGGGGAGCGTCCTTTTACCGGGATTTCGACCTCTTTGTGGGCGGGAAGCCAGTGGGGGAAGCGGTATCCGTCTGGGTGCTGGCCGATCTGAACACCCGGAAGCTGCTCCGCATGTCCAAGGTGCTGGAGTTTTCCCAGGTGGAGGGGGAACGGTCCGCCAAAGACAAAATCCTCAGCCGGATTCATCTCCCGGAGGGGATGGCGGGAGTGGACTGCCGGAGGCTGTACTACAGCGACACCGATGTCAACGGCCATGTGAACAACACCCGCTACGCCGACTTCGCCTGCGACGCGCTCCGGCTGGAAACGCTGGACGCAAGCCGGTTTGTGTCCGAGCTTCAGTTGGACTACACCGCCGAGTGCCGGCCTGGGGAGGAAATCACCATGCTGGCCGGGGAGCGGGACGGCCTGACGTATGTTCAGGGCGTGGATCCGGAGGGAAAGCCCCGCTTTGGCGCGGCGCTGGGCTATGGAACGGCGGCGGAGTGACGCCGGGAAGGAGTGTGCTTATGCTTTACGGGGCAAGAGGCGGACGGGTGGAAATTGGGACCACAGACATGGACTATCTGGTGTTCGGACAGGGACCGCGGACGCTGATTCTGCTTCCGGGTCTGAGCGACGGGCTCCGGACGGTCCGCGGCATGGCGGTTCCCATGGCGGCCGCCTACCGGGCCTATGCCAAGCGCTTCCGGGTGTATGTGTTCAGCCGGAAAAACGAGCTGGAGCCGGATTCATCCACCCAATCCATGGCCCGGGATTTAAGCCAGGCCATGGAGGCGCTGGGAATTGGCCGGGCTTGTGTCATGGGCGTCTCCCAGGGCGGGATGATTGCCCAGTATCTGGCGGCCGGCCATCCGGACCAGGTAGAGCGGCTGGTTCTGGCAGTCACCCTGTGCTGTCCGAATGAGACGGTGCAGGAGGCGGTAGGGCGCTGGATTCAAATGGCAGAGGCGGGGGACTACCGGGGGATTGTAGCAGATACTGCGGAGCGGTCCTACAGTGAGGACTACCTCCGGCGGAAGAAGCTGCGGCTTTTGTATCCGCTGCTGGGCCTTGTGGGGAAGCCGAAGAGCTTCCGGCGCTTTCTCATTCAGGCCAACGCCTGCCTCGGTCACGACGCCAGCGGAGTGCTGGGGCAGATTCGCTGTCCCGTTCTGGTCCTGGGCGGCGGCGCGGACCGGATTGTGGGCGGGCAGTCCTCAGCGGAGCTGGCGGCGCGGATACCCGGCAGCCGGCTGGTGGTGTACGAGGGCTTGAGCCACGGGGCCTATGAGGAGACGCCGGAGTTCGACCGGGAGGTTTTGGATTTTCTGTGCTGAGCGGCGGACAAGCCCTGACATATGGGAGCGGTAATCTGGGCCCCGCCCGGTGGGCGGGGCCTTTTTGGTGCGGATTCAGTTGAGGGCAATGGCGGAGTTGACCGCGTCCTCCGCGCTCATCTTGCCAGTGACCACGTTCTGGATATTGGAGAACAGGCCGGTCTTGCATTCGTTGGAAACGGCGTCCTGAACAGCGCCCACAATGCCGGTGATGTTGGCGTTGGCGTCGGCTGCGGACTGTTGAAGGGCGTTCAGGCCAGAGGGGGACGCGCCGTTTCTGAGGGCGGTCACTTCGGTGGTGACAAAGGTGCTCATCACCTCGTCGGAGGTCATGTGCTGAACAAATTCCACGGCAGCCGACTGCTTGTCGGGATCGCTCCAGGCCTTCAGGGTGATGAAGTAGCCCATGGAGATGCCGCCGATGGCCTCGCTGGCCTTGCGGCTGCCCTTGGCGGGCACGAAGGAAACCGCATAGTCGCTGAGCTGATCGCCGTAGTTGCTCTCAAAGTGCCCTACCTTCCAGGAGCCGTCGATGAGGAAGGCGGCCTCGCCGTCGGCGAAAAGCTGAACGGTCTCGGCGTCCGTAGCGGTCAGGGTGTTGGAGGGGAAGTAGCCCCGCTCGTAGAGATCTTTTATGTCGTTGAGGGCGGCGACCCATTTTTGACCGGCGGCGTCGTCTGCGGAGGAGGGAATATCCAGCTGATTGCTGAGCTTGCCGTTGTTCATGACAGCGAACTCGAACCAGTAGTGGGGCACCTCAAGCAGGGAGCAGGCGATGGGTGTGTATCCCTTGGCCTTGATGGTCTCGCAGTCCTGGAGGAACTGATCCCAGGTGTAATCCGGGCCGGGAATGTCAACGCCGCAGCCGGCCAGAACCCTGGTGTTCACAAACATATTTTCCCAGAAACCGGAGGAGGGGACGGCGTAGCGCTTTCCGTCCCCGGCCACAGCCATCATGGAGTCGCGCATGTTGGTGGCGTAGTCGGGATAGGTCACCCGGATGGTAACAATGTCCACCACCTTGCCGGCCTGAATGAAGGGCTCGGCGTCGGCGTTGGTGAAGAAGAAGAGGACGTCGGGTTCGGTTCCGGTCTGGAAGTCTGTGAGGACCTTGGCTTTCCACTCCTCGTTGGAGCTGGCGGAGGCGTCCAGAATGGTGTTGCCGGTGGCGGCCTCGTAGGCGGCCACGGCGTTTTCATAATTTTTCCGGTTGCCGTCGCCGGCACCGTAGGACGTGACCACGTTCAGGGCCACCTTGGGGCCGGACGGAGGCGCCGGATTGTCAGTGCCGCTGTTGCCCTGAGCGGGGGGACCGGAGCGGCCCCCGCAGCCGGACAGCAGGCCGAGAGACAACGCGCCGGCGAGAGCTAATGCAAGAAGTCTGTTCTTTTTCATGGAATAACCCTCCATACTTGTTTGATGTGTTCCCTTCTCTTTTACGCAATTTTGCACACGCCTTTTGGCGGAAAGACAAATGCCGCCGGAGAGAGGGTGTTTTCTCCCGCACAGACACCTTCTGAAATCCCCCGCCGTATACGGCGGGGGATTTCAGCTTGATGATCGGTTTTTCTATTCGATATTCCGGCCTTCCAGACCGAGAAACGCCTCCATGCGCCGGGCAGTTTCCGCCGCCCGGCCCGCCGTGTCCATCTCGCAGAACACCCGGAGCAGGGGCTCTGTGCCGGAGAAGCGGCTGACCACCCAGCCGCCGCCCTGGAAATAAACCTTGCAGCCGCCGGTGTAGCTGACCCGTTCCACCTCCGTGCCGAACGCCGGCAGAAGCTTTTTTTCCATGAGGGTGTGGTGAATGCGGGCCTTCTCCTCCTGGGAGAAGCGGTAACCCCGCTCCACCATCTCGAAGCTGCCGCAGAGGCTGGTGATCTCCTGATAAAGCTCGGACAGGCTCCGGCCGGTGGTGGCCATCATCTCCACCAGCAGAGAGGCGGCGTAAATGCCGTCCTTGCCCTGAATGTGCCCCCGGACGGTGAGGCCGCCGGAGCTTTCCCCGCCGATGACCGCCCCGGTCTCCAGCATTTTGCCGGAAATGTGCTTGAAGCCCACCGGGACCTCGTAGCACGTCTCGCCAAACCGGGCGGCAATGGCGTCCAGCAGGTGGGTGGTGGCCAGATTCCGGACCGCCGCTCCGTGCCAGCCCTTGTAGCGGAGCAGGTAGTAATACAGCAGCGCCAGGATCTTGTTGGGGTGGAGGAACTCGCCCTGGTCGTCGATGACGCCCAGCCGGTCCGCGTCGCCGTCGGTGGCGATGCCAATGTCGCAGCCGTTTTCCAGCACAAAGTGTTGCAGGCCAATCAAAGTCTTGCTGTTGGGGGCGGGAAGCCGGCCCCCGAACAGGGCGTCCCGCCGCTCGTGGATCACGTCCACATCGCACCGGGCGGTGATCAGAATGGTCTGAAGAGCGGTTTTGGACACGCCATACATGGGGTCCAGCACCACCTTCAGCCCTCGGGAGCGAATGGCGTCCATGTTCACCGCCCGAATCACGGAGTCGATGTAGGCGTTCATGGGGTCCACGACCCGAATCCGGCCTGTGTGCACGCCCTCTTCGTAGGGAACCACGGGAATTTCCCGGCCTTCCAGGGCGGCGGCATAGTCCTCAATACTGGCAGTGACCTGCTCGTCCGCGTCCCGGCCCCCCTTGACGAAGACCTTGACCCCGTTGTACAGGGCGGGATTGTGGCTGGCGGTGACCGCCATGCCGTAGGACAGCTCGTAGTACTGTACGGCAAACATAATCAAGGGCGTGGGAGCCTCCCGCTCCACCACCATGCAGGGGATGCCGGCCCCAGCCATGACCTCAGCGGCCCAATGGGCCGACTCCTGGGAGAGGAACCGGCGGTCGTAACCGATCAGGAATCCCCGCTGGGCCGCGCCCTCGTCCTTCATCTTCTGGGCCAGGGCGGCGGCCAGCAGCTGGACGTTGGCTTTGGTAAAGCCGTCGCCGATGACGGCCCGCCAGCCGCCGGTGCCGAATTGGATGCTCATACAGATTCTCTCCTTCCCATCGTAACTGTGACTTCATTGACGCTTCCCGCGGGCTGCACGGGCAGGCGGCTGAACAGGATCTAAGAGATACCGGGTGGCTGCGAAGTAGCTCCAGCCGCTGGAGCGGGTCATAAAGGTGTGCCGGGCCCCATGACAAACTGGGAGTGGGACCCGCTCTGCCGCACCTCTATTTTATCATTCTGAGCCGCCGGACACAATATGTTCTTTTGACGCTGATTGTCTGGCTGGGAGGGGAAAATATCACCGCCCGGCAGACTGCGCCTGCCGGGCGGTGATTGCTGCCGCTTTTACGGCTCTGGAGCGGCGGTGAAGCAGTTCAGCTCCCCGCCGTACACATACCCCGGACCGGCCAGTGTCTGGATGAGCTGATCTGAATCCGCGTCCAGGCCGCCGCACAGCGCATCCAGGCTGGCGTACTGGTCCCGAAGCCGGGCGTTCACGAAGCCGTATTTCGGGTCCTGCGGGAGCATAAAATCCCTCCCGTCAATCGCAGTCTGTGTGGAGCAGGTGCTTTCCGCAATGAAGGCACCGGAACAGATAGCCCTGAAAGCTTCCGTCCCTGGTCAAATCGCGGATAGACTCCCGAAGCCAATCGTCCCCATCGGATTCCTCCAGCACCTCGCCGGACAGGCCCATCTGCTCCAGCTCCGAATAGCCCACATAGCCCAGAAAGGCGCAGAAGTCATCACAGTGGGCCCGCCAGTACTCCTGCTGCCAGCCGCAGTAGCCAGGCGTGCGGCTGACCAGCTCCTCCAGCTTGTCCGGGTCGCTGACCTCATCCACGGACTCGCTGTCCTGAAACGCGCCGTCGTACTTCTCCGCCGCCGCGCCGCTGGCGATGCACCAGGGGCAGAGGCCCTCCACCTCGTCCACGCTGTAAAAGGGCCCCTCATAGATGACGGAGGTTTCCTGACCGCAGCAGGGGCAGACCGCCGGTTCCTTCCGCGTTCGGAAGACTTCCGTGCTCAGAGGGTCAGGATGATATTTAAAATAGGGCAGCTGCATACTTAGACTCCCAGCTTCCCGGCCACAAAGTTGTCCACAGCGGCCAGCGCGTCGTCCAGCTTGATAACGTCAGTGCCGCCGCCCATGGCGGAATCGGGCTTGCCGCCGCCCTTGCCGCCGCAGATGGCGGTCACGGTCCTGATAACGTCCCCGGCCTTGATGCCCTTGGCCACCGCGTCTTTTCCGCAGACCGCCAGGAAGGTGATCTTTCCGTCGTTGACCGCGGAGAGCACGCCGACCACATTGGGCTTCTTATCCCGGAGCATATCGCCCATCTGCCGCAGCTTGTTGGCGTCCGCGCCGGGCAGGGTGGCGGTGAGCACGCTCAGCTCACCCACGGCGTGGCCGCCCAGGAGGAACCGCTCGGTCTCACCGGCAGCCTCCTTGGCCTTGTACTTCTCAATGGTCCGGCGCAGCTGCCGCAGCTCCTCCATGACCTGCCCGGCCTTTTCCCGGAGCTCGGCGGGCTTGGCCTTCAGCTCCGCCGCGGCCTGGAACAGCATGTCCTGATTCCGGTTCATGACCTCCAGGGCCAGCTCGCCGGTGGCGGCCTCGATCCGGCGGACGCCGGAGGCCACGGAAAATTCGCTGCCGATGTGGAACAGGCCGGCCTTGGCGGTGTTGTCCAGATGGGTGCCGCCGCAGAACTCCATGGAGAAGTCCCCCATCTCCACCACACGGACCGTATCGCCGTACTTTTCGCCAAAGAGGGCCACAGCCCCCTTCTTCTTGGCCTCCTCAATGGGCAGGACCTCGGTCACAACGGGGGTGCCGCTGAGAATATTGCCGTTGACGATGCGGCTGACTTCCGCCAGCTGCTCGGGCGTCATGGCCTCGAAGTGGGTGAAGTCGAAGCGGAGCCGGTCGGGCTCCACCAGGGAACCGGCCTGCCGCACGTGGCCGCCCAGGACCTTTTTCAAGGCCGCGTCCAGCATGTGGGTGGCGGAGTGAGCACGCATAATGGCCTTGCGGCGGTCCGGGTCAATCTGAGCGCAGACGGTGTCGCCCACCTTGAGCACGCCTTCGGTCATCCTGCCGTAGTGCATATACTTGCCGCCCTTGTTTTTCTGCACGTCTGTGACCGCGAAGCCCGCCTTTTCGGCCAGAATAACGCCGTGGTCAGCCACCTGACCGCCCATTTCGGCGTAGAAGGGAGTTTTGTCCAGCACGACAATGCCTTCCACGCCGGGCATCATGGCCCCGGCCAGCTCATTTTCCACCACCAGGGCCACGACCTTGGCATCCAGAACCTGGTCCCCGGAGTAGCCCACGAACTCGGTGGCAGGGACCTCCTTACCGAACTCCACACCGGCCCAGCCCAGGTCGCCCAGGGCCTCCCGGGCCTTCCGGGCCCGAACCCGCTGTTCCTGCATCAGGGCGTCAAAGGCGTCCTGATCCACGGTCATGCCCTCTTCCTCCACCATCTCAATGGTCAGGTCGATGGGGAAGCCGTAGGTGTCGTAGAGCTTGAAGGCGTCCGCGCCAGAGAAGACGGTTTCGCCCTTCTCCTTGTGGCCGGCCAGCAGGTCGGCGTAAATCCGCATGCCGCCGTCGATGGTGCGGGCGAAGTTCTCTTCCTCCACCCGGATGATGCGGGTGATGGAGCCCTCCCGCTCCCGGAGCTCGGGATAGTGGCCCTCGTTTTCCTGAATGACCGCGCCGCAGACTTCATAAAGGAAGGGATCGTTGACGCCCAGCAGCTTGCCGTGCCGGGCGGCCCGGCGGAGCAGGCGGCGGAGGACGTAGCCCCGGCCCTCGTTGGAGGGGAGCACGCCGTCGCAGATCATGAAGGTGGCGGAGCGGATGTGGTCGGTGATGATGCGGAGGGACACGTCGGTTTTGACGCTCTCGCCGTAGTGGGCGCCGGTGATTTCGCTGACCTTGTTGGTGATGTTCATGACGGTGTCCACGTCGAAGAGGGAGTCTACGTCCTGGCACACCACGGCCAGCCGCTCCAGACCCATGCCGGTGTCGATGTTTTTCTGTTTGAGCTCTTCATAGTGGCCCTCGCCGTCGTTGTCGAACTGGGAGAAGACCACGTTCCAGACCTCCATATAGCGGTCGCAGTCGCAGCCCACGGTACAGCCGGGCTTACCGCAGCCGTACTTTTCGCCCCGGTCGTAGTAGATTTCAGAGCAGGGGCCGCAGGGGCCGGAGCCGTGCTCCCAGAAGTTATCTTCTTTCCCGAACTTGAAGATACGCTCGGCGGGGATGCCAATTTCCTCGTTCCAGATGCGGAAGGCTTCGCTGTCGGCGGGGGTGGTGTCATTCCCGGCGAAGACAGAGGGGTAAAGGCGGTTAGGGTCCAGTCCCACCCACTCGGGGGAGGTGAGGAATTCCCAGGCCCAGGGAATGGCCTCTTTTTTGAAGTAGTCGCCAAAGGAGAAGTTGCCCAGCATCTCGAAGTAAGTGCCGTGGCGGGCGGTTTTGCCGATGTTTTCGATGTCGCCGGTGCGGATGCACTTCTGGCAGGTGCAGACCCGGTGGCGGGGGGGCTCCTGTTCGCCGGTGAAGTAGGGCTTCATGGGCGCCATGCCGGAGTTGATGAGGAGGAGCGACGCGTCGTTCTGGGGAATCAGGGAAAAACTGGGCAGGCGGAGATGGGCCTTCGTCTCAAAGAAGGCCAGGAACATCTCTCGGAGCTCGTTAACTCCAAAGGGTTTCTTCATGGGAATCTACCTCCAAAACAGATTACAGTTTCCCTTCTTTTCTTGAAAGAAAAGAAGCAAAAGAACTTTATGCTGGCGTACCGCGGTGGTGTTCCGGGAGCGTCATGCCCTCAAGAGCAAAAAAACGCCCCTGACAACAGCCAGGGGCGGAAATCATTCCACGGTACCACCCTGATTTCCGGATGGAACCCATCCGGCATCTCAGATCATCCGCTAACGGGGATGAGGCGTCCCGCTCGTCGCGGGCGGCTCAGAAATGGCTGTCCATTCCGCTCTGCCGGGGGGCTCTCACCGGTTCCCCCTCGCTTTAGGCCGCTGAAATGGACTCGTTTCCTCAACGCCAAACTAGACCTATTCTATCACATTTTCCGCCGTTGTCAACTGGTTTTCCGCTGGTTTGCTCCCCATCCAGTTTCCAAGCCAGAAAAGAAACCGAGGCGTGCCTTTACAAACCATTCTTTCATAGGTTGTCCCCCCCTTATCTTCAATAATAGCATAAGGGGGGACAAGCTTTCTTACAATTCTCTTACAATCAACCAATAGGAAACCGTTTGAAGTTCTTTTTGGTTCTTTTTCTTTCAAGAAAAAGAACTTAAAGAATATCCATGGCCGCGCAGAAGCCCTCGTAGGTAGCGTACTTGACGATCCGGGCCTTCTTGGCGTCGCCCACAGTGACGAACCAGGGGCACACACCCTCCAGCTCCTTCACCACGTCGTCATTGGACCGGTTGCCGCAGGCGTAGATCACGCAGTCCGCCCCGGCGAACTGCTCCGCGCCGGTTTCATCCACATAGCGGACCCCGGAACCGGTGATCTCCTTCACGGACACGTTGCAGTCCCAGGTCATGCCCGCCTTCTTCATGCGGGGGATCAGCGCCCGGCGCTGAGAGTCCCCGGAGTCCATGCAGATATCCTCCCGCATCTCCAGAATCTTCACCTCCACGCCGCAGTGGCTGGCGAAGAAGTAGCCCGACTCGCAGCCGATGGCGCCGCCGCCGATGATGACGCACTTCTTGCCCAGCACGGTCATGTCCTTGTAGACCTCCACCGCGTGGATGGCCTTCTCAATGCCTGGAATGGGAGGCACAAAGGGATGGGAGCCCACGGCGCAGATCACCGCGTCGGGCTGCATGGCCCGGATGTAGTCTTTCGTGACCGGCGTGTTGAGCTGGATGTTCACGCCGGTCCGCTGGCACCGGACCGCCAGGGAATCCCGATACCGGCGGAGGGACTCCTTGTGCTCGTCCACGCCGGTGAACCACAGCAGGCCGCCCAGCCGTCCGCTCTTCTCCGCCAGGGTCACGTCGTGGCCCCGCTCCGCGGCAGTGATGGCGGCGTACATGCCGGCCGGGCCTCCGCCCACCACCAGCACCTTCCGCTTGCCGGCAGGCTTGGGGGCGTTCCGCCAGCGCAGCTCCCGCTGGCCCCAGGGGTTGACGGCACAGTGCCACAGCTCGGGAATGGGCCGCTTGTCCGGGTCGGGGGCCAGGGGGTTGAAGCAGGAGCACCGGAGGCAGGGGGCGATTTCGTCCTCCCGGCCCATAAGGGTCTTGTTCACAAAGGCGGGGTCCGCGAACTGCTGGCGGCCCATGGCCACAAAGTCGCACTTGCCGGTGGCCAGAGCCTCTTCAATCTGGTCCGGGCCGTTGAAGCCGCCCACCGCCACCACGGGCACATGGACATGCTTCTTGATGGCCTCAGACAGGTCCAGGTTGCAGCCGTGCTTGTCAAACATGGAGGAGAAGGCCTTGGTCTCCACATGAGAGTGATAGATACCGGAGGTGACGTGAATGAGGTCCACATGGTCCTGAATGATCTGAGCGAACTCAATGCCGTCCTCCAGGGTCATGCCGCCCTCGATGCGCTCGGAGCCGGACATCCGGTATTCGATGAGAAAATCATCGCCGCAGGCTTCTTTAATCTTTTTGCACACCAGGATGGGGAAGCGGGCCCGGTTCTCCATGGAGCCGCCAAACTCGTCGGTGCGGTGGTTGAACATGGGGGAGATGAACTGATTGAGGAGCCAGCCATGGCCGCCGTGGAGGTTGACCATCTGGAAGCCCAGGGCCTTGCAGTTCCAGGCCGCCTCTGCCCACTGGGCTGCGGTCTTCTCCATCATCTCCACGGTCATTTCCTCCACCTGCACCCCGTCGTCCCGGAGGAAGGCGGAGGGGCCGATGGGGTTCTTATGTCCGGGGATGGTGTCCGGGTGGTTCATGGCGCCCACATGATTGAGCTGAACGGAGGCCACCGCGCCATGGGCCTTAATAGCTTCCGTCAGGGTCATGATGGACTCCATGTGGAAGGTGGTCATGGGATTCTCCCACACGTTGAGTCCGTGCTCATGCCGCCAGGCGTACTCGTGGTCAATGAAGGATTCTGTCACCGTGACCTCGGCAAAGCCGCCTCGGGCCTTGGTCTCATAGACATCAATGCCTTCCGGGGTGGGGTAGCCGTGATCCACAATCCGGTTGGTGGTGATGGGCGAGGCCAGGACGCGGTTTTTGAAGGTCACGCCCTTGATGGTCATTGGGGTAAACATATGGGGATAACGGTTGCAGCTCATGAAAAACTTCCTTTCTTTCAATGATGTGGAAATGAGGGTGGGGTAAAACGGCCCGATGAGGTCATCGGGCCGTCAGGCTGTCGAAAAAGTCGACAGCCTGAAGCTGAATTCGTCATTCTGACGAATTCAGTCGCCTGCGGGCGGGTGACCGCACGCGAAAGCGGGGGCTTCGCCCCCCTTTCACACTATCCCCCTACTCAAAGCCCTGGCAGTTTTGACACCCTATTTTAAATTCCTGCTTTTTCGACAAGTTGGACGGCCCGATGAGGTCATCGGGCCGTTTCTTCCAAGGGGGCGCGTTTGCCCCCTGCTGAAAATCAATCATGTCAGGCCGGGGATTACGGCGAAGAGCAGCGCCGCCACAAGGGAGGCCGTCATCGTCCAAACAACGGTACACATCATGACTGGAGGATAGCCTTCCTTGTGCTTCAAGCCAGCCATATTCAGCATGATGATGACCGCGCCCTGGAAGGGCAGGGTGTCAAAGGTGGTCGCGGCGGTGGTGGCAATGCGGTGGATAGCCTCGGGAGCCAAATCCAGGTTAGCCGCCAGCACGGGCACCACGATGGCCAAACCTGCCGGAGGCGATCCGGTGAGCCCCACCAAAATCGCCACAGCGATGACCACCAGCAGCGGAGCGGGCAGGCTCAGGCCCAGCAGGCCGTCCACCATCACCTGATAGGCGGGGGTAGCCTGGACCACGGTGGCGAAGCCTACCACGATGCCGCCGAGGAACAGGGACTCAGCCGTGGAGCGGCCGCCCTCATTCAGGGTGTTGATGAGGGTCCGGCCCCGGCTCGCCTCGCCGGGCTGAAAGAAGGGCACCAGCAAAATCAGCGAGAGCACAAAGCCCAGGGCCAGCGCGGGGATCAGATCATTGATGAGGTTGAACACCACCACAACTGCCACCAGGGGCAGCAGGGAAACCACGAAAGGGGGATACTTCCGGCCCTCTGCGGGAGGCTCGAAGGCGACGGTGCCGTACTCAAAGGCCTCGCCTCTGGCGGTGGCCGCGTGGATGGATTTGGACAGGTAGGTGCCGCCGCCCAGCACCATCACCAGCACTGCGGCCAGACCGGGAATCAGGCCGGCGGCAGAGGAGGTGCCCAGGATGCCCATAGGGGTGTAGTTGGTGACCAGAGGCGCGCCGGGCGTCAGGGCGGCGGTGGACACGCCGCAGGTGATGAGGCCGATCAGGTACTTGCGGGGAATGTTGGCCTCGGCGCAGATGGTCAGCATGACAGGAAACAGGGTAAACAGGGCGCAGAAGGTGTCAATACCGCCGAAGCACATGACCCAGCTGACGGCGATACAGATGTACACGGCGATGGTCTGCTTCTGGGGACCGGAGGCGCTTTTGGCAAGGGTGTTCATCAGGGTTTTGGCGATGTTCACCGCCGCGCCGGACTCCACGTAGATACGGCCCATGAGGATGGACAGCAGGAAGATGGGGAGCAGGCCGCCGATAAATCCGGTGGCGCCGCCGATGAAGGGACCAGTGACCGCATCCAACAGGGGGATGCCGTTGACCAGCGCCACGAACAGGGCGCAGAGAGGCGCCACATACATGACCGACATGCCCTTATAGGACAGCACGATCAGCAGGGCGAAGGCCGCGACAATGGAAATAATGCCGATGGTAGTTGACATAAATGCGCTTCCTCCTTCGTTCTCTTGTTTGAAACGGATAAGGTAATCTGAGGTGTCTGACCGGCCGGAAGAGTGCGCCTCAATTTGTACAAACAGAATGTATCACAAGGAAGAAAAATTGTGAAGACCGCACATGAAAGTAAGGGGCTAACCTTGAGGTAAGCTAGCCCAGGCTGTCAGCGGTTAAATTGCCGTGTCTCTATGCTTGTGAGGCGCGTCCATGACGGACTCATCCCGTTCCCGGTAGCCGTGCCACATCTCGCCCAGGGGGTCGATGGGCAGGCCGCGCCGCTTCATCTCGTGCCAGCCCCAGTCGTAAAGCTGCTGAAGGACGCCGCAGACGGAAAGTCCCACCTCGGTCAGATGGTATTCCACCCTGGGAGGAACCTCCGGATAGATGGTGCGGTAGATGATGCCGTCGGCCTCCAGCTCCCGCAGGTTCTGGGCCAGCACCTTTTCTGAAATAGGCAGCTGCCGGGTGAACTTGGAAAAGCGGGTGCAGTCCTCATCAAAGCGGATTGCGGTGATGATAAAGGGCTTCCAGCGGGTACAGAACACCTTCATCACGAAGGTGTAGGGGTCATGTTCCACCGAGCCGGGAGGAACGGTTCGATCCTGTTCAGCCATGGGAAAGCCTCCTTTTCAGCCTGGGAGCCTGTTCCCGCCCGTTCCGGCGGGGGACAGGCTCTTAGAGCATATCCGCAAATTAGGACGCACGCATCCCGCCTGTATCTTTTTCGCGGCTGAGCGTTCGTTCCCCTTGAACTGCGTCAGGATTTCTGCGGGAAAATGGCTTGTTCCACCAAAAATCTGGCGGACCAGTCTGCACAACCCTCATTTGTGGATAAGCGCTTAATTTAGTGTTATTTTACTATGTTACAGAAAAAAAGTCCACACCTTTGATTTCCTCTTGACAAGGAAAGGGAAACCACTATAATAAATTTGAAATTCAAATTATTTGAACATCAAATGAACTGGTAAGGAGAAGAGCACGATGATTCATATTATCACAGACAGCACCAGCGATCTCAGCGCGGAGCAGGCCAAGGCGCTCGGGGTGGAGGTCATGCCGCTCATGGTGCATTTTGGCGGGGAATGTTATCTGGACGGGGTAGAAATTACGAAGGAAGCGTTTTATGAAAAGCTGTCCAGTGCGGAGACGCTGCCCACCACGTCGCAGATTAACCCGGACGCCTTTGTCCAGCGGTTCCAGGCTTATGTGGATGCGGGGGACACTGTGGTGGGGATTTTCCTGTCCAGCAAGATGTCGGGCACCTGTCAGTCAGCCATGATAGCCCGGAACATGGTAGATCCGGATCGGGTTTTCGTTGTGGATTCCAACACTGTGACCTTTGCGCTGGGGCTGCTGGTGACGGAGGCGGCGGCGCTGCGGGACCAGGGCAAAACGGCGGCGGAGATTGCCCGGGAAATGGAGGAATTGAGCGGCCGGGTCCGGCTGGTGGCCATGGTGGACACGTTGAAGTATCTGAAGATGGGGGGCCGGATTTCGGCGGCCACAGCGGCGATGGGGGGTCTGCTGGGCATCAATCCCATGATTGCCATTGAGGAAAGCGGGATTGTGGAGTCCGCGGGCAAGGTCCGGGGCAAGAAGGCGGCGTTCCGGTGGATAAGCGAGTATCTGGAGCGGGTGCCTGTGGACCCGGCGTACCGGGTATCCTTTGGGCACAGCAACGCGCCGGCGGTGATGGAGGAGTGCATTGAGGCGCTGTCGGGCAAGGTGGACACGGCGCGGGCCATCCGCAGCGGCATTGGCGCGGTCGTCGGCACCCACGCGGGCCCTGGCGCGGCGGGGATTGCCTATATCCGTTCTTTTTCTTGAAAGAAAAAGAACCAAAAAGAACTTCAAACTGGTTCGATTGCCAGGCTTTCGGTAGAACCAGTTTAAAGTTCTTTGCTAAGCTTTCTTTCAAGAAAGCGGAAAGAAAAAGAACCAAAAGGAACTTCAAGCTGGTTCGATTGCCAGGCTTTCGGTAGAACCAGTTTAACGTTCTTTGCCACGCTTTCTTTCAAGAAAGCGTGAAAACGGGGCTGCTTGAAATTTGGGGAAAAAGGGCGTACAATGGGAGACAGCATGGAAGAGAGGGGCTGAACAGCGTTGGACCGCTGGGGAGAAGAACTCAACCGCTTTTTGGTGGAGGTATTCAACGACATTTTGAAAACAGAGGAGCGCCATGCCGCGGAGCGGTTTTCCGATCTGTCCCTGCGGGAACTGCACCTGATTGAAGAGGTGTGCCAGGCGGTGGACCAGCAGCGGGACAACCGTTCCACCGCCATTGCCGCCGCCCAGCGGGTGACGGCCGGAACCCTGACCACAGTGGTCAATCAGCTGGAGCGAAAGGGATACCTCCTGCGCCGCCGGGATGAGCTGGATAAGCGGGCGGTCCGGCTTTACCCCACGGAAAAGGGCCGGGAGGCTAACCAGGAACACCTGAAATTCCATCGGGAAATGGTGGAGGGCATCCTAAGCGCGCTGGAGCCGGAGGAGATTTCGGTATTCAACAAGGCCCTGACCAACATCACCGGCTTCTTCCACAGCAAATATCTGGACAAAGCGTAATAAGAACCTGTATTCACAACCGTTGAACCGCATCTGGGCTTGTCTTTTGCCGCCATGCCGCGCTAAGTTTTCTTGGAATCCACCAAGGATTCCCGCGAAAACGTGATAATCATGATAAACAGAAGCTGTTTCGGCTCCGTTCCGAAACGGCTTTTGCATTTGTTGAACGCGCCCTCTGGCGCTTGAAGGGTTGCATCCTGCAAATTTGCGCGCCGCGAAAACAGAATTGTGATTATGTAAACCTATAGAGGCTGTTGCAGATTAGAAACATTCATTTGCGGGTCTGGAACATCCTGCAAATCCGGCGTAAAACGATTCCAGCCCAAGTTTTCCACCGGTGTGGAAAACTGTGTGGATAATGTGGATAACTTGCTGTAGAGAGGCGGCGGCCAGATTTTATGTCATCCTGCGACAGGCGGAGCAGTGATTTTTTCTCCGTTTTTTTCCTGAAAAATCCCCGGTTCGTCCAAAATTGGCTTTTATTTTTCGGGCGAATTTCTACTTGACAGGAGGGGAGAAACCGCTGAACAGCTGGCTGGCATGCACGGGATCCGTCATTTCCGGCTGTTATTACAGCGTGTATTTGAAGTGATATTTACCGAAAAATGGTTCAAACGTTGTCTCTGGTTCTTTTTCTTGAAAGAAAAAGAACCAAAAAGAACTTCAAACTGGTTTCTGCCGCAGGTCCGGCGGAGGAAACCAGTCTGAAGTTCTCTTGTTCAATCAAACGCCCCTGGCATCCGGTCCAGCACATCCTGGAACCAGCCGGGCCTGGGGCACTCCACCTCCACCGGCTCGCCGGTGCGGGGGTGGACAAAACGCAGCTTCCGGGCGTGGAGGCATTGACCGGACAGCCCTGGCCAAGGCTTTTTGCTGCCGTAAACGAGGTCCCCTAACAGGGGATGGCCGATGGAAGCCATGTGGACCCGGATCTGATGGGTCCGCCCGGTTTCCAGGCGGCAGGTGATGTGGGTGTACCCGGAATAGCGGGCGAGGACCTCCCAGTGGGTGATTGCCGGGCGGCCGTGGAGGGGGTCCACGGCCATTTTCTTGCGGTCCGTGCGGTGCCGCCCGATGGGCGCGTCCACGGTGCCGGAGTCTTCCCGAAAGCCGCCCACCGCCACCGCCTCATACTCCCGCGCCAGGGAGTGGTCTTGAAGCTGTCCGGCCAGGGCCTGATGGGCGAAATCATTTTTCGCCGCGATGAGCAGGCCGGAGGTGTCCCGGTCAATGCGGTGAACGATGCCCGGCCGGGTTTCCCCGTTGATGCCGGACAGGGAATCCCCGCAGTGGAAGAGCAGGGCGTTGACCAGGGTGCCGTCCGGATGGCCTGGCGCGGGATGGACCACCATGCCCACCGGCTTGTTGACCACCACCACGTCCCCGTCCTCATATACGATATCCAAGGGGATGTTCTGAGGCGCCAGCGCCACGGGCTCCGGGTCCGGGAGCGTCAGCTCATAGCGGGCCCCGGCGGTTGTGCGGGCGTTTTTTTTGAGGGGCTGGCCGTCTTTGGTGAGCCTTCCCTCTTCAATCAGGCGCTGAGCCCCGGAGCGGGACAGCTGTTCCACCTGGTCCGCGGCGAACTGGTCCAGCCGCAGGCCGTCTGTGCCAGCGGTCAAGGTGAGCTTGGTCATAAGGCTCAGTTCAACCGGCTGAACCAGGATTCCAGCTGTTCTTCCCGCATTTTCGCGCGGTTTTCCTCTTTGGACTGATCGACGAGAGCGTCCACATAGGCGTACAGGGCTTCCAGGGTTTCATCCTCCTCACGCATCTCGTCCAGCTTTTTCAGCCGCTCCAGCCAGTCGGGGAGGAATACCTTGTCACAGAAATCCTTCATGGAGGAGACATCTTCGCTTTCGTTCGCCTCTTCCCGGCATTGGGTGAGGGCCTGAGAAAACAGGCTGCCGGCGTCTGAGACCGCGTTCGCGGCGGATTTGGCCTGCGGGCCGGTGGAATGTGGGTGAAGGATGGGGTTGACGTTCATTGAGAAAACTCCTTTCATAATGAGAGGTGCGGAGGCCAGCCTAGGAAGGGTTGGCGGTCTGGTCCTCAGCCTGCTTTTTGGGCTCCAGCTTTTCGTAGAACAGGGCGTAGTAGATGCAGAAGGAGATCCCGCCCAGCACCACGCAGATATCGGCCACATTGAACACAGCGAAGCTGATAAAGGTGGTCCGGAACATGTCGGTGACGAAGCCAAAGAGGGCCCGGTCGATCAGGTTGCCCACGGCCCCGGCCAGAATCACTGCCAGGGGCCAGCGGCCGGCGGGGTGGTTGACGATCCATTTTTTCGCGAGAATCACGGCCAGCGCCACGGAGATGGCGGCGGACACCAGAGTCAGGGGCCAGGTGTGTTCCTCCAGGATGGAGAAGGCCGCGCCGGTGTTCTGCACGTAGGTCAAATCCATCACATGGGGGATAAAGGGAACACATTCATACAGCGGGATGTTGGACCGGACCAGAAACTTGACCAGCTGGTCCAGGGCCACCAAAGCGGCGGCGGCAATGAAGTAAGGCATGTCAGCTCTCCTTTGGGGATTTCTTTCCTTATTATAAACGGATTCCCGGCGGATTGCAAGTTTTTGCCGCGAACGCCCCGGAAATCGACAATGATGTGTCCATCGGACGCTTCGGCACGGCGGGGGCAAGCCCCCGCCCTACGTTCATGCCTCTGAAAAAAATATGTGTTAAAAAGGAAAAAAGCTTGACTTTTGTCTTCTATAAGTCTATTATAAATTATGGAAGGCAAAAGTGAGGTGATGACATGTCTCCCAGAACAGGCCGTCCAACCGACAACCCCAAGCCGTATAAAATCACGGTTCGCCTTGACCAGCAAGCGGAAACGATTCTGGAAACTTACTGCAAGCAGGAGAACGTCGAGCGCGGCGAGGCTGTCCGGCGAGGAATCAAAAAGTTGGCGGCGGACATAAAAAAATAGAGTGCTGGCGGCCCTAACACAGCCCCACCAACACTCTATCACACAAAACCCGGAGGTTATGGCAAATCTATTATGCCACAGCCTCCGGAAAAAATCAAGGAGGCTTTATGGAACGGAACGCTTGACTTTTGTGTTTCCATATATATATAATAGAATTGTGGTAACACAAAAGAGGTGATGCAATGTCGCCACGGACCGGAAGACCTACAACAGACCCCAAAAAAAATAACACAAGAATTCGGATGTCGGATGAAGATGTCAAACTGCTCGAAATATGCTGCCAAAAGACCGGCATGAGCAAATCTGATGTGATTCGTCAGGGAATTCGGGAGGTCTACGAAAAGGTCAAAGAAAAATAGAGTGCTGGCGGCCGTGACAAAGCCCCACCAACACTCTATCACCCAAACCCGGAGGTTATGGCAAATCTAATTATGCCACAGCCTCCGGAAAAAATCAAGGAGGCTTCTATGGAACTGATCGACCGGATTTTTTACATGGCGATTGACGAAGAGAAACGTGTGCCCAGTGAGAGCATAAACGAGCTGTACATGGAGCTGGAGGAAACGGAACGCGCGGGAGCGCAGATGTGTCTGGAGCTGGAAAAGCTGTGCCTGAGCGAAGAACAGCGGGAGCCAGCGGCTGAAGCGTTTTGGGACGCCACCCTGGACTATGAGCGCCAGGGATTTCGGAACGGCGTCCGCTTTGGCGTGATGTTATACCGTGAACTGCTGGGCATCAGCGGCCTGTAAAGGAGCGGCGGGTTTTTTCCCCGCCGTTTTCCCTGTCTGAACAGTGGCAATTCCGGGCAGGCTGTGTTATAATCAACCGAGATACGAAACACCGGGAGGATACCTTAATGAAACTGATGGTCATTGACGGCAATTCCATTGTCAACCGCGCCTTTTACGGGGTCCGTCCCCTCTCGACCCGGGACGGACTGTACACCCACGCCGTCTACGGCTTTCTCACCATCCTGCAAAAGCTCACCGGCGAGGAAAAGCCGGACGCCCTCTGCGTGACCTTTGACCGGAAGGAACCCACCTTCCGCCACCTGGCCTACGAGGGATACAAGGCCCAGCGAAAGGGCATGCCGGAGGAGCTTGCCATGCAGATGCCGGTGCTCAAGGAGGTTCTGGACGCCATGAACATCCCCCGCTATGAGCTGGCGGGCTGGGAGGCGGACGACCTCATCGGCACCATCGCGGCCAGGGACACCGCCGCCGGCTGGGAGACGGTGATTGTCACCGGCGACCGGGACTCCCTCCAGCTGGTGACGGACACGGCCCGGGTGAAGCTGGTCACCACCCGCATGGGCCAGACCACCACAAAGGACATGACGCCCGGCGCCTTCCGGGCGGAGTACGGCTTTGACCCCATTCACATCATCGACCTGAAGGCCCTGATGGGGGACACCTCGGACAACATTCCCGGCGTCAAGGGCGTGGGGGAGAAGACCGCCATGGCCCTCATTCAGCTCTATCACTCCATTGACCATCTGTACGGCCACATGCCGGACATCTGCATGGCTCCGGACACCCCGGCCAAGCCCGGCGTGGTGAAAAAGCTCACCGAGGGAGCGGCGGACGCCCGCATGTCCTACGACCTGGCCCGGATTCACTGTGACGCGCCCCTGGACTTTGACCCGGAGCAGAACCGCTGCCGCCCGGTGAACGGTCCGGCCCTGTACGAGCTGTTTCTCAAGCTGGAATTTTCCAAGCTCATTGACAAGATGGGCCTCAAGCCGGGCCCCGGCGGAGCTGCACCCCATGAGGGGCGGAAATTGGGGATGCTGCTCAATGCGGTCATCACCCGCTCTGAAGACGCGGACCGGCTTTTGGAGGGATGGCGCGGTCTGGACCATGTATCGGTGCTGGTACTGCCCGGCCTGAATGGTTTTGTGGCCGCCTGGGACGACGATGGGACCCACCGGGCCGCCACCTTCTTTTCCAGCGAGCTGAGCGGCTACAACCGCATTTTGCGCGATTTTTTCAGCTCCGAGGACATTAAAAAGGTATCTCACAACGTCAAAGATCTGATGAGGGCCCTGATGGACGAGGGCATCCAGCCTGCGGGGTTCGTCTTTGACACCGCCATTGCCGCCTACCTGATGGCCCCTACCGATGGGAGCTACGACCTGGAAAAGCTGAGCGTTTCCTACTTCAACCGGGAGCTGATGAAAGCGGAAGTCTACCAGGCGGAGGACGCCTTCGGCCCCCTGTCCGACCCGGCCATGCCCACCATGGCTATGCTCCAGCACGCGGGGCTGATTGAGGCCCTTTATGAGGAGCTTTCCCCCAGGCTGGACGGGCTGGGCATGCGGAAGCTCTTTGACGAGGTGGAGATGCCCCTCTGCCCGGTGCTGGCGGAAATCGAGCGGGCGGGCTTCCTGGTGGACGCCAAGGCCCTGCGGGCCTTTGGAGACATGCTCTCCGATGGGATTAAAAAGGCCCAGGACGAGATTTACGAGCTGGCGGGCGGTCCCTTCAACATCAACTCCACCAAGCAGCTGGGGACGCTTCTCTTTGAGACCTTGGGCCTACCGCCCATGAAAAAGACGAAAACCGGCTATTCCACCAATGCGGAGGTGCTGGAAAAGCTGAAGGGAGAGCATCCCGTCATTGAGCGCATTCTGGAGTACCGGCAGCTGACGAAGCTGAATTCCACCTATGTGGAGGGTCTGACGAAAGTGATCGCCCCGGACGGGCGGATTCACACCTCCTTCCAGAACACAGTCACCGCCACCGGGCGGCTGAGCTCCATGGAGCCGAACCTCCAGAACATTCCGGTGCGGACGCCGCTGGGGGCGGAGATGCGGAAAATGTTTGTAGCCGGGCCGGGGAATGTGCTGGTGGACGCGGACTATTCCCAGATTGAGCTGCGGCTGCTGGCCCACATTTCGGATGACAAGGAGATGCAGAAGGCGTTTCTGACAGGGGTGGACGTGCACACGGTGACGGCCTCCCAGGTGTTCGGCGTACCGGTGGAGGAGGTCACCAGGCGGATGCGCTCCTCGGCCAAGGCGGTCAATTTCGGCATTGTGTATGGGATTTCCCAGTTTTCCCTGAGCCAGGACATCGGTGTTTCGGTGGCGGAGGCCAAGGACTATATGGAGCGGTACTTTGCCCATTACGCGGGGGTCCGGGCGTATATGACGGACATTGTGGTGCAGGCGAAGAAGGACGGCTTTGTGTCCACGCTGCTGGGGCGGCGGCGGTGGCTTCCGGAGCTGAAATCCTCCAATTTCAACACGCGGTCCTTTGGGGAGCGGGTGGCGCTGAACATGCCGGTTCAGGGAACGGCGGCTGACCTCATCAAGCTGGCGATGGTGCGGGTGCAGGCCCGATTGAAGGCGGCCGGGCTGGCCGGGCGGCTGGTGCTCCAGGTGCATGACGAATTGATTGTAGAGTGTCCGGAGGCGGAGGCGGAGCAGGTGGAAGCGCTGCTGGCCGAAGAGATGGAAGGGGTAGCGAAATTGGCGGTTCCCTTGACTGCTGACGCTCACGCCGGAAAGAGCTGGGCGGACGCCCATTGAGAGGGCGGCGCGGTTTTGGCCTGATGTACGATAATTACCGCGAACAATGATTTTCCGGAGGAGAATTGAATGATGTCGAACATTTCCATTGGGACGGTCTCACACAATGAGAGAATCCCCTACAAAATTGTGCCCATGACCTCGGAGCTGATCCCCGCCCTGGCGGCGATTGAACAGGAGTGCTTTTCCGTTCCGTGGTCGGAGGCTATGCTGGCCGAGGAGCTGGATAACCTCTGCGCCAGCTATCTGGTGGCGGTGACGGAGCAGGGCGAGGTGTTGGGCTACGCGGGGATTCAAATCCCCGCTGGCGAGGGCTATATCACCAACATTGCCGTGCGGGAGCAGTACCGCCGCCAGGGGGTAGCCGGGGAACTGCTGGGGGTATTTCTCCGGTTTGCCCAGGCCAACCACCTGGAATTTCTCACACTGGAGGTCCGGGTGTCCAATACTCCGGCCATCCAGCTCTACATGAAGCACGGATTTGCCCAGGTGGGGCGGCGGAAGAACTATTACGACAAACCCCGTGAGGACGCCATCATTATGACGCGGGAATTTGGAACGGAGCGGTTTTAAAGGAATTGCCGCACATATTTGCACGCAACGGCGTAGGGCGGGGGCAAGCCCCCGCCCTACGGCTTTGCGTCTGCCCCAAATGCCTCCAATTCCCGCGCCAAACGTATCCCCAGATCCACCCCAATGGAAAACGCGATTTCTCCCCAGGCATCCTCTCTGGTCCAGGCCCCGTCTTCCTGGTCAATTTCGCTTCCCGTTCGTTTTGCTTCCCAATCCCGCATGGCAGTCTGATAATATGGTTTTTGAATTAGCACCTCTCTTTTTTCCTCAACCATGGTATTATATAATTCATATAATATAGATTCTTTCATGTCATCACCCTCAAAAGGACCATTATAGTCATATTATAAACGACTGTAATGGTCTTGTCAAGGAGCGAAATTATGAAACCACAACCAATTCGTCTAAAAGAACTCCGAAATGAAAAAAACCTGAAACAGGAAGAGTTAGCTGAACTGCTAGGCATTGTTTTGCGGCAATATCAAAGATATGAGCGTGGAGAACAAGAGCCCAGCCTTGCCAAATGGCTCTTCCTGGCGGACTTTTACAACGTATCCCTCGACTATCTGGTGGGCCGGAGCGCCGACCGAACCTTCCACCCATAAAAGGAGCGTCAAAAATGAAGCTAAAGCTGTTAAATGAAGCGGAGCTGACCCGGCTCTACGAAAGCGAGATGGTCCATGACTTCCCCAAGGAGGAATTAAAGCCTCTGCGCGCCATGAAGCGGCTGATGGCCATGGGCCGCTACGACCCCCTCCTTGTCACCGAGGACGGCGGCAGCCCGCGGGGCTACGCCATGGTGTGGCTTCCAGAGGACCGGCGCGGGGCCCTTTTGGAGTTTTTTGCGGTTTTGCGGGGCCAGCGGAACGGCGGCCTGGGTGCGGCCACGCTGGATCTGCTCTTCGAGCGGTACGGCCAGCTGTTTGGGGAGGCCGAGTTCCCGGACAGCCCGGACCCGGAGGAAAACGAGCTGCGCCGCCGCCGTTTGGGCTTCTACCAGCGCAACGGTTTCCGCGTCCTGAATTACGAGTGCGCCCTCTTTGGCGTCCATTTCAACTGCCTTTACCGGGGCCCGGAGCAGAACGACCAGGCGATTCTGACCATGCACCGCGGCGTGTACGCGGACTACTTTTCCCCGCCCCACCTGGAGCACTATATCCAGCTTCCCCTGGCCCCTGGCGAGGCCATCCATCCCTCGCCCTCCTGGGTGGAGGAAGATGAGGACGAGGTTTTTGGCACCCAGCCTGAAGTTCTTTTTGATTCTTTTTCTTCCAAGAAAAAGAATGAACAACCCAAACAGGAGGCGGGAGAATGAAGCTGTTAGCGGTAGAGTCCTCCTGTGACGAGACGGCGGTGGCGGTGGTGGAGGACGGCCGGACCGTCCTTTCCGATGTTATCGCCTCCCAGATTGAAATGCACACCATTTACGGCGGCGTGGTGCCGGAAATCGCTTCCCGGAAGCATGTGGAGGTCATCGCCTCCCTGGCCGGCCAGGCGCTGGCTCAGGCGGGGGTGACCAAGGCTGGGCTGGACGGTGTGGCCGTGACCTGCGCGCCGGGCCTCATTGGCGCGGTGCTGGTGGGGGTCAACTTCGCCAAGTCCGTGGCCTACGCCCTGGATGTGCCCCTGATTCCGGTTCACCACGTCCGGGGCCACATCGCGGCCAACTACATCGCCCATCCGGAGCTGGAGCCCCCCTTTGTCTGCCTGTGCGTGTCCGGCGGCACCACGGCCCTTGTGGACGTGAAAACCTATACCGATATGGAGCTGCTGGGCGCGACAAGGGACGACGCGGCGGGAGAGTGCTTTGACAAGGTGGCCCGGGTGCTGGGCATCGGCTATCCTGGCGGCGGTCCCATGGACCGGCTGGCCCAGGGGGGAGACGATAAAAAATATGAGCTGCCCCGTGCCCAGGTCCACGGCGCGGAATTGGACATGTCCTTTTCCGGCCTGAAAACGGCGGCGCTGAATTTGATTCACAACGCGGAGCAGAAAGGGGAGTCCCTGGATTTGCCCTCCTTTGCGGCCTCCTTTGGCCGGGCGGTCAGCGATACGCTGGTGCCCCGGACCATGCTGGCAGCGGAGCGCCTGGGCTACGGCAAGGTAGCGGTGGCCGGCGGCGTGGCGGCGAACTCCCGCGTCCGCGGGGATCTGGAGTCGGCCTGTGCCCGGCGGGGAGAAAAGCTGTTTCTGCCGCCCTTGAAGCTGTGCGGGGACAACGGGGCCATGATCGGCTGCCAAGGCTATTACGAGTATCTGGCGGGCCGGCGGGGGGACGCCTCGCTCAACGGGTACGCCAATATGGACGTGGGGTTCCCTTCTTTTTCTTGAAAGAAAAAGAAGCAAAAAGAACTTTAAGCTGGCGTAATGCGTCGAAATTCAAGAGACACACCGCGCGCAGGGCCCCGATGACCTCATCGGGCCGTGTCTCAGCTCATTGCCGCACTCCTGCCGGCATATAGGGCGGGGGCTTGCCCCTGCCGTTTTCAGGTCTCCACCATACCCGCCCCGACGTTTTTGATGCCATTCTGATGCAATCCAATGCTAAAATCGCCAAAATAAGACAGAGAGAAGGAGAGCGAGATGGAAGTGGAGGAATATCAAATCCCAATCCGGCGGGGCCGGCGCCAACGCCGCCGCCATTGGCGGATTCCGCCTCTTGCGCTGATTGTGGCGGCGGTTGTGGTCTGCGCTCTGATTGTCTGGCGGCTGCTGAGCCCTCCATCCCCGGTGCCGCCCATGGAGGAAGTGGACCTGCCGGATTGGGTGACAGTAAAGCTGCTTCCGGTGAATGAGTGGTCCCGGCCCGGAACGCCTTTGGAGGCGGTAAACGGGGTGGTGGTCCATTACGTGGGAAATCCGGGCACCACGGCGGAGCAGAACAACAGCTATTTCCGTGGCCTGGCGGAGAGCCATGACACCTACGCCAGCAGCCAGTTCCTGATTGGTCTGGAAGGGGAGGTGCTCCTGAACGTTCCTCTGGACGAGGTGGCGTATTGCTCCAACAACCGGAATGACGACACCCTTTCCATTGAGTGCTGCCACCCTGGAGAGGACGGCTCGTTTACGGGAGCGACCTATGACGCGCTGGTGAAGCTGGTCCGCTGGCTGGCGGACACCTACGATTTGAAGCGGGAGGACATCATCCGGCACTATGACGTGACGGGAAAGGAGTGTCCCAAGTATTTTGTGGACCACGAGGACGCCTGGGAGACGTTTCTGGACGATGTGGAACAGGCGCCGGCCTCCGGCGGAGCGGAATAACAGACAGGCCGCTGTCCGAAAGGGGACAGCGGCCTGTCTGTTATTTAAAGGTGCCTCAGATTGACGCGGTAATCCCGCAGCATCCCTTCATCGGCGGTCTCAATGAGTTCCTTCAGGGATCCGGCCAGCCGTTCCCGGTCCTCGGGCAGATTTCCCTGGACACGGACCAGATTGGAAGCGCCCTCCGTCAGGAATCTGACGGGAATGTCCAGATGCTCGATGAGGGTTTTCAGCTCTTCCAGCTTTTCGATTTCCCCCTCCTCGGCCCAAGCGCCCCGCTGAATGTCCTGGTATAGCTCGGCGTCCGGGAAGATGGTCAGCATGGAGGAGCCGATGATCTGGGGCCGGGTCTGATTGAAGATCTCCGCGCTTTTTCGCGCGCCCTCTGTCCCCTGGCCCCTTCCGGAAATCCCCGCCAGATAGAAGAAGTTGTAGGAGATGCCCGCCGCGTCCAGCCGCCCGGCCTGACGGACGATTTCCTGGGGCTGATACCCCTTGTTCATGAAGGCCAGCGCCGCCGGGTCGCCGGTTTCCACGCCGATGGTGATTCCGCTGTAGCCCAGGCGGCGGAGGGTTTCCAGCTCCTCCTGGCGTTTCAGGGCCACATCCGTCACACGGGCGAAGCATCCGATGGTCTCCACCTGAGGAAGGTAGCGGTGAATCAGTTCCGCAATGTCCCGGAGCAGCTCAAACCGCAGGACAAAGGGGTTCGCGCCGGTGAGAAAGACCCGCCGGAAGGGCTCCTGCCCGGAACGGCCCTGAAGGCGGGCGGACAGCATGGCCAGGGGGTCGCTGCCCCAAAGCTGAGCCTCCTGCAAGTCGGCTTCTATTTCGGTCAAGGGGGACATTCGGAAGCGGAAGGGCAGGTCCTCATACAGGGTGCAGAATTTGCAGGCGTGGTGGGTACAGCCTGCGGTGGCCTGAAGCAGCAGGGAGCGGGCCTCGTAGGGCGGACGCCAGATTGTTCCATCATAGTGCATTGATTTGTTCTCCTTTCGGCAGCCGTCCGGACGGTTCTGCTGCCGTTATGGTATAACTGCCTTCAGAGAAAATCAAGTACGCAGATTTTTGGGTGATAGTATCAATTTTGATACGAATACGCTTTTTTGAGCCGCGTTGCATTTTCTCGGAAATGGTATATAATACATATCATGATGCGGAGAAAGGAAAGGAGGGCAGTCATGTCCGGGAATAAATTTCAATCGCAGGAGATGATGGCCCGGTGCGTGCCGATGGCCAGCGTACAGGCGGTGTTGGGCGGCAAGTGGAAGATCCTGATTCTGTGGTACATCTCCTTCTACCGGGTCCAGCGGTTCGGGGAGCTGATGCGCCGCTTGGAGGGAATCACGCAGTCCTCTCTGACCCGGCAGCTCCGGGAGCTGGAGCGGGACGGCTTTCTGCACCGGGAGGTCTACCGGGAAATTCCCCCGAAGGTGGAGTACTCCCTGACGGAACTGGGCCAGAGCTTCACGCCCATTCTGCACCAGATGATGGTGTGGAGCGAGCGGCACCTATGCCCGCCTGATTATGTCAACCCCTATGGAGAAGAAGCGGGGTCCCAGATATGACCCAAAGTCGAAAGGCGGTATCTGAAATGGGAGAACGATTGGACAAGCTGCTGGCGGACACGGGCCGCTGGTCCCGCCGGGAGAGCAAGGAGCTGATCCGCCAGGGCCGGGTAACGGCCAATGGGCAGCGCTGCAAGGGACCGGAGGAGAAGTATGAGCGGGAATGCTTGGACCTGCGGGTGGACGGCGCGCCGGTTTTCGCGGAAAAATACACCTATCTCATGCTGCACAAGCCGGGGGGCCTGCTCTCGGCCACCCAGGACCGGAACCAGCGGACCGTGTTGGATCTGCTCCCGGCGGAACTGCGGCGGCGGGAGTTGTTTCCGGTGGGGCGGCTGGACAAGGACACAGAGGGCCTGCTTTTGCTGACCAACCATGGGGAGCTGGCCCACCAGCTGCTTTCTCCCAAATGGCATGTGGATAAGGTTTACCTGGCCCAGGTGGCGGGGCAGCTGAACCAGGCGGATGTGGAGGCCTTTGAGGGGGGCATGACCCTGGGGGACGGACTGGTCTGCCTGCCGGCGGGGCTGGAACCGCTGGCTGACCCCAGCTGGGGGCGGGTGACGCTGCGGGAAGGGAAATTCCACCAGATTAAACGGATGCTGGCCGCCCGGGGAAAGCCGGTGGTTTACTTAAAGCGGCTGTCCATGGGGCCGTTGGAGCTGGACCCGGAGCTGAAGCCGGGGGAATTCCGGCCCCTGACAGAGGCGGAAAAGGGGGCGCTTCTGGGCTGTGGAGGCGGTCAAATACCGCCTCTGAAGTAGGTTTCGGCATTTTAGACAAAAAATTTTGGATTTGCTCTTGCAAAGAGGTGAAAGAACGAATATAATAGAGAGGCAATTGGGAATAATCCAGCCCTTTTCTGAACGATAAGAGATTCCGGGAGCTGTCAAAGCGGCCGCCGGACCCGCCAGCGGATTCCTGTAAAGATACCAATAGGGAGGTAACCATTATGTCCAGCAGAGTGTTTCAGAGCGTCGTCCTACAGATGAAGGAAAGCACCGACCGTCCGATCGGCGTCATTGATTCCGAGGGCACGGTCATCGCCTGCAATGAGCTGACCAGCATTGGAGCCCATTGGCCCATTGCCGCCGCGGCGGTAAACGCGGGACTGGACAGTGTGGTCAAGAGCGAAGGGTACACCTTCAAGCCGCTGTCCGGCTGGAGCTCGCAGTTTGACTACGCGGTCTTCGCCAAGGGCGAGGACGACGCGGCCCGCACCATCTGCGCCATGGCGGCGGTGGCTCTGAACGGGGCCAAGGCCTACTATGAGGAGAAGAACGACAAGGCCACCTTTGTGAAGAACATCATCTCCGACAACATTCTTTTGGGGGACATCTATGTCCGGGCCAAGGAGCTCCGCTTTGTCTCGGAGGTGCCCCGCGCGGTGCTGCTGATCCGGCAGGTGGGCACGGTGGATGTAGCGGTGATGGATGTGGTTCAGTCTCTGTTTCCGGACAAGCAGCTGGACTTTGTGCTGTCGGTCAGTGAAACGGACGTGGTGCTCATCAAGCAAATCTCGGAGGCCACGGAGGTCAAGGACATTTTTGAGCTGGCCCGTCAGGTGGAGAACGCCATTTCCGACGAGCTGAACATCAAGGTGGTCATCGGCATCGGCACGGTGGTCAATCACATCCGGGACCTGGCCAGGGCGTATAAAGAAGCCCAGGTGGCCATTGAGGTGGGCAAGGTCTTCGACACAGAGAAGTCGGTCATCAACTACGAGAATCTGGGCATTGGCCGGCTGATTTACCAGCTGCCAACCACGCTGTGCGAGATGTTCCTCCACGAGGTGTTTAAGAAAAATCCGATTGACGCGCTGGACCAGGAGACCCTGTTCACCATCAACAAGTTCTTTGAGAACAACCTGAACGTATCGGAGACCGCCCGAAAGCTGTTTGTGCATCGGAACACGCTGGTTTACCGGCTGGAGAAGATCAAGAAGCTGACCGGGCTGGACCTGCGGGAATTTGACGACGCCATCACCTTCAAGGTAGCACTGATGGTGAAGAAGTACCTCATCTCCAGAGGGATTGACTCCTGAGTTTTTCCGAGAGATTCTGTTCTTTTTCTTGAAAGATGGAACGGCACTTGCTTTTGCGAAGCAAAAGCTTCGTGGAGTCCACACCCTTTCGGGTGAAAAGAGGCAAAAAGAACTTTCATTGGCTTCGCCTGTGCAAAAAGAGCCTGGAGTTATTCCAGGCTCTTTTTATGTCTCGTTTTGAATCAATTCTTTTTTGAGCCATTTCCCCCGCAGCAGCCGTATCAAAAACAGGATACCCCGCACGCACAGCTCGCCGCACATCGCCAGCCAAACCCCGGCCAGCCCCAGCCTGGGGGCCAGCGCGATAGAAGCGGTAATGCGGATGCCCCACATACTGAGGAGGTTCATCAGGCTGGGGACCAGGGTGTCCCCGGCCCCTCGGAGGGCGCCGGCGGCCACGATGGAGACCGCGAAGAGGGGCTCGGCGAAGGCCTCAATCCGCAAAGCCTGCACACCCAGGGCGCGAATGGCCGGGTCCGGTGTCAGGAGGAGGAACATCCCCGGCGCGGCCAGGAACATGAGCGCGCCTGTGACCGTCATGATCGCCACACCCAGAGCCACGGACAGCCTAGCGAACCGCTGGGCCAGGTCCAGCCGCCGGGCCCCGATGCTCTGTCCCACCAGGGCGGTGGCCGCTGCCGCCAGGCCGTAGCCCGGCATATAGCAGAAGCTTTCCGCCGTGACAGCCAGGGAGTTGGCGGCCACCGCCACTGTGCCCAGGGGGGCCACAATCCCGGTGGAGGCGATTTGCGCGCCGCACAGGATGATGTGCTCCAGGGCCAGGGGGAGGGCGAGCCAGCCGGCAGTCCTGAGCCGGGGCGGGTTGGGCTTCCAGCTGCCGCCCCGCTGAAGGCGGAGGGTTTGGGAGCGGACGCAGAGCATGTAGGTCATGAGCAGGGCGGTGACCGCCTCAGCCAGAGCGGTCCCCAGGGCCGCGCCGGCCACGCCGAGCCCAGCCCCTGGGATGGTGAGGGAAAGGCTTCCCAGGGAGAGGGTGCGGGCGGGAAAGATGAGGACGCTGTTGAAAAGGATATCCAGGGCGCACAGCAGCATGTTGAGCAGGCTTGGGGTCCGCATGTTGCCGCTGCATTGGAGGATGCCGCCGGACATCTGCCGGAACTGGGCGAAGACCAGGGAGCAGGCGTAAATGAGGAAGTAGCGGGAGGCGTCGGGACAGACCTCCGGCGCGCCGCCCAGCCAGACGGGCAGATGAGGGCTGAGGGCGGCTCCAGCCCCGGCCAGCAGCAGGCCGAAGAACAGCGCCGCCATCAGGGCTTGCCGGAGGAGGGATTGGGCCTCCCCGGTCCGTCCCGCGCCGATGAGGTGGGCGGTCTGAACGGAAAAGCCGGTGGCGGCAGAGACGCACATGCCGCCGAAGAGCCAGGTGGTGCTGGAGACCAGCCCAATGGCCGCGGTGGCGTTGGCTCCCAGACTGCCCACCATGGCGGCGTCGATGTACTGCATGGCGATGGAGGTGACCTCAGCCATGACAGCGGGAATACTGAGCTGAAGAACCAGCTGGATCTGTTGAGCCGGGCTGGAGGCGGAATCCAGCAGCCGGGCTGTTTTTTCGTTTTCCAGAGGGAACCCCTCCTCTCTATTCCGGCGGGACCGGTCCGCCCTTCCGGCGCTGACGCCGGAAAAAGGGACCGCCCCGGCGGCAGGATGCCGGAGCGGTCCAACTTTTTTCAGTCTTTTCCAGGCGCGCCTTTTTGGAACCATCTGCAATCAGCCCAGTAAATGAGCTGACTGCCCAGAAGGCCCACACACATGCCCGCCAGCACGTCGGAGGGATAGTGTACCCCCACGAACAGCCGGGAAAAGCCCATCAGCGCGGCCAGAATCAGCGCGGCCGCCTTCATCCACCCCCGCTCCAGAGTCCGGAGCCAGATGCCTGCCGCCGCGAAGGAGGAGCAGGTGTGTCCGGAGGGAAAGGACCAGGACCCCGGCGGGGCCACCATGGGCCAAAGCTCGGGCACGGTCACAAAGGGACGGGGCCGGGCGGCCAGACCCTTGATGAGCACGTCGTTGAAGAGGTAGCAGATACCCATGGCCGCCAGAGCCAGCAGACCGGCCCGCCGGGTCTTGGGGAAGCACAGCATGACAGCCGAGAGGGCAATCCACAGAATTCCAGCGTTTCCCAGGGTGGTCAGCAGCTTCAGGGGGGCATCCAGCACGCCGCCCCGCAGGGTTTCCTGGAGCCAGAGCAAAATGCCCGCGTCCACGTTCTGAATCCATTCTGGCACAGACTTCACACTCCTAACCTGTTTGCTGGCTCCCCGGCAGCGGGGACCTTTGAAGCTGTATTCACAACCGTTGAACGGCGTCTGAGCTTGTCTTTCACCACCATACGGCGCCAATTTTCCTTGGAATCCGTCAGGATTCCTGTGAAAAATTGTCTTGTCTGGCGGCGAAATCCTGCGCTCAGCCACCATCCCCCGGTTATGAATACAGCTTCTTTGTTCAAACGGGAATCTGATAAAACATTCTGCCCGCTTTCTGGTTGATATACCAGACCACCGCGCCGTCCATAACGATTGGCTGGCAGTCCGCAGACAGCCTGGCGCCGGCCAGGGTCTGAACGGAGCCCTCCATCCGGCCCTCCCCGTCCACAAAGGCGTACCGGAGGCCTTGACTGGCGGCAATGCTGTTTTCGTAGGCGTACTCCTCCCAGAGGACCAGGAACCGGCCGCCGGAGAGCTTGACCAGATAGGGGGTGCTGCCCAGTTTGTCCTGGTCAATATAACCGGTCAGAGAGATCTGCCGGACGTCCTCCGTGGAGCGCGCGTCCTTGCCGCAGACCAGCAGCGAGATGTCCCGCTCGTCCTGCTCCAGGCCGTGCATGCCGAAGCTGTCGAATTCGGTTACTTTGCTGTGGTCGATGGTGTTGATGGCCACAAGGTAATTCTCCTCGGACAGCTCAAAGCCGCCCAAGGTCACGCCGGTGCAGTTGGCGCCAATCCTTCCCGGAATGGGAAGCAGGTCCATGGCCGGCGAGCCGGAGCCGCTGCCGGAGCGGTACAGCGTCACGCTGCGGGGGTAGGCGTCGCCGTGGTCGATGAGCACATACCGCCCGCCATCGTACTGGACGAACTGGTTAAAGGAGTGCCCCACATGGTTGTCCTGGAACCAGCCCAAATCATTCTGAACCTCCATGGTTTCCGTGTCCAGAAGGATAGTCAGCTGGGACTGATGGTTGAGTCCGTCCTCGGTGAGGTAGCGTTCCCGGGCTGTGTGAATCACCAGCTCGCTGCCGTGCTCCGCCATGCGAAGGGAGCCGGCGTCAAAGGGCACGGTGGTGACGCAGTCGCCCCCGGTGATGGAGACGGAGTCCAGCCGCTGGAAGTCCTTGCTGTACTTGACAACGCGGATGACCTCCTTCCGGTCATTTTCCTCCTCGTTGGCCTGACCAAATACCAGATAATTGTACTGTTCCCCGGCAAAGAAGCCGCCGAACAGGTCCAGCTCAGCGGGGAGTGTCCGGGAGGCGGTCAGGGCGAAGGTGGCGCTGTCGTAGGTGTCCAAAAGGATGCTGTCTCCGCTGGCGTCCAGAACGGTGAAGGTCCCGCCGCCGTTGTCGAAGAGGTAGGATTTGGACGTTTCCGCCCAGCGGGCGGTGCTCTGATTGGCGGTCATCTGCCGGGCCTGGCCGCCGCTGGTCTCCGCCAGCCGGGCGTTTTCCCCCAGCCCGGTGTACAGGCAGATGGCGTTTTCCGCCTCCAGCCAGAAGACCTCGTAGCCCAGCAGGCCGCTCAGGTCCCGGAGCTTGTAATAGTTGTTGCCCGCGATGTTGTAGGCGGCCACATCCACGGTCTGCCCGTCGATCATCAGTTGGGCTGTGGAGGGCACAACCTGGGACGCGCCGTAGACGTAGCTGCTTTCTGCCTCACCGGTGTAGGGCTGGCCGGTCAGAAGCTCTACCTGGTTGGCAGAGGCGTTCCAAGTGACCTCAAAGCTGGCGCTGGTGCCGTTGAGGGACTTGGCCAAGTCACGAATCCGGAAGTAGTTATTGCCATTGATGTTGAATCCGGTGATGTAGGCGCTGTGGTCGTTCAGAAAGAGAGAAGAGGTGGTGCGGGTGATGGAAAGGGATGCGGCCTGAGCCCAGCAGAGGGTGGACAGCATCAGGGCGGCGCACAGCGCGGCCAGCAGGGGAATCCGTTTTTTCATAAGCTCCTCCTTAGCGGTGTTCTGAGAGCCTGTTTAAAATCTCCGGGTGCGCTGGATGGGCCGGAATTTTTTCGTCCAGCAAGGAAAAAAGCGCAGGAATACTGGATGTATTCCGAGCATTTTTGACGCCGCAGGACGGAAAAAGGCCGGTTCAGACGGTGT
>JAAWCD010000034.1 GCA_022793095.1 Oscillospiraceae bacterium | reverse complement strand
GTAATTTCTGGGCTTATTTTCGACGCCAGAATCCGACACCCGCTGACTTCTTTCATACCCCAGTGCTGTGTCCAGATCACTCTCCATCACCTGCTGCAGCACATCCCGAAACATTTCCTTCATGGCATCCATGATCTCAGTAGTGCTGTTGAATTTCTGGCTGTCCACGTAGGCCCTCAGCATTTCCTTCGGTGTCTTCTCCATAATATTGCATCCTTTCAATCAAGTTCCTTTCCTGCTCCGGCTCTTGGCTGAAAGGATGTCTTTTATTCTCTTTTACACAAATTTTTCGGCGCTCTCTATGAATGCATTTCTGCCAATCTCAGTGACGCTCACCGGGATCGTTACGTCTCCGCCGGGGCCATCGTACCTGACCAGAGCACCGCAATGAATCACAAAATTCTGCTCGCTTTCCATGCTCATTCTACTAAAAAACATATTTTTCCGCCGGAAACACGGTCTCCATCTACACATAAAACTCCGCCATCGTATCCAAACACAAGCACCCCAGCCGCCCGCCCGGATAGACGCAGCCACAGTCGATTCCAATCATCGTATCACGATGGAAAATCCGATCCGGCTGTCCCGGCTCCCCAATCTGCTGATAAAGCAGGCGGGTAGGGGTATGTCCAAAGACAAGGGTTTTGTCCGGGAAATAGACGGCATTCAGGTCCGGGCGGCTGAACAGGAAATCCTCCAGGTCATACTCCTCCAGGGAACGTGCAGGGGAGAAATGCTCCAATCCAGCGTGAACCAGCACAAACCGCCGCCCCTGTACCGTGATTTCCTCATAGGCGGATAACTCCGGCAGATACTCACACACCGTCTCCATTTCTTCCCCGCTGAACTGGAGAAATTGCAGAATGGACGCCTTTCCACCGTTTTGAATCCATTCCTGCATCTGTTCCTGTTCCGCTTCACTCAAAGGCTGCTCCTCTCCCTGGCGCATAGTGCACAAAAGGGACGGCAGCACTGCGGCGGCAAGCAGTTCATGGTTTCCCAGAAGTCCGATTACGTTAGGCTGCGCCGCCATGTCCAGCAGGATTTTGAACCCGTCCGGCCCCGGTCCAGCACGTCCCCCAACACACAGAGGGTATCGCCCGCCGCGAACGCGATCGTCCCCAGCATAGTCCGGTATTTTTCATAACAGCCGTGGATATCCGACATTACATAGGTCATGGCGTTTCCCCTTCTCTATCTGTGCGTCCCTCTGCAGTGGCAAGTATGAAATGGGTCCCCTCACCGCAAAATTCCGAAGAGAGGCAATTGAATGCGTCCTCACCGATACTTTGTTGAATCACTTCCGCAATCTCCTCTATCAGCTCTAGGCTGCTTTCCATATTTGCGGAGATAAGCAAACTGCCGCCTGGATGACCCGTCCGGGCTCGGGAGCCATCTCCAGCGCCGCCTGTCGTGCCATGTTCACCGCGATTGCGTCACTTTCGGCAAGGTGACTTTCCCAGATAAAAGCGTCCTCGCCACTCCGCAGACCCTCCTAATCCGGCTCATCCAATCCAACAAGTTCGGCGTTTTCACATAATTTCTGCTTCAAAGCCTCATAATCCGTCTCCCAATTGAGCTGCCGTTTCCCCATAAAGCAAATCAGGCCTTCTCTATAAAGATAACGTAAGTTTGACGCAAGACCCTGTACCAACACAAGCACAGGGCTTTGATTGCGTTTCCGTGCAAACTATGATATTATGACAAAATAATCCAGCTCAAAAGGGGGAACTGCCGTGTCCATCAACATCCTGCCTTTCCGCGTGTATCAGGTCCTTTCGGAACATACAGATGGAGACCACGCCCTGACTATGAGGGATCTGCTCCGCCCTCTGGAACCGTCGGAAGTCCGGCTGCTGTCCGATGCCGTGTCAGCCTTTCCGGGCATCTCCCAGCGCCAGTGCGAGCGGCTGCTGGAGAAACTGAGGCGGGGCCTGAGCCGCTGGCAGCGGGAGCAGTGTCGCCCGCTGCCTGTGGAAGCGCCCCGGAGGAGTGCAAACCATGAGACATTCCTGTCCGTGGAGGTATTGGAGGAAGCCGTTTTCCGCCGCTGTCAGGTGCGGTTTCAGTATATGGAATACGGCATGGACAAACAACTCCACCCCCGCCAGGAGCGGCCCTATTAGGTGTCGCCCTACGGTTTTTGCTTTGTCAACGGAATATCTCATTGATAATGGCCGCAGAATTGATATTATGCTTCAAAATCCTGCGTTTTCCGTACCTATTGAGGTCAAGATCAACGCTGGCGACCAGCAGGGGCAGTGCTATGACTGCGATCCCTACGCCCAGAACGCAAAGCTGATTTATTTGACAAAAGACGGTCATGCGCCTTCCGAATGGAGCAGAAAGGCGGCAAACGGGGCGGAAACGCTGCCGGAAGAGAGAGTCCGCTGCGTTTCATGGGGGAAAATTTGTGATTGGCTGGAAGCAGTACCTGAAGCCCCGGAACTGGTACAGCAGTTTGCTGAGGCCACTCGGTCATTTTTGGAAGAACCTGGAGAGGCGGACAAACAACAGGTTTGCGCTGTGCTGGAGGCATTCCAGCGTGAGATGGGTCAGGGGATTACGAAGCGTTACGGACTGGTGGAGCCGAAACAGCAGTACCATTCCTATCTTGATTGGGACAATGAAAGCTTTGCTTTTTGTCCGGGGCTGAATTACCGGGTCGATGGTGCGGATTTCCTCCGGAGTGGCCTGCAAATGTGGTTCCGGATTGAGGTATCCGATGACGGCTACCTTGCCGCCGGATTTTGTCTGGTGGATACGGAGCACGGGGGGCGGTGAAACCGGAGAAAACGGGAACCATCCCGCCGGAGGAGATCAGGCGGCTTCCGGGGCACATGGGCCATATTCTTTCGCGGGATGATTGGTGGTTTGTCTGGCGCTTTTCCAACGGCAGACAGGATGTGTTCCGGGGTGATGCACCGAATTTTAAGACGATGAACCAATGTGCTATCAATCTGCTGGACGAGGGGAAAAGAATGAAGTTTGTGCAAGAGACTATGCAGACATTTGAAGACCAGCTTTTGGGATATCTGAAACCAAAAGATACCTGTGATTAGAGACAAATCTCACATTTCCCCTTGACAATATCTTTAGAAAGATCGGGTTCCTGGTCACATTTCGGTGGATCAGGTTCAGACGCTGTCCGGCGGCTACACGGAGGAGCAGGAGAAACTGGCGATGGAAATTCCCGTGAAAGAAGCGGCCATCCAGAAGCTGCGGAATACGGTTTCCGGTACCGATGGCTTCATCGCCAAAGCCAGGCGGTACACCGATATCACAGAGCTGACACAGGAGCTGCTACGGCTGTTTATCCAGAAGATCGTGGTGCATGAGAAAAGCACCAAGTGGTCGAAAAAGGCCATGCAGACCATTGAGATCCACTACAGCGGCATCGGCTCCATTGGCGGGGATATTCCGCAGAACAAGGAAAGCCCCGGCGGGAAATCACAGCGTGATTCCTGCCAGGGTGCTTCCCCAAGTTGTAGATACCCCTGTTAAGGGGTGGCCGATCCATCCTCCGTTTCTTATTACCCATCCAGGCCGATTATCAGCGCGGCGTTATAAGCGGCGGCGGTGGCGGAACTGATGGTCCCTACCTTCGCGCAGTCGCCCACTGGAATCACATCAAAAGCAAGTCCGTTGAAGACCTCGCTTTGAGCTGTCAGGCTCTTCATGCCTGCCGATAACACAATGCTGTCCGCCTCAATCAGCCAGGTTTTCTCACCCTCGCCGGCCACCAAAGCACCCTTTGGATGAATCTCAACACAGCGGGTGTCCGTGAGCACCGTGATGTTGGGGTCCTTCTGGAGGTACTCCATGGTGTGCAGCCGCTCGGTGTAAATGCCGTCGGGGGCCAGAACGTCCAGCATCTCCACCAGCGTGACCTTCCTGCCCTTGCTGGACAGGTGGAGGGCCGTCTCACAGCCCACCATGCCTCCGCCTACCAGCACAACGGAATTGCCCAACTGGTCCTCTCTTCCATAGCAGCTGATGGCCGGAACCACATTTTCTCCCTCAACGCCGGGAATTCTGGGAATCAGAGGCTCCGCGCCCACCGCCACGATGACCGCGCCGGGCATCAGCGTCTTCAGCAGCTCCGGTGTGGCCTCGCAGTTCAGCCGGACATCGACAGGGGCCTTGTTTACCTGACGGATCAGATACTGGCGGTACTGCTCCATGTCCGTCTTGAACCAGACATGCTTGGCATAGTGAAGCTGGCCGCCTAGTGTTCCAGTTTTTTCAAACAGGATGACCTCATGGCCCCGTTCCGCGGCGGTCAGAGCTGCAACCATACCGGCAGGACCGCCTCCCACCACGGCCACCCGCTTTTTCGCCTTGGGCTGGGGAAAGCCGATCTTACACATGGCATTTCCGTGAAGAGGGTTCACCGAGCACTCGGTCCGCCGGGTGACTGTGGGGAATTCCGTGAGATAGTCGGCAATGTTGTGGCGGCTCACCGTCCGCTTGCCGCCGGCCAGGTCCATGCAGCGGAAACACTTGATACAGGGCCGGATGTCCTCCGCCTTCCCCGCGCGTGCTTTGTTGCCCCAATCTGGATCGGCTACCCAGCCCCGGGCCATCAGCACATAGTCCGCCATGCCCTCGGCCAGGACCTTCTCCGCGTAGTCCGGATTCTGGATGGAGCCAATCGCACCTACAGGAATTTTGATGCCCGCCTTCTTGGCGGCAGCAGCCAGATGGACGTTGTGGCCCTCCTCCAGGAAGTGGGAGGGGTGCATAATGGCCCTGGTCTCCGGAAAGAGCCGGTTCCCAGCGGAAAAATGGACCAGATCAGCCAAATCCTCAATCATCTTTACATACTCGATGGTGTCCTCAATGACAATGCCGCCCTTGGTGTACTCGTCGCCGGAGAGCCGGACCTCGATGAGGAAGTCAGGCCCTACCGCCTGGCGGACCGCCTCCAGCACTTGGCGGGGGAACCGCATCCGGTTTTCCAAGGAGCCGCCGTAGCGGTCGGTCCGGGTGTTGACCAAAGGGCTTAAAAACGCGCCCATCAGCCAACCGTGACCGTAGTGCATGCACACCATATCGCAGCCGCCCCGTTTGGCCATGTTGGCCGCCTTGGCATAGATATTGGCCACATAGGCCATATCCTCTTCGTTCATCGCCCGTACATGGGTACCCGCCGGCATGTTCATTTCCACCGGCCCCATGGGATCTGAGCCATCTCCGAACTGAGGCATGGCGAACTGGCCGGAGTGGTTCAGCTCCACAGAGGTTTTCGCTCCGAAGATGTGGGCATATTCGTTGAAGGTGTTCAGGGTTTGCAGTGTGCTTTCGTCCACCAGATTCATGTGGTCTTCATGGGCCAATGAGTTGCGGCGGTCCATGATGACCTCGCCCATGTGGATAGCGGCGGAGCCCCCCTTGGCGAAATTTCCATAATAGGTCATGCCCTCCCGGGAAAAAAAACCGTGATTATCAATGGAGATGGGCAGATGAGTGGGCGCAGTGAACACCCGGTTTTTGAAAACGTTTCCTCCCACACGCAGGGGGGTGAACAGATGGGGATACAGCTGCTCGCAGGGCTGTTTTGACATCGCGATACCTTCTTTCCAAAAAAGCTGGCAAAAGCCATTCCAGAGGGAATGTGAGAGAGCGTTCCGAGTGAAACGGCGTCAAGGGGATACCCGCCGTCAAGCTCATCTTACCATTCCTCAGACAGATTGAGGAGAAGTTTATTTGTCCTGGAGATGCAGCCCATTTTTGCAGCGTATTCCTATTGTCCTTTCCAATGCGCCTATCCATTGTTTCTATTTGTATTTTTGTGCCGCCTTTGATAAGCTGAACACAACGGCAATTCTAAACAGACGGAACAGCCCCTTGTGTCCAAGCGATTGAAAAGGAGTGTGTGCAGCCATGATGAACAAACCCTATCCAAACTTATTTTCTCCCCTTCAGATTGGGACAGTTACGGTGAAAAACCGGATTGCATTGGCCCCCATGTCCTATCCCCAGCGCAGCCCTGACGGCGGCTTTGCCGAAGAGAACCTCCGGTATGTCGAGGAGGTGGCCAAAGGCGGTACCGGCCTCATCATCATGGGCGAAAGCATTGTGGGCAGCGGTGAGGGCCCCTGCGGCGGCAAGACCCATGTGGATATTGTGATGCTGACCGCCCCGGACAACCGCCGGTCCCTGTGGCGGCTGGCGGACATCGCCCACCGGTACGGCGCCAAGCTGAGCGTGGAAGTTTCTCACGGCGGCGTGTTCTCCCCAGCACAGTTTAATCACGGCATGCCTCCCATGGGACCAAGCAAGTATGAGAACACGCTGGGCTTCAACCGGGGCGATGGCGCCATCGTCCACGAGATGGACGAGCGCGACATGTCCATTGTGGCGGACAACTTCGCCAGCACCATCGCTGTGCTGCGGGAATCGGGCTTCGACCTGGCCCAGATTCATATGGGCCACGGCTGGCTGCTGCATCAGTTTCTGAGCCCCCTGTTCAACCGCCGGACCGACGCGTATGGCGGCTGCTTGGAGAACCGCCTCCGCTTCCCCATGATGGTCATTGACCGCATCCGGGCCAAGGTTGGCCGGGACTTTCCCTTGGATGTCCGTATCTCCGGCTTTGAGGTGCTGCCCGGCGGCATGGTGCCCGAGGATGTGGCCAAAATCGCCAAGGCCCTGGAGCCCAAGGTGGACATGGTCAGCGTCTCCTGCGGCGGCGTATATCATAGCGCTACCGCTGAGCGGATGGCCCCCAGCATGTTCATGCCAGAGGGTGTCAATGTCTACCTGGCTGAGGCAGTCAAGAGGGCCGGAATGAACATCCCAGTCTCCACCGTGGGCGCCCTTTCCACCCCCGCCTATATGGACCAGATCATCGCCTCTGGCGCTGCTGACCTGTGCAATATCGCCCACGGCCTGATCTGCGACCCCTATCTGCCTAAGAAGGCCATGTACGGCCGGGACGAGGATATTCTGCCCTGCCTGCGCTGCAACAACTGCCAGGATTCCCTGTGCCGTCAGCCTCAGAAGCTGGTCCGCTGCGCCATCAACCCCCGGGCCGGTCTGGAGGGGCTGCCTGATCTGGATCCCAATGTGCCCGCCAAAGTGTCCAAAAGGGTGCTTATCGCCGGCGGCGGTCCGGCCGGTATGGAAGCCGCCCTTACTGCGTCTAAGCGTGGACATCAGGTCATCCTGTGCGAGAAGGCGGACCGGCTGGGCGGCACGCTGAACATTGCCGGCACCGTCTCCTTCAAGGACCGGATGAAGCTCTACAAGGACCGCATGGTCCGCCGTGTCCTGGATGACAAGAACATCGAAGTCCGGCTGAACTGCGAGGTCACGCCGGAGCTAGTGGAGGAACTCCAGCCGGACGCCATGTTTGCCGCGATTGGCGCGGTGCCTGCCGTCCCACCCATTCCGGGACTGGACGGGCCTAACGTCATTACCGGCAAGGATGTCCACGGACGGGAGGCTGAGGTGGGCCAGAATGTGGTCATCATCGGCGGCGGTCTGGTGGGCGCGGAGACCGGCATTCACCTGCTGGAGCTGGGCAAAACCGTCACCCTTTTGGAGATGACGGACAATATCGCCAAGGATTGTGCGGGCTCCCACCATGAGGCGTGTCTCAGCCGTCTAAAGGCCGCCCGGATTCTGACTCATGCCACCTGTACCCGTGTGACCGGATCCGCTGTGTACGCCAGTCAGGATGGCCAGGAGCTGGAGCTTCCGGCTGACACGGTGGTTCTGGCCGCCGGTATGAGAGCGCTGACGAAGGAGGCCTACGCTATGGGCCGGAATGTGATCGACTTTACGGTGATTGGCGACGCGGTCAAGCCCGGTAAAATTTTGGAGGCCACCCGCGGCGGCTTCTTCGGCGCAATGAATCTGTAATGTAATCTGAACCAGGTGGAGGGGCTTAAGGTCCCTCCGCTTTTTGATGCAAACTTTTTTTACAGGCACATGCAAAAAAACAGTGTTTTCCTTTCTGAGGACAGGCTACTATAATAGGGCTCAGGAGGTGGTTTTGTGGATTTGACACAACTGGAGTACTTTAAGTCTGTGGCAAAATGGGAAAATATCACAAAGGCGTCCAAAGAGCTTTATGTGTCCCAGCCCACACTGAGCCAAAGCATTTCCCGGCTGGAGGACGGCCTGGGAGTGGATCTGTTTGACCGCCGGGCTGGAAAGCTTCATTTAAATGATGCGGGCCGGCTGTTCCTGTCGCGGGTGAACAACGCCTTTGCCGAGCTGAACACCGGCTTTTCCGAGCTGGAGCAGTACAAGAAGAACCGGCAGGCCTGGGTTTACATCGCCTCCTCTGTCATTGACATCTTCAAGTCCATCATTCTGGAGTACCATGCCCGAATGCCCCAGATTCATATTGACCACTCGCTGACCTTTGACCGGGGGATTATGGAGTTGATTCTGAATGGGAAGGTGGATTTCGTCATCACACCGGACCCCATCGGCGATCCCAGCGTCAAATGCGTTCCTCTCTACGAAGAGGAGGTGTTTGCCGTGGTGGGGAGCGCTCATCCTCTGGCCCGCCAGAAGGAGGTGACATTGGAAGAGCTGCGGGGCTGCCCACTGGTTTGCAACAACTGCGATTCTGACATCAAATTTATGGAGACTCTGTTCCAGACAGACTATCAGGACTTGGACATCATCGCCGCCAGTAACGAAAGCCACATCCCGCGGGAGCTGACCCAACGGTGCTGCTGCGTGGGCTTTATTCCGGCACGGGTTGCGGTACGCCACCTGAAGGAACCAGGAAAGGGCCAACATCCATTGCGAATCTCTCCGGCTTTCCGGCGTACCAACTGCATTTCAGCCAAATGCTCTCACCAGCTCTCGCCTGCCGCCGGGGCGCTGTACCGCTTCATTCTGGAATTCTGCGCCAGGGAGTCAGAGGAAGTGGATGCCTATATTCGTCAATATTATGGGTATTAAACTTTTGAATGAGGGTATTGATGATTCATATTTTACAAAAGTGGAACCTGAATTTAGAATGTTGTTGTGGAAAGTGTGAGAGTTCCGAATCGTTTGGATGAGGCCGGTCTGTTCAAGGGGGACGGGCCGGCCGGCGGAAAAGAGAGGAGAAACGTTCATGACACAAGCCATGCCGTTGAGGAGCAGACTCATCCGCTGGGCGATCTGCCTGCTGCCTCTGACGCTGTTCCTGGTCCCTGTGACCGATTCCTTTACCAGTCCCATCCGCACCTTCTTTGCACTCACTCTGGTGCTGATCCTCTGTCTTTGCCTGGGGCAGATCGACATGATGATTACCGCCTTCGCCATTCCCTTCGTCTATTACATGTCTGGCCTGCTGCCCATGGGAGACGCCCTTTCTGCCTACTCTGGCGGTATTATCTGGATTGGCGCGGCCTGCTTTATTCTGGTCAACACCCTCCAGCGCATTGGCCTGATGAGCCGCATTGCCTACTGGGTGATTTACCAGACTGGAGGCACCTACCGGGGCTTCTGCTTCGGCATGCTGATTGCCGGCTGTGTCCTAAACATCATCGCTCCTGCGCCCCAGGTGGCCACAGTCATGTTCTTCCTGTGCGCCAGCGTCTGCCGGGAGTTCAACATGAAGGTGGGAACTACTTCTGCCGGCATCATGTTCGCCTCAGTCATCGCCTGCAACACTACCCAGCTGTTCCTGTACATGCCCACACAGCAGGGGGTTTCCTTGGCCATTGTGGGCGAAAATATGACTTGGATCACCTATCTCATTCAAAATGCCGTGTTTATCCCCTTGATTGTGCTGCTGTGCTTCCTTATCACGGTCATTCTGCCCAAGGATGAGGAATTCAACGGCAGGGAGTACTTCAAAATGAAGCTGACCGAAATGGGACCGGTTTCCAACCAGGAGAAAATCACCGCAGTCATCATGGTAATTTTCGTGGCCTTCCTGCTGACCACCACCTACACCAAATTCCCCATTGAGTACGGCTTCGTCACTGTGCCGGTGGTCCTGTTCATTGCCGGTGTGGGCCAAACTGAGGACATTGTTAAGGTCAACTTCGGGGTGCTGCTGATGATCGGCGGCTGTATGTGCATCGGCGCGGCGGCGGGTGCCGCTGGCGCTGGCGCCTGGATCGCCCAGGCGCTGATGCCCATCCTCAACGGTATGAACAACTATTTGTTTATCTTCTTCTCCTACGTGTTCGGCGTAGTCATGAATTTCCTTATGACGCCCATGGCTGCCATGAGCGCCCTGTCCCAACCTCTGGCCGGCATTGCCGCCTCTCTGGGTGTCAGCTCCCGGGTGACCATGCTATCCTTCTGTGCAGGGCTGGAGCAGTGGTTCCTGCCCTATGAGGTGGGCTCTCTGGTCACCATGTTCTCCCTGGGCTTTGTCACAATGAAGGATTTCATCAAGTTTGGCCTGGCCAAAATAGCGGTTGTGACCGTCTGTATGCTGGCGGTTGTCATCCCCTACTGGATGCTTCTTGGCGTATAACATACCTCCGCAGTTTCCCTGAAAAACGCACCTGGAAGCATTTGAGTTTCCAGGTGCGTTTTTCAGGGTTGCGTACTGCCTGCAAAATCCACTATAATGGCTTCAAGGGGGGATTTGTTGTGGTATTTCAGCAGCTTCGGTATTTTGTCATGGTGGCAGAGAGCGGCTCCATCAACCGGGCTGCGGAGCGTCTTTTTATCAGCCAGCAGTCCCTGAGGGCATCGGTCAATTCTCTGGAGGAAAAGCTGGGCTTTGCACTGTTTTACCGCTCCTCCAGGGGGACACGGCTGACGGAGGCTGGCGAGGCCGTGCTGGAGGACGCCAGGCGGATTTTGGCCGTGGCAGATAGTTGGAGCCGCTTTGCCGGACAGGACCTGTCAGAACCAGTCACGGTTCAAGTGGTGGCCTCACCCCTTGTATACAACACAGTGCTCACCGATTTGGTGGTGGAATGCCGGGCCAGTTATCCCAACCTGCGGCTTACGATTTACTGCGCCCGGGTGGATGAGCTACTGGAGCAGATGTCCCAGCGTGCCATTGGCGTGCTGGGCTCAGCGCCAGAGGAGGAGATCCGGCAGCGGCTTCAGCCCTTTGCCCAGCGGCGGCAGCTGGCACTGGAGACCTTTGCTCAAGACAAATTCTGCGTCTATCTGAACCGCTCCAACCCCTTGGCCAGCCAGCCCTGGCTGACCACAGACCAGCTGGGCCAGCTCATACTGGCAGCCTATCCGGAGGAAGACCGGCGGTTCTTTTACCGGGCGATTTATCAGTATTTCAGCCCGGCTGCTCCATATTTCCTGGGAAAAATAGAAAATATTTTTCAGCTGATTGCCGAAATGCCAGATGTGGCAGCGGTTTTCCCCCATATGGCGGTCCTCAATAACATCCACGTACAGCGTGGACAGATTTTCGCGCTTCCGGTCCGGGATTTCCCCATGCCGGCCATAGGCTGTATGCTCTCGCCGGAACCCGGTTCCATGACCAGAGCGGAAAAATTTGTGGCATCTCTCATCCGGCAGCGGTTTCTGGCGCTACCGGGCAAAATGGAGGCGGTGAATGCCGGCGGAGAGTCGAAACGGGCACCGTAGGCCTTTCCTGGGTACATCTTCTCGGGTAAACTCCTGCGAAATTTTTTGACAATCCGACAACCCCCACCGGATTGCCTTGCCAAACGCCCGCGAACATGTTACACTGTTTCAAGAAGTGATTTTTTGCCTTGCCAGGGACAGTTTTTTTCCTTGCGGATCTGGCCTTTGACATCGCCTCTGAGAAAAGAAAGTGGGGGAACTGATATGACAGAAATTCCGATGCCGGATCTGAATCCCGATGAGACAGCGCTGCTTTTACAGGCGCTGGATGCCATGACAGAAAATCTGCAAAAGCTGCGCCGGTCCATCAGGGACCCCATCGCGCAAACCTCGTCAGATACGATTTTGGACTGCATCATCTCCAGCCGGAGCAAGCTGCGGAAGCGGAAGACGGAATTCACCCAGAATGAGGTTGCCGCCGTGTACCTGTCCTTGTCTGAGCTGCGGGGCGGGCTGAGCGACATGTTGGACGATCTGCCGGCCGCTTCGGATCTGCGGCCCAAGGCTCAGCAGGCGTTCCGGCGGGCCAACCACCTTTCGCGCCGGATGAGGCAGTTTTTTGAGGCCCAGGACGTGGACACAGCCGCGCTGTTGTCCCTCCTGCGCGACGCGCTGTGAGCCACGGGACAGACTGGGAAAGGCGGGAAACCATGAGCAAAAAAAACGACGCGCTGGCTATTGTGAATGCGCTGAAGGAATTATATCCGGAGGGCATCTGCTCTCTCAACTACCGGAAGGACTATGAGCTGCTGTTCTCTGTGCGTCTGTCCGCCCAGTGTACGGACGAACGGGTCAACAAAGTGACGCCGGAGCTGTTCGCCCGTTTTCCCTCTCTGGAGGCCTTTGCCCAGGCGGACCCGGCGGAGGTGGGGGAGTGTATCCGCTCCTGCGGTTTTTACAACACCAAGAGCAAGGACCTGGTCCTCTGTGCCCAGATGCTCCTGCGGGACTACGGCGGAAAGGTGCCCCGAGAGATGGACAGCCTTTTGAAGCTGCCAGGCATCGGGCGGAAGACCGCCAACCTCATTCGAGGCGACATTTATGGAGAGCCGGGCTGTGTGGTGGCGGACACCCACTGCATCCGCATCACCGGGCGGCTGGGGCTGACTGACGGCACCAAGGACCCGGCCAAGGTGGAAGACCAGCTGCGCCGGGTGCTGCCGCCAGAAGAGTCTAATGATTTCTGCCACCGGCTGGTGCTCCACGGCCGGGCGGTGTGCACCGCACGGGAGGCCCGGTGCGGGCTTTGCCCACTCACCCCCTGGTGTACTTATGCAAAAAAAGAATTCAAAAAGCAAAGCGCAGATACGTATCCTCATTGAAAAACAAATCCGAAGCCATGGTTTTCATGACTTCGGATTTGTTTTTGTGTTCGCCGCTTAAAGTTCTTTTTGGTTCTTTTTCTTTCAAGAAAAAGAACATCAGATATCATCCCTTGGGCTTAAAGCTGTCCTTTAATCCCACAGAACGGTTAAAGACCAAGCGCTCTGGAGTGGAATCCCGGTTGTCCACGCAGAAATAGCCTTGCCGCAGGAACTGGAAGGAGGCGGGCGCTTCCGCCTTTGCCAAAGAGGCCTCCACCTTCGCGCCGCTGAGCACCTCCAAGGAGTTGGGATTCAGGCAGTCCAAAAAGTTTTTGTCCCCGCCGTCCGGGTCCGGGTCGGAAAACAGATTGTCATACAGCCGGACTTCCGCATCCACCGCCGTGGCTGCGTCCACCCAATGGATGGTAGCTCCCTTCACCTTGCGGCCGTCGGCAGGGTCCCCGCCCCGGGACTCCGGGTCATACTCCGCTGTAATCTCTGTCACATTGCCCGCCTCGCCGGTCTTGCAGCCAGTGCAGCGAATCAGGTACGCCCCCTTCAGCCGGCACTCCGGCCCGTTGGGATAGAGCCGCTTATACTTGGGCACCGGTTCAGGAAGAAAGTCTTCCGCCTCAATCCAGAGCTCTCGGGAGAAGGAAACCTCACGGGTTCCGGCGCTGGGGTCCAGAGGGTTATTTTCCACTGTGACCGTCTCATGCTGCCCCGCGGGGTAGTTCTCAATGACCAGCTTCACCGGCCGCAGTACTGCCATTACCCGCTGGGCAGTCTCGTTCAAATCCTCCCGGAGGCAGTGCTCCAAAAAGGCGAACTCCACCGTAGAAGCCGTTTTGCTCACACCGTTGCGCTCGGAAAAGTTCCGGATGGACGCGGGGGTATAGCCCCGGCGGCGCAGGCCGCAGAGGGTGGGCATCCGGGGATCGTCCCAGCCGGAAACCCGGCCCTCCTCCACCAGTTGGCGGAGCTTCCGCTTGGACATGACGGTGTAGTTGATGCCCAGCCGGGCAAACTCAATCTGCCGGGGCCGGGAAGGCAGGTCACAATTCTGAATCACCCAGTCGTACAGAGGCCGGTGGTCCTCAAACTCCAGAGAGCACAGGGAATGGGTGATGCCCTCTAAGGCGTCCTCAATGGGATGAGCGAAATCGTACATGGGGTAAATGCACCACTTGTCCCCCTGCCGGTGGTGGTGCATATGGTTAATGCGGTAGATGACCGGGTCCCTCAGGTTGAAGTTGCCGCTGGCCAGGTCGATTTTGGCCCGGAGGGTCATGGCGCCATTGGGGAACTCGCCGCTACGCATTCGCTGGAACAAATCCAGAGACTCCTCCGCCGGCCGGTCCCGGTAGGGGGAGCGGGCCGGAGTGGACACATCGCCCCGGTACTCCTTAAACTGTTCCGGGGTCAGCTCGCAGACGTAGGCCAGCCCACGCTGAATGAGATCCACAGCACAGCCGTACATCCGCTCAAAATAGTCAGAGGCGTAGAAAAACCGGTCATCCCAGTCGTAGCCCAGCCAGCGGATATCCTCCTGAATGGCGTCCACGTACTCTGTGTCCTCCTTCGTGGGATTGGTGTCGTCCATCCGGAGATTGGTGATGCCGCGGTACTTCTGAGCTGTGCCGAAGTCGATGAAAATAGCCTTGGCGTGGCCTATGTGAAGGTAGCCGTTGGGCTCCGGGGGAAACCGGGTGTGGACGGTCATCCCCTCGTATTGTCCACCGGAGGCCAGATCCTCGTCAATAAAATCATGGATAAAATTCTGGGTCATCACAGGGGCCGCCTCAGGGGTCTTATGCTCCTCTGCCATGGTGGTTCACTCCTTTTTCTGCGTTTCTCGTACCTGCCTATTATAGCGGAAAGCTGTGCTGTAATCAACTGTTTCTTGCGCTCTTCCCCCAATTCATAAAGCAGCGGCCACATAAGGCGCTTTTCCATCCACCGTCTTAGGACAGCGCCCCCTTCTGGGATGAGGGGACCTCTCCCTCGAAAACCCTTCCAAAAGCAGGATAGAAATGCAGTTCCATGTGTCTGAAGCCAGCAGTGGACGCCTATCCATCAGCAGTCGTTGTCCAAACGGGTTTATTTATGCAGTTCCCGAATCTTTTCACAGATCAGATCGCCCATTTTCACCGTGCCGATGGCCGTCTCCCCGGCCTTGGCAATGTCCGGCGTGCGCCAGCCGCCGGCCAGCACGCTGTCTACCGCCTGTTCCACCAGATCGGCCTCCGCCGCCAGGTGGAAGGAGTAGCGGAACATCATAGCCACGGACAAAATGGTGGCAATAGGATTGGCCTTGTTCTGGCCCGCAATGTCCGGCGCGGAGCCATGAATGGGCTCGTACAGGCCGGGAGCGGCATCCCCGATAGACGCCGAAGGCAGCAGGCCAATGGAGCCAGTGACCATGGAAGCCTCGTCTGAGAGAATATCCCCAAACATATTTTCCGTGACCACCACGTCAAACTGGCCCGGATCCCGAACCAGCTGCATGGCGCAGTTGTCCACCAGCACGTCTTCATAGGACACATCCGGATACTCCTCCGCCAGCCGGTGCATCACGCTCCGCCACAGACGGCTGGTTTCCAGCACATTGGCCTTGTCCACGCTGGACACCTTGCTCCGGCGAAGCCTGGCCAGCTCAAAGGCCCGGCGGCCGATGCGCTCAATCTCCTTCTCGGAATAGGCCATTCGGTCAGCGGCTTCCATGCCCCGGTCTTCGGTCTCGTACTTTTCCCGCTGGCCAAAATAAATGCCGCCGGTCAGCTCCCGGACCATCATCAGGTCAATGCCCCGTTCCGCCGTCTCTTTTTTCAGCGGGCAGGCCTCCGCCATGGCAGGCCGGAGGACCGCAGGCCGCAGGTTGGCATAGAGCCCCAGGTCCTTCCGAATGGCAAGCAGCGCGGTCTCCGGCCGCTGCTCCGCCGGTTTGTCAGATCCCCATTTAGGACCGCCTACAGCTCCCAGCAATACCGCGTCGCAGGCGCGGCAGGTCTCGGCGGTGCCGTCGGGGTAGGACTTGCCCACAGCGTCGGTGGCACAGCCGCCCAGCAGCACTTCCGTATACGCGAACGTGTGGCCGCAGACCTCGCCCACCGTGTTCAGCACTTTGACGGCTTCTCCCACCACCTCGGGGCCGATGCCATCGCCGCGAATCAGCGCGATTTTATAGTTCATGTTGTATCACCCCTCCATTCCGTTCCGGATAGACCTGACGGCAGCTGTCATACTCGGCGGCATCCTCCTGAGAGACGAGCACCTGAGCGCTTCGGGACAGATCATTTTCCTCAAACCGCTCTGTTTTCAGCAGTTCCACGATTTTGGGCCACCATTCCTCCGCCGATTCCGTTTCGAGCCAAACTGCGAGGATATCCCCCGATGTTCCGATGTAGTCATACCCGTTATCCCGGACTGCGCCCTTCGACCATTCCTCAATGCGGTCCGGCAAAGTGTAGCGGATGTCTAAATCCGGATTCTCCATTTTACGGGAATCCATACTGATAATAATGGTCTGCATTATTTTGCCGCGCCCCTAGCCTTCAGTGAGTTGAGCAGACCGCCATTTTCAATGATGCCATTGACAAATTCCGGGAATGGCGCGGCTTGCCAGGTCTTTCCAGTAGTTTCATCCTTGATGAGTCCCGACGCGAAATCCACCGTGACCGCGCTGCCGGGCTGAATGGCCTCCGCGGCCTCAGGGCACTCCATGATGGGGAAGCCAATGTTGATGGCGTTGCGGTAGAAGATGCGAGCAAAGCTCTTTGCAATGACGCACTTGACGCCGCAGGCCTTGATGGACAGCGGAGCATGCTCACGGGAGGAGCCGCAGCCGAAGTTGCTGCCGGCCACAATGAGGTCGCCAGCCTCTACGGTGGAAGCGAAGGAAGCGTCAATATCCTCCATGCAGTGGGAGGCCAGGGATTTCTCGTCAGGTGCGTTCAGGTAGCGGGCGGGGATAATCACGTCGGTATCCACGTTGTCGCCGTATTTGTAAACCTTCATAAATCCAGTCCTTTCTTCTGTTGCTCCTTCTTTTTCTTGAAAAGGAAAAGAAGCAAAAAGATTTTTGGAAAAATTTCGTTTTTCCTTGTGTGTCTTAGGCGTCTGCAATCTCAAGTAGAACCAGTTTAAAGTTCGTTTCGGTTCCTTTCACCCTAAAGGGTGTGGACTCCACTAGGCTTTTACTTCGTAAAAGCAAGTGCCGTTCAATCTTTCAAGAAAAGGAACAAGGATCTGTCACGCTTCCGGTAATCGCGGAGGCGGCCGCCACAGCGGGGCTGGCCAGAATGATTTCCGAGCTGACCGGACCCATGCGGCCCACGAAGTTGCGGTTTGTTGTGGCGATGGCCCGCTCGCCGTCAGCCAGCACGCCCATATGTCCGCCCAGGCAGGGGCCGCAGGTAGGTGTAGACACCGCCGCGCCCGCCTCAATGAAGGTCTGAATCAGCCCCTCCTCCATGGCCTGCAAGTAGATGGCCTGGGTGGCGGGAATTACAATGCACCGGACTCCCGAGGCCACGGTTTTCCCCTTCAGAATGGCCGCCGCCTCCCGCAGGTCCTTCAGCCGCCCGTTGGTGCAGGAGCCAATGACCACCTGCTGAATGGGTGTGCCCGCCACCGCGCTCACCGGCCTGGTGTTGGAGGGCAGATGAGGCAGGGCTACCGTGGGTTCCAGCTCAGACAGGTTGATGACAACTTCGCTGTCATACTCCGCGTCCGGGTCCGCCTCCACCGCCTCCCAGGGCCGGGCTACCCGGCCGTCCAGATAGGCACGGGTCCGCCCGTCCACCGGAAAAATGCCGTTCTTCGCGCCGGCCTCAATCGCCATGTTGCAGATGGTGAACCGGTCATCCATCTCCAGCTCCGCCACACCGTCCCCAGTGAATTCCAGGGACTTGTACAGGGCCCCGTCCACGCCGATGGTCCCGATCAGGTGCAGAATCACGTCCTTGCCCGACACATAGGGGCGGAGCTTGCCCGTCAACGTGACCTTGATGGCAGAGGGCACCTTGAACCAGGAAAGGCCCGTGGCCATGCCTGCCGCCATGTCCGTGGAGCCCACGCCGGTGGAGAAGGCGCCCAGGGCGCCGTAGGTGCAGGTGTGGGAGTCCGCGCCGATGATGGCCTCGCCAGGGGCCGCCAGGCCCTTCTCCGGGATGAGAGCGTGCTCTACGCCCATCTGTCCCACATCGTAGAAGTGGGTGATGGAAAAGCGCTGAGCGAAGGAACGGGCGGCGGCGCACAGCTGGGCCGCCTTGATGTCCTTGCAGGGGGTGTAGTGGTCCAGCACAATGGCGATTTTCTCCTTGTCAAAGACCTGGGTGAGGCCCGCCTTATCAAACTCCGTGATGGCCACCGGGGTGGTGATATCGTTGCCCAGCACCAGGTCCAGCCGGCCTTCAATGAGCTGTCCGGCGGACACGGAAGCCAGTCCGGCATGCTTTGCCAGAATCTTCTGGGTCATGGTCATTCCCATGGTTGTTTCCTCCTTTTGTTGGTCCTTCTTTTCCTCGAGCAAAAAAGAACTTCAAACCGGCCCTCCTTTTGTCCCTTGGACTGCCTTTCGTTTGCGTTCTCCCCTTTCCGGAATGTCTGAAAGAATTATGACAGAGCCCTTGCAAAAAGAATGTAAACTGTGATACAATTGAATCGTTAGGAATACAGCTTCTAAATTCAGAGGAGGCTGAGACATGGCCTATTTCTCCCTGACGGAACTGGGACTGTCTGAGGACACCTGGCGTTCTCTGGCCCAGGGCCGCATTGCCCAGCGCTATGACGAGGGGCAGCTCATTTACTTGCAGGACACGGAGCCCACTCATTTTTACTATCTGGTGTCCGGCCGGGTACGGAGCTTCATCAGCGACCAGGACGGCACGGAGCGGACGTTGACGCTGTATCCCGCGGGAAGCCTGTTTGGAGAGGCCTCTTTTTTTGACGCCTGCCCCCGTGTGTCCTCCGCCGTAGCCGCAGGCCGGTGTGAGATTGTTTCCATTGACCGGGACACAGTGACTCGGGCCATTGCCCGGGATCCGGCCCTGGCCATGGCCCTGCTCAAGTACCTGGCCCGGACTGTCCGCATGCTGTCCGACCATGTGGACGACATCACCTTCCGTCCGGCAGACCAGCGGGTGGCCTCCTTTTTGCTGGCCCAGGAGCCGGAGCCGGGCGGGGCGCTGGCCTGCACACAGGATGAAATCGCCTCCGCCGTGGGGGCCAGCCGGGTGACGGTCAGCCGGGTGCTCAGCCGGTTTTCCAAAAAGGGCTGGGTGGAGACCGGCTACCGGCTGCTGCGGCTGGTGGATCGGGGTGCCCTGGAGGGACTGGGGGAGCGGTGATCCGCTCATTCGCGGAGCAGCTTGCTCAAAATCGTCACATCAGCGGGGCAAAACTCATACTGCGGGATCTCTGACCGTGTGATCCATCGGATGTCGTTGTGCTCCAGCATCTGAGGTGCCCCTTCCAGAATCGCCGCGTTGAACAGCGTCAGATGAACATTCAGGTCCGGATAATCGTGGTCTACCTCCATGAACACCGTCCCTACAGAAAGGAGAATGGCCAGCTCCTCCCCGCACTCCCGGATAAGCGCCTGTTCCTTTGTCTCCCCAGGCTCCACCTTGCCGCCCGCAAACTCCCAAAGCAGCCCCCTGGCCTTGTGGGCCGGGCGCTGGCAGATCAGGAACCTGTCCCCCTCCCAAATCAGCGCCGCCACAACCTCTGTCACTTTTTTCTTCATGCTGTCTTTCGCCTCATTTGCGTTTTCTTCAGGATGAACGTTTATATTCCCGCTTTGCGGTCAGTATAGCACAAGTTTCCCCCCAGTGGGAAATTTATATCGGAGGTGCCGTGCCGTGGTACGAGAAATTATGAGAGATGAGGCCTTTCTTGCCCAAAGGGCTGAGCCGGCCGGTTTGGAGGATTTAGCCATTGCCCAGGATCTGCTGGACACCCTGGCCGCGCACAAAGACGGTTGTGTGGGCATGGCGGCCAACATGATCGGTGCCAACAAACGGATCATCGCCTTTGACAACGAGGGCAAATACATGGTAATGCTCAATCCTGAGGTTATAAAAAGATCCGATCCCTACGAGGCGGAGGAAGGCTGCCTCTCCCTCACCGGCGTCCGGAAGGCCAAGCGCTGGAAGTCCATTAAAGTACAGTACCAAAATGAGAAGCTCCAGACCCGCTTCAAGACCTTTACAGGCTGGACGGCCCAAATCATTCAGCACGAAATCGACCACTGCGAAGGGGTGCTGATTTGAGCACGTCGTCCCCGCCCAGCCGGGAAAGGGCGGATATTTTGAACATAGACGTGGAGAGATAGAATCATGAAACAACAGGAAACGCTTCTTCAATATTTTGAGTGGTATCTCCCTGCCGGTGGCGGGCACTGGCGGCGTGCAGCGGCGGACGCGCCGCATCTGGCCGCTCTGGGCTTTACTGGCGTATGGCTCCCCCCTGCCTATAAAGGCCACCAGGGTCAGGCGGATGTGGGGTATGGCGTCTACGACCTTTACGACCTGGGGGAATTTGACCAAAAGGGGACCATCCCCACCAAATACGGACTCAGGGAGGAGTACCTGACCGCCATTCGGGCCCTCCAGAACAATGGCGTTAAAGTCTTCGCGGACATTGTGCTCAACCACCGCATGGGCGCGGACGCGTCTGAGGAGGTCCGCGTCCGCAAGGCTGCCGGGGACGACCGGAACCGGGCGATCTCTTCCTCCACGCCCATCACCGCCTGGACGAAGTTCACCTTCCCAGGCCGCGCGGGCAAGTATTCCAGCTTCCAGTGGGACTGGACCTGCTTTGACGGGGTGGACTGGGACGGCAAGCACGGCGTTTCGGCAGTCTACCGGTTCGAGGGCAAGGACTGGGACGGTCCGGTGGACGGCGAGAACGGCAATTACGACTACCTGATGGGGGCGGATCTGGACATGAGCGCACCCAAGGTTATCGAGGAGCTGGACCGCTGGGGCAAGTGGTATCTGGAGACCACCGGCGTGGACGGCTTCCGGCTGGACGCGGTGAAGCATATCCGCGCCACCTACTTCACCCACTGGCTTCAAGTCCTCCGCCAGGACTCCGGAAAGCCCCTGCCAGCCATGGGGGAATACTGGAAGGACGACCTGGGAACGCTGACCCGCTACCTGGACCAGTGTGGACAGGTGATGCGCCTGTTTGACGTGCCCCTCCACTTCCAATTCCACCGCCTCTCCAGCGCCGGCGGCAGCATGGACCTGCGCGGACTGTTCCAGGGGACCCTGGCCGGTTCCCGCCCCCACCAGGCGGTCACCTTTGTGGACAACCACGACACCCAGCCCGGACAAGCCCTGCAATCCTGGGTCTCCAGCTGGTGCAAGCCGCTGGCCTACGCCTGCATCCTGCTCCGGCAGGAGGGCGTTCCCTGCGTATTCTATGGGGATCTGTACGGAATCCCCCACGACAACATTCCGCCGGTGGAGGCGCTGCCCAAGCTGCTCCTGGCCCGAAAGTACTGCGCCCACGGCTGTCAGACCAGCTATCTGGACGACCCCGACACCATCGGCTGGGTGCGCCAGGGAGAAGACGCCGCCATGGCAGTGGTCCTCACCGATGGCCCCGGCGGAAGCAAGCGGATGTGCCTGGGCGCCGGAATGGCTGGGACCGTCTTTGTGGACCTGCTGGGAGGCCGGGATGAGCACATCTTGATTCCGGAAACCGGTACGGCGGATTTTCCGGTCAACGGCGGCTCTGTGGCAGTGTGGGTGCCCGAGAGAACGGCGGAACGAATCATCCTGGAACTGAAGTCCCAGGATGCCTGACGGGCGTTAAACAACATAAAATGAACACTTCCTGCCCCAAAGCAGTGGATACCCCCGCTGCTTTGGGGCAGGAAGTGTTTTTAGCCCACATTTTGGCGCCCATGAATGGGGTTTCGGCCCGGATGTTCACCGCCGGTTTTCACAAATCCGTTGCCTTACGTCTAAGCGTACACTCCTATTCACGCAGCTCCGCGGCGCTTTTCCGCAGCATACTCCAGATACTGTCATAAACATCCTGAAAAAGGGATGCCCGTGCAGCGGCCCCGCTGTCCGCAGGTTCCTGAGCATCAAGAGAAGGCTCCTCCCCGGTCCACACACCCCGGCGTTTCAGCTCGGCCAAGATGCCAGCGGCCCCGTCCTGAAAGACAGACGTCACCTCGTGGGCAGAGGCAAGCGCCCGGTCAATTTCCTCATAGATATTCTTGGCAGAGGGGTCAATCTGCCAGCGGGCAAAGTCATCCTCTGTTCTGCCGGTAATCATGGCGTATCCACTTCCCAGAAGCTCCTTGGGTAAAGGCCTCTCCTTTGAAAGCCGGTTCAGCTCCTTCGCCCCCTCTTGCAGGAACTGTTCCCGCGCCGCTTTGGTGGCTTCCAGCAGGAGGGCGGCGTCCTCCCGCCTCATATGCTCAGGCAGCGCTGTTTTGCCGCCCAGCATATCCTGGTACGCTTCGATGGTCTGGTCAAAGGCGGAGAGCTGCTCCCGATACTCCGTCAAAGCGTCCTCCTGGCCCTGGCTCAAAGACGCGCCAAACCTGCACATATGCAAATAGAAGCGCAAGAGGCCTTCCGGCACATCCTCCAGCGCCGAAGTTTCCTTGAAGGCCACGGCCTCTGCCGACAGCTCCAGCGTGTCAAAACGAGCTTTCAGATCCTTTGTCTGGGCCTGCGCTGTGAGCAGGTTTTCAGACAGCCGGTTCAGCGTATCATTCACTGGCGTCCGGTTGAGCATTTGTCCCAGCGGCCGGTTCTGCTGAAACACGTTGTTCTGGTGAAAGAGATTCGCAAAGTTTGTTACGTTCATCGCGGCGCACCCCCAGATGTTATCACACTTACACCTTATTTATCGGCTAAAGCGCCGCAAAAGTTAAGGAAGCACAGATTTCACATTCTGTGCTTCCTCTGCTTTTTCTCTTCTTTTCTTGAAAGAAAAGAAGCAAAAGAACTTTAAACTGATTCTACCGGAACGCTCCATGAACGCGCCGCTTAAAGTTCTTTTTCTTTCAAGAAAAAGAACTAATCCGTCACAATACGGCGGTACAGCTCCATATTTTCACGGATGCGCTCCGCCAGCTCCGCCGAGGCTTGTCCAGGCAGCATACGCCAGCGCCAGTTTCCGGAGGCGGTGGAGGGGGTGTTCATCCGGGCCTCGCTGCTGAGCCCCAGCAGGTCCTGCATGGTGACAATGGCCAAGTCGCCTACGCTGGCCCAGACGGATTTCATCATGCCCCAGTTGGCCCCTTCCTCCTTGGTCAGACGCAGGTATTTCCGGGCGAATTCCGCGTCCTCCTTGGGCGCGGTGTTCATCCAGCCCATGATGGTGTCGTTGTCATGTGTCCCGGCATAGACCACACAGTGGTAGCCATAACGGTGGGGCAGATAGTCGCTGCTCTCCCGGCTGTCAAAGGCGAATTGCAGCAGCTTCATGCCAGGATAGCCTGACTCCTCTACCAGCCGGTGGACCGCCTCGGTCAGGTAGCCCAGATCCTCTGCCACAATGTCCAGCTTGCCCAGCCTCCGCTCCAGAGTCCGGAAAAAGGGCAGGCCAGGACCGGGCCGCCAGCGGCCGTTTTTGGCCGTCTTGTCCTTGCCCGGAATGGCGTAGTAGGACTCAAAGCCCCGGAAATGGTCAATACGCACCTTGTCAAACAGGGTGAACGCATGGCCTACCCGGCGCACCCACCAGTCATAGCCATCATTCTTCATTGCGTCCCAGCGGTACAGGGGATTTCCCCAGAGCTGTCCGTCCGCAGTGAAGGCGTCCGGCGGACAGCCGGCCACCTCCACAGGCTCCAGGTTCTCGTCCAGCTCAAACCACTCTGGATGGGTCCACACGTCGGAGCTGTCCATGGCCACGTAGATTGGCAGGTCGCCGAACATGACAATGCCCCGCTCATTGGCGTAGGCCTTCAGGTCGTTCCACTGCTTGGCAAACAGGTACTGTAGGGCCTTCCAGAAGAAAATGTCGTCCCCATACTGAAGCTTGGCCTGGGCCAGCGCCTCCGGCCGGCGGCGCTTGAGGTCCTCCTCCCACTGATACCAGGGCGCGCCCTGGTGGGCCTCCTTCAGAGCCATGAAGAGGGCGTAATCCTCCAGCCAGTCCCCCTGCTCCCAGCAGAAATCGTCGTAATCCGCCGGCAGATTCTCCCGGAACCGGGCAAATGCCTTCCGCAAAACCGGGAACCGCAGCCGGTACAGCGCCCCGTAGTCCACCACAGCCGGGTCCTCTCCCCAGGAGAGGCCCGCGTACTCTTCTTTTTTCAAAAGCCCATCCGCCCGCAGCAGGTCCAGGTCGATAAAATAAGGGTTCTCCGCAAAGGTGGAGAAGGTCTGATAGGGGGAATCCCCATAGCTGGTGGGACAGACCGGCAGCGTCTGCCACACCGCCTGACCCGCCTGCTGTAAAAAATCCACAAACCCCCTGGCCTCCGCACCCATGGTCCCAATCCCCCAGGGGGAGGGCAGCGAGGACAGGTGCATCAAAATTCCCGCGCTCCTCATGGCGGCCCTCAGCGATCCAGATAGGCCTGGAGCGCTTCCCGCAGCTCAGGCGAAACCTCGCCGTAGAGGTGCAGCTCCAAGGGCTTTGACAGGTCCAGACTGAAGACCCCCATGATGGACTTCGCGTCCACCACATACCGGCCCGAGGTGAGGTCGCACTCATGGGGATAGCCGGTCATCAGGGTCGAAAAGTTCTTCACCAGCTCAATGGTGTCCAGTTTTACGTTCAGGGTTTCCATTCGATTCTTTCCTTTCAAAACATGCGGAGATAACATTCTATATCCGCGCCACGCTCTCCCCCTCTACCAGCTCAAAGGGGACAATTTCATGTACTGCTTTCGCGCCTTCCTCCATGCAGTCCAGGAGGATTTCCACGCTCCGGCCGGCCAGACGGTCTTGCTGCTGCCGGATGGTGGTCAGCTTCGGGTCATAGTAGCGGGCCAGGTCAATCCCATCAAAGCCGATCACCGAAATGTCCTCCGGTACCCGCAGGCCCCGGTCCCGAATGGCCCGAATGGCGCCGATGGCGATGACATCGCTCATAGCGAAAATGGCGGTCAGATCCGTCATCCGGTCCAACAGCTGATTGGCGGTCTCGTAGGCGCTTTGGTAGGAGAAGCGCCCGGCTTGATACTGAAGCTCCTCCTGGAAGGGGATGCCCCGCTCGCTGAAGGCCTGGATGCAGCCCAGATAGCGGAGTTGGCTGGTGTAGGACAGCTCCAGATTGCCGCCCAGAACGCCGATGCGGGTGTGCCCCCGGTCCATCAGGTAGGACACGGCACAGGACGCGCCGGCGGTGTCGTCCGTGCTGACACTGGACAGATTCTCGAAGGCCAGCGAACCCGCCGAGTTTGTCACCAGCACGCTGGGCAGAGAGATGCTGGAAAACTCCGTGCGGAACCGGTTCACGCTGCCGCCCAGGAACAGCAGGCCCAGGGGCTTCCGCTCCCGGCAGATCTGCTTGGCCTGGTCCAGCTCGTTGGCCTCCTCATCCAGATAGTAGATGCTGGCCGTATAGCCCGCGCCCTCGATTCTGGTCTGCATGAACTCCAGGATGTGAGAAAACATGGTGTTCAGCGTACCCTTGACCACTATGGCGATGCTGGTGCTGGAGGGCTGCTTCAAATGCCGGGCGTTGTTGTTGGGGGTGAAGTTGTGGGCCTCCAGCACGGCCTTTACTTTGGCCCGGGCCTCCGGGCTCACATCCGGGCGGTTGTTCAGGACACGGGACACCGTAGCCACCGCATAGCCGGATTCACGGGCGATATCTTTGATCGTCATAAAACTCGCGTCTCCTTTGAAGTGGGATTTCCTCCCTGCCGGCAGGACGCCCGCCGGAGCGGGATACCAGAGGGGCCGCTTTATGAAGACAGGAGTGCGGAAACGATTCCGGACTCCTTCCCTATAAGATACCTCGTTCGATCTGAAACTTCAATCCCCATTTCTCAAACCGTTTCTTCCGGAAGCGATTTGTGGAAACGTTTTTGGGTGAAAAAACCGTCTATTTTCCTTCTTATTGTGCTCATACGGGATAATTTTGTACAAAGTAGAATTATTTGATACAAATGAACGCATTTTTGTATGATCTGACAGCTGCTTTGATTCCGGTTCTTTTCTCCTTTGTTCCAGCCAAAGCGCCAGAGCCTGCTTCTGCCGGCACAAGAAACGCGCCGCAGTCTTTGCGGCGCGTTTCTTGTGCACTTACAGAATGATGCAGATGAGCCCGCCGGAGCCCTCGTTGATGATGCGCTGGAGGGTTTCCCGCAGCTTGACCCGGGCATCCTCCGGCATCCGCTTCAGCTTGGTGTTCAGATCCTCGCTGACCAGCTCGTGGAAGGACTTGCCGAAAATGTTGGACTGCCAGATTTTCTGGGTGTCCCCCTCAAACTCCTGGAGCAGGTAGTTAATCATCTCCTCCGACTGCTTTTCACTGCCCACGATGGGAGAGATAACCGTCTCAATATCCGCGCGGATCATATGAATGGACGGCGCGCTGGCCTTCAGCCGGACCCCATAGCGCCCTCCCTGCTTGACAATCTCCGGGTCCTCCAACACCAGCTCCTCAGTGGACGGAATCACAATGCCGTAACCGCTGTCCCGCACATCCTGGATGGCGCTTTCCACCTTGTCATACTCCTCCTTCACCCGCGCCAGGCTGGTCAGGAGGGAAAGCAAATCCCCGTCGTCCTGAATCTCAAAGCCGGACTGCTGGCTCAGGGTGGCGTAAAAGAGGGTTCTGGGCACCTCCAGCTGGGCCTGGGCCACGCCGGTACCCAGACTGATGGAGGACATGCGGGCCCCGCTGATGGTCTCGCACACCGCCATGGCGTTCACTGCCTCCTCGACCTCCCGGATACGCCGCATGCGGGAAGCGCCGGAACGAATGGCCGCGTAAAGCTCGCTCTTGATGGGGTGCTCGTAGGGCAGCGCGTCCACCCAAGGAGGCAGGAACAGGTCCAATTCCCGCACCGGGAACTCGTAGAGCACGCCCCGGATGATATCGGTCACATCCTGTTCCCCAATTTCCAGGCAGTTGGCTGCCAGGCAGGCCACGTCATACCGGGAGGCGATATCCCCCCGAATCGCCTGGGCCCGGTCGGAATTGGGGCTGGCCGAGTTGAGCAGCACCAGAAACGGCTTTCCCAGCTCCTTCAGCTCCCGGATAACCCGCTCCTCCGCCTCCAGATAGTCCTCTCGGGGGATGTCCGTGATGGTGCCGTCAGTTGTGACCACAATGCCGATGGTGGAGTGCTCCGCCACCACCTTCCGCGTGCCCAGCTCCGCCGCCTCCGTCATGGGAATCTCGTGGTCAAACCAGGGGGTGGTCACCATCCGGGGCGTGTCCCCCTCCGTCTGTCCCACCGCGCCGGGCACCAGATAGCCCACACAGTCAATCAGCCGCACAGAAAAGGCCGCGCCGCCCTCCAGCACCACCTCCGCCGCCTCCTCGGGCACAAACTTGGGCTCAGCGGTCATGATGGTGCGGCCGGAACCGCTTTGGGGCAGCTCATCCCTGGCCCGCTCCCGGCGGTACACATTGTCAATGTTCGGAATCACCAGCGTTTCCATGAACCGCTTGATAAACGTGGATTTCCCTGTCCGCACCGGCCCCACGACACCGATGTAGATATCCCCTTCGGTACGCAGGGCGATATCCTCATAAATTTTGCGCTGTTCCAACTGCAATTCCTCCTTCGGCCCCACGAGCCGGTCATTTTCTTTACATACCTATGGGGATAAGCTGTGGATTATTCCAGGAAGACAGGGAAGAGCGCTCCATGTGTAAAGGAACCACTGATTTAATCGATGGCTCCTTTACAATCGTATGCCGGCATAGGTTCTTGCTTTCGTTCAAGAAAGCAAATCGGAAAGCTGCCGGAAGGCCGGGCGGGAACCCAGAGCGACCAGGCCGGTCACGGCGGCGCCAATCAGCAGCACCGCCCAGGGCGCTGCCTCAAACCACTGAAACAGCACGCCATAGGCTGACTGACCCAGGGGCATGGCGCACATGGCCAGCGTTATGATGCAGGATATCACTTTGCCAATCAGCCGTTCCGGCGTGATGGCCTGTATGGCAGACAGGTAGACCACGTTAAGCAGCGTGTTCGACACAACCACCAGCATACCGCCGACCGTCAGCGTCCCATAGGCCGCCAGGACCGGCAGCCCCAGCATCAGCGGAACGGCCACCACAAACACAATCCCCGCGTCGAACAGCAGCACCCAGAACAGATGCTTCGCTTTCAGCCGGTTTGCCAGCACGCCCGCCAGCACACCGCCCAGCAGTCCGCCCGCCGCGCTGACTCCCTCCGCAAAGCCGTACCACTCGCTGGACAGCCCCAGATGTTGGGTAATCAGCACCGGATAGCCCACATTGACCAACGGCGACAGCAGCAGATTGAGAGAGCAGGCCACCAGGGCCACCTTGGCCAAGACCGGCTTCTCATACCGGAGAAACCGAACGCTCTCTGCCAAATCGGATTTCACCATCGTCCAGATTCCGCCGGAAACAGGCTGAACCACATGGGGAATCCGAATGAACAGCTCCATTACCGCCGACACCAGAAAGCAGGCCGCGCTGACCCACAGCACCGGCATCAGGCCGAAGGAGGCGTACAGAACGCCGCCAATCACCGGACCCACCAACGCGGACAGAGAGTTGACCAGATTGACCGCCGCATTGGCCTGGGTCAGGTCCTCCGCCTGGACCAGCAGGGGCAGGCTGGCGTTCACCGAGGGGGTGTAGATGCCCTGAATACTGTACAGCAGCATCAGCACCCCCACAATCAGAGGCACCAGGGGCGCGTGGTCCAGCAGCAGGGCCGTCCCGATGGTCAGTCCCGCAGTCACAAAGTCCAGACAGGCCATGATCTTCGCCTTGGGCAGACGGTCCGCAATGATTCCGCCCACCGGCGACAGAAGAATCATCGGCAAAAAGGCCACGCCGGACACCAACCCATACAACGCTGGCGAGCCGGTCTGGTCCAGTAAGTACAGAGGCAGAGCCAGCCGCAGAGCGGCGTTTCCAAACAGCGAGATAATTTGACCGATCAAAACCATCAAAAAATCCCGCCGGAATAAGGTTTTACTCATGATTGCAGATACTCCTTTTTAAATGATTGCAGTCCTTGCTTCTCCCGTCCTGGCCCCAAGGCGGTTCGGGACCGGGACAGGAACATACCAACCGCCGGTATGTATCTATTTCAAACAAACCCGCGTTCCCGGTTTGGAAACGCGGGTCTGGAACATGCTATTTGTCGGAATTTCGATTGACCTGCCACTGTTCCATGTAGTCCATCAGGCTTTCCTGAAGCGCGTCATCCAGCAGCGGCAGGCCCATGAACCGCAGAAGCTGGTCGAAGAACGCCAAGCGGCGCTTCGCCTCGGCGCGGCTCAAATGGCCCACGGCCGGAGACAGCCACAGGTTGATGAGCAGCATGGTCACCTCGGCCACCTCTTTGGGATAGTCGGTTTGAATGGAGCCGTCCCGAACCCCTTCCTCAATGGCTGGCTGAATATACCGGGGCACCGTTTCCGTGATCCAGTCCTCCAGCCAGATGGCCAGCAGCCGGGGATTGTCCATCAGCTCAACGCCGGATTGAGAAAAGTAGGTCTGGTTCGGGTCGGTCAGCGACTGCTGAAATATATACCGAAGCTTTTCCAGGCCAGTCTTGGTTTTGTCCCCCAAAATCCCGTCCATCCAGCGCGCTACATTGCTTCCCATCTGCTCCGCAATGGCGATGAAAATATCCTCCTTGGACTTGAAATGATGATAAATAGCCCCCTTGGACAGGCCGCCCAGGTTGTCCACAATGTCCTGAATCGTGGTTTCTTCGTAGCCCTTTCCCAGAAACAGTTTCAGGGAGGCGTCCAGAATCTTTTTGGTCGTCTCCTCCGGGTGTTTATTGCGGGCCATTCTGAATCACCTTCCACATACATTCCTTTGGTATGTTTAAGATAACACAGGCCATTTCTCTTGTCAAGAACAAAGCCTGTGAAATCAACAGAAAAAGGGTTGCATTTTTTTCAAAAAGCGTGTAAACTATATCAAAATAAACAGGAGGCGAGACGGATGAAAGTAGCTCGTTTTGTATTGAAGATTGTGGCCGCGTCGCTGGCGTTTGCCGCGGCGGTGTGCTGTGTCATCGCGTATTGGGACAAGCTGACCGATGTTTTCTATACCGTGAAGGAGAGCGCTGCGGAGCGCCGCGCGGCCCGGAACCGTCCGGCGGAGTATGACGACTATGCGGACGTGGAGGATTTTGAATTTTGACAGCCTGAAGCGCCCTGCCATCCGGCAGGGCGCTTACATTTTTCTTGTAAAAGCGGCTGAACTCCTGTATACTGGACAAAACGAGACAGGAGGGTCAGACGATGAAACGGATTGATAAGGTAAATTACTATCTGGACATTGCGGGCACTGTGGCGGAGCGCTCCACCTGCATGCGTAGGTGTTACGGCGCGATTCTGGTCAAAAACGACGAGATTATTTCCACCGGCTACAACGGCGCGCCCAGAGGCCGAAAAAACTGTATGGATATGGGCTACTGCACCCGCATGGCCATGAACATCCCCTCCGGGGAGCGGTATGAGCTGTGCCGCTCCGTTCACGCCGAGATGAACTGCATCATTTCCGCCGCCCGAAGCGAGACGCTGGGCGCTACCCTCTACATGGTCTGCCGAAATCCGGAGACCGGTGAGCTCATTCCCGGCTCCACTTCCTGTTCCATGTGCCGGCGGCTCATCATCAACGCCGGTATTGAGAAGGTCATCATTCGGGATACCGCGGCTGATTACACGGTCGTTCATGTGGAGGACTGGATTCGTCAGGATGACTCCCTGCCGGTGGAGTCCCAGCAATAAAGAGCCTTGAGGACCTGGATTCACAGCCGCTGAGCGGCGGTTGAATCCAGGTCCTCCGTGTTTTTATGAGCGGCGAATGGTCAGATATTCTCCGCCGCCCCGGCCAGCAGCTCCAGCACAGCGGCCAGCCCCTGGCCGTCGCTGTCCAAGGCGGGATTGTACTCTACCAGCTCGAAGGATACCACGCGCCCAGTATGGAACAGCCGCCGGAGTATGGTTTTCACCTGGGTGACCAGCAGGCCGTGGGGCAGCACATAGCCAGTGGCGGTAAACACCGACGGGTCCAGGCAGTCCACATCCAGGCTGATGTGGAGGGCTGGAGTCCGCAGGCGGAACAAGGCCTCATCCAGCACCGCCTCCAATCCGTCCCGGCTGACCCGGTCCGCGGTGAACAGGTGGACGCCCTGTTCCCGCAGAATGACATACTCCGGCGGGTCGATGCTGCGTGCCCCAATGACGGCGGTATTGCAGCCCTTCAGATTGACGCTCTGACGGCCCATTTGCAGCTCCGGACAACACAGCCCCATGGAAGCCGCCAAGGGCATGCCATGGATGAATCCGGAATGGGTGGAACGGTCCGTGTTGATATCTGTGTGGGCGTCAATCCAAACCACCGAAAGCTGGTCCGGTCCGAAGCGTTCTCCCAATGCGGCAATGGAGCCCATACCGATGGAGTGATCCCCGCCCAGAATGATGGGAAAGGCCCCCTCGTCCAGGGCCTCCAGCACCCGTTCCCGAACGCCCTTGCAGACGGCCTGGACCTGGGGCAGGTGTTTCAAATGGTGTGGGAAGTCTTTGGAAGGGGCTGGCGGGTCCATGGGGACCCAAGAGACCTCATGGGCATCGAAGGCTGGGGGAAGTCCGGCGGCACGAATGGCACGGAAGGCACATTCGGAACCTTGGGTAGGAGACCCGGCGGAGATGGGTGCCTCAATCATGTGCAGCTTCAAAAAACAACATCCTTTTCTTGTTAAAGTACGGCGCTTTCTTGAAGGGAAGCGCCGCAAAGAACTTTAGCTGGCGGATTGCACCGATTTCCGTGGAGCGCTGTATTTACGCCGGTTTAAAGTTCTTTTGTTTCCGCTCAAGAAAGGGGAGCGAATCCCCAGGCAGCGGCCAGCTGGCGGCAGGCGGGCGCAATGTCCCCGGCGGGCAGGCGGGCATAGCCCATGACCAGGGTGGGCGGCTGTCCAGCCGGCGGCAGCTCCCGGTAGTAGCGGGAAAGAGGATAGACTCCCACCCCCGCCTGCGCGGCCAGCTGAGCCAATTCCGCCTCTGGCCTGGGGTCGTCCAGCTGAAGCAGAAAGTGCAGGCCCGCGTCCGCGCCCAAAATGCGTCCGTGCCCCAGCAGGCCCGCTTCCCCGGCTGCCGCCATGAGATGGGCCTTCCGGGCACGGTAACGGGTCCGCGCCCGGGCGATGTGCCGTTCAAAATGACCGCCCTCCATAAACCGGGCCAGGGTGTACTGCTCAAAAGACGGGACCGTGGAGGCGTAAAACAGCAGGCGGCGTCCGTACTCCTCCGCCAGATGGGGCGGCAGAACCAGATAGCTAATCCGAAGAGAGGGCGCCAGGCTCTTGGCAAAGGTGTTGAGGTAAACCACCCGCTCCCTCCGGTCCAGACCTTGCAGGGCGGGAATGGGCCGTCCTGAAAATCGGAACTCACTGTCGTAATCGTCTTCAATAATATAGCGGTCCGGACGCTGCTCCGCCCAGGACAGGAGCGCGGCCCGGCGTCCCATGGGCATCACGGTGCCCATGGGAAAGTGATGCGACGGGGTGACGTGGACCACCCGCGCACCGGACCCGGCCAGCGCGTCCACCTGAAGCCCCTGCCCGTCCAGAGGAACCGGGCAGACCTCCACCCCATTGGAGGCCAGGATTCGGGCTGTCTTGGGATATCCCGGGTCTTCCACAGCCCAGCCTCCCGACCGGCCCAGCAGCTGGGTCAGCAGCGTGGTCAGGTACTCGGATCCGGCCCCGACCACAATCTGTTCCGGCTCCACCCGCATGCCGCGGAAGCGGTAGAGGTGGTGGACAATGGCCTCCCGCAGCTCTGGCGCGCCCTGGGGCGGCAGGGCGTCCAGGAGGGCGGTGTCCCGGCGGCTCAGCACCTCGCGGGACAGCTTGGCCCAGGTAGAAAATGGAAAAATGGCCGTGTCAACGGCGTTGGTGGTAAAGTCATACCGCAGCGGAGGGGCGGACAGAAGCGGCGGCGGAGACGGGGCAGGATCCGCCTGCGGAGGAGGTGTGACAGGCTCCAGAGGCTGGACAAAGAAGCCCCGCTTGGGCTCGGAGCGGATATAGCCCTCTGCCAAAAGCTGCTGATAAGCGCCCTCCACTGTGACCACGCTGATTTTCAGGTGAGACGCCAAGGCACGCTTGGAGGGCAGGCGTTCTCCGGCGGCCAGGCGGCCCTGGCTGATTTCCAAGCGGATATGAAGGTAGAGCTGTTCATATAACGGCCGGCTTCCCCCCGGCTCCAAGGCGGCAGTAATCAAGCCACCCCCCTCCCTTCCCGCTTTCTTGTAAAGAAAGCTTGACAAAGAACGTTAAACTGGTTCTACTTTGGATGGTGCGGATCTGGAGGCTTGCATGACCCCATCAGACCGGCGGTTGGGAAACGGGCACTGTGCCGCGGCACGCCAGTTTGAAATTCTTTTCGCCTCCTTTTCTTTCAAGAAAAGGAAGACCGCGCCTTTACCAGTTCAATGGCTTCCTTGCCGGTCATGTGCTCGATGGACAGCTCCAGTACGCACAGCCGGCCGGCCGCCTTCCCGATTTCCTGCTCCAATCCCTCTTCCCCAGCCTCTGGCGCGTACTTTTGGGCCAGCAGCGTAAGGGCTTTCCGCTGCTCTCCTTCGTCCTCCAGGATACGGAGCCGCCCAAACGCAATCACACTCCGGAACCAGGTGGTGTACGCCTCTGGTACGACTTGATCCTGGTCAATCACGCAGAAGGACGCCTTATCACTCCTTTGAAGGGCGTCCAGCTTGTGGCCAGTGGTGGCACAGTGGAAAAACAGCTTGTCTTTTTGCCGGACATAGCTGAGGGGTACCGCGTAGGGATATCCGTCGTCCCCGCTGAGCGCAAGCACCCCGGAGCCGCCCCGGTCCAGAACGGCGGCGCTGTCCGCCTGGGACAGCAGTTGACGGTTCCGTCTCATTTCACGAAACATGATGAAACCTCCTGAAATCTGATTATTTTGTCTTGGCGTCCACAAATTCCAGACGCAGCTTAGAGTAAACAATAATTTGCTCTGTGTAAAGTCCATAATATCCGGAAAGCATGTAGGATACGGCGATGACCATTGCATAAACCGGCAGTCCCGTTCCGCCGAACAGCTCATAGGCCAGCAGGATCGAGGTCAGCGGGCAGTTGGTGACACCGCAGAACACCGCAACCATGCCAGCCGAGGCGGCGAAGGAAGCGGGCAGGCCCAGCAGCGGCCCTGCCACACAGCCGAAGGTGGCCCCGGTGAAAAAGGCCGGAACGATTTCCCCGCCTTTGAACCCGGCGCAAAGGGTCAGGGCTGTGAACAACATTTTCAACAGAAACGCCTCCGGCCTGGCCTCACCAGCCACCGCCCGATGGATGACCTCCATGCCTGCCCCGTTGTAGTCACGGACGCCCAGCAGCAAAGTCAGCCCCAGCACCAGCACGCCCCCCAGCAGGGCCCGAAGGGTCTGATTCGAGGTGACCTGGCTGTACAGATGGCTTCCCGTGTGGAGAATCACGCAGAACAGCATGGAAAGCAGCGCACAGAGCACCCCCAGCAACAGGCAGCGGACAAGGGAAGCCGCAGACAGCTCAGGAACCGCCTCCACTTGGAAGGTCGTGGGCACAATGCCGGACTGTCCCGCAACAAGCTGAGCGATCAGGGCGGACAAGGTGCAGGGCACAATGGCTGCGTAGTAAAGCCGGCCCACACTGACCACCTCCATGGACATCATGGCGGCGGCCAGCGGCGTGCCGAACAGAGCGGAAAAGGCGGCGGCCATGCCGCTCATGGTGATGATCCGCTCGTCCATCTCATCCAGCTTCATCCAACGGCCAATCCGCCCTGAAAGCGCCCCGCCCATCTGGAGGGCCGCGCCCTCCCGCCCGGCAGATCCTCCCGTTAAATGGGTGAGGATGGTTGCCACAATAATCAGCGGCGCGGTCCGCAGGCGGATGATGGTGTTCTCCCGGACAGAGGTGATGATAAAATTGGTTCCCTGGTCCCGCTCCATCCCGCACACCTTATAAATTTGAGCAATGCACACGCCGGCCAGCGGCAGCAGCCAGATGATCCAGTCATGCCGGGCCCGGACCTCCGTGGCCAGCTCAATCCCATGGTGGAAGACACTGCCCACCGCCCCCACAATCAGGCCAATCAAGCAGGAAAACACCACCCATTTGAGAAAGGCCAGCCCGTTTTCTCCGGCGTGCCGTCCAAGCTTCAAAACTCTCTTGTCCATTCAGCTCACCTCCTGAAACATCTAGCGAAATCCTCACATGCGCTTGACAGATACGTTCATTATAGTCCTTTTCCGAACGTTCTACAATCCCATTTTTGCGCCGCAGCCAGGGAGGGCGCTCCCCCTGGCCAATAAGGGAGCAGCCGGATAAAATCCGCCCGCGGAGATTACAAAACGTATTCTGATTGCTTAAAAATACACCAGGGAAATAACTTGCCCCATCATTTCCCCGGTGTACTCCGCAAATATCAGACTTTTCGCCAGCTCGCGCCTTCCTTAGTGTCAGTGACTTCAATGCCTTGGGCCTTGAGTTCATCCCGGATGCGGTCGGCCTCCGCCCAATTCTTGGACTTCTTGGCCTCCGCCCGCTGGAGAACCAGCGCGTCAATGGCCGGGTCTCCCTCGCCGGTGATGATGATGCCGCTGGAGGACGGCGCGGATGCTTTCCGCTTCTCCTCTGCGGCCCGCTTCCTATCGGCCTTGGCCAGAAGGTCCAGGCCCAGCACCTGGTCAAAGCTGTCCAGCAGCGCCCGTTTGGTGGCGCTGTTGGTCTTGGCCTTCAGCACGTCATACAACGCCGTAATGCCCAGCGAGGTGTTCAGGTCATTGCCCAGAGCCTCGTCAAATTTTTTCCGGTAGGCTTCAAACGCCTCCTGGTCCACGCCGCCGTCCTCCGGCGTCAGGGCCGCGGCCTTGGCAATCAGCTTGTCAAAGGCAGCCTTGGCGTTATCCAGGTTCTCCCAGGAGAACACCAGCGCTTTCCGGTAGTGGGACTGGAGGCAGAAGAACCGGTACACCAAAGGGTCATAGCCCTTCTCCTCCAGCAGGGATACGGTCAAAAACTCGCCCTTGGACTTGGACATTTTGCCGCCGGTGGTGTTCAGATGGTGGACGTGCATCCAGTAGTTGCACCACTTGTGACCAAGGTATGCCTCGCTCTGGGCGATTTCATTGGTGTGGTGCGGGAAGGCGTTGTCCACGCCGCCGCAATGGATATCCAGCCGATCGCCCAGGTACTTCATAGAGATGCCGGAGCACTCAATATGCCAGCCGGGATAGCCCACACCCCAAGGGGAATCCCATTTCAGCTCCTGGCCGTCGAACTTGCTCTTGGTGAACCAGAGAACGAAATCGGCTTTGTTCCGCTTGTTGGCGTCCTCCTCCACGCCTTCCCGGACGCCGACAGCCAAATCCTCCTCGTCATGGTCATTGAAGATATAATACCGTTCCAGCTTGGAGGTGTCGAAATAGATGTTGCCACCGGCCTTGTAGGCATAGCCAGTGTCCATCAGCCGGGTGATGATTTTGATATACTCGTCAATACAGCTGGTGGCGGGCTCAACCACATCGGGAGTTTTGATGTTCAGTTTTTTGCAGTCGTCAAAGAAGGCGTCAGTGTAGAATTTGGCGATTTCCATGACGGTTTTGTGTTCCCGCCGGGCGCCCTTGAGCATCTTGTCCTCGCCGGTGTCCGCATCAGAAGACAGATGGCCCACATCGGTGATATTCATCACACGGGTCACATTGTAGCCGGTCCAGCGGAGGTATTTTTCCAGAATGTCCTCCATCAGATAGCTCCGCAGATTGCCAATGTGGGCGAAGTGGTAGACCGTGGGACCACAAGTGTACATTCCCACCTTGCCAGGCTCGTTGGGAATGAATTCTTCCCGCTTATGAGTGGCCGAGTTGTATAATTTCATATTCAAATTCCTTTCCTGTTCTTTTCTTGAAAGAAACGAACCAAAAGAACTTTAAACGGATTCTACTGGGAGTCTGAAGTTTGAAGCTCTTTTTGTTTCTGTTCACCCGAAAGGGGGTGGACTCCACTCAGATTTTGCTTCCAACATCAACTGTCGTTCGCGCTTCCAAGAAAAAGGATTTGTTATTCCTTCTCTGTGCACTGCCCGTCCATCAGCTTTTCCAAGAATTCCAGCCGGGAGTGCATGGCCTGCAATTCCTTTTGCACCGGATCGGTGACGTGAATCTGGTCCACGCTGCCGGCGAAATTCACCTTTTCTCCGGCGATGCGGACCACGCGGGCGGGCACGCCCACGGCGGTGGCGTCTTCGGGAATCTCTGAGAGCACCACGGCGTTGGAGGCGATACGGGAATTGTCCCCCACCCGGAAGGGGCCCAGTACCTTGGCCCCACAGGAAATCATCACATTGTTTCCGATGGTGGGATGCCGCTTACCCTGGTCCTTGCCGGTGCCCCCCAGTGTCACCCCGTGGTAGAGCAGCACATCGTCGCCCACCTCGGCGGTCTCGCCGATGACAATGCCCATGCCGTGGTCAATGACGAACCGCCGCCCAATGACCGCGCCGGGATGAATCTCAATCCCCGTCCAATGACGGCTCCACTGGGAGACCGCACGGGCCAGAAATTTCAGCCTGTGCCGGTACAAAAAGTGGGCGAACCGGTGATAAATGATGGCATGCACACCAGGATAGAGCAGAAAAATCTCGATTTTACTCCGCGCCGCCGGGTCCCTGGCCTGATATGCGCCCAAGGTCTCATTCAAACGACTGAACCAGTTCATAAATGTTAACTCCTTAGAAAATGCCCGGCAGAACCAGCTTGACGCTCTTTTTGCTCCGTTTCACCCGAAAGGGTATGGGCTCCACTCAGATTTTGCTTCGCAAAATCAAGTGTCGTTCAAGCGCTCAAGAAACGAGAAAAACCTCCTGTGCCTGACGGCACAAGAGGCGTTCTGACGCGGTTCCACTCCTGCGATTACTCTGCCGGCCCAAGCTGAGCCGGACCCGGCCCGTTATCGAGGGCCAGCCGGAGGGCATTGCCCCTCCCGCTCCCGGACGCACGTTCACAGGCCCCGCCGCAGTCCCGCTTTCAGCCAACGGCAGGACCTCTCTGTTCCTTGGGCGCTCTGTTACTCTTTCCGTTCTCTGCGGTTGTCATCTGTTTTTAGTATATTACCATGGTGCGAAATACGTGTCAAGTGCTATCCACAGCTACAAATCCCGCTTTTCGGGCGCGCTCCTGAAAAAAAGAGGAAAAGTCCCACGGAATACACTTGCATTTTGGAGAAAAAAAAGCTACAATAAACACACTTGTGCGCCTATTCGCAGCAGGTAGGCTCCGGCAGGGAAACAACGTGGCACAACCACAGTGGGAGTAACAGAATGGCAACAGACATTTTGGCAACAATACAGGCAAATATGACTGGCTTTTCCAAGGGTCAGAAGCTGATTGCCAACTATATTTCACATTCTTACGACAAAGCGGCCTTCATGACCGCCAGCAAGCTGGGCAAAACCGTGAACGTCAGCGAGTCCACCGTCGTGCGGTTCGCCGCCGAGCTGGGCTACGACGGATACCCCAGCATGCAGCGGGCTCTTCAGGAAATGATCCGCAACAAGCTCACCTCGGTCCAGCGCATTGAGGTTTCAAACGACCGCATTGGCGACCAGGATATTTTGGCCATGGTGCTTCAATCTGACATTGAGAAGCTGCGGATGACTTTGGAGGAGCTTGACCGGGAAAGCTTTGAAGCGGCGGTGGACAGCATAGTGAAGGCCCGCCGCATCTATATTTTAGGCGTGCGGTCCGCCGCTGCCATTTCCGATTTTCTCAGCTTCTACTTCAACATGATTTTTGACAACGTGTTCACGGTCCGCACCACCTCCACCAGCGAGGTCTTTGAGCAGATTTTGCACATTGGGCCGGAGGATGTGTTCATCGGCGCCTCCTTCCCCCGTTACTCCAGGCGCACCGTGAAGGCCATGCAGTACGCCAGCGCCCAAGGGGCCAGGGTGGTCGCCATCACGGACAGCGAGGCATCTCCGCTGTCCGCCATTGCGGACCACACCCTGCTGGCCAAGAGCGACATGGCCTCCTTTGTGGACTCCCTGGTGGCACCCCTCAGTCTGGTCAACGCCCTGATTGTGGCGGTGGGCCGGAAGATGGATCAAGAATTGTCCGCCACCTTTGAACGGCTGGAAGGCATCTGGGAGGAATACCAGGTCTATGAAAAGCCCGGCGAGGAGCTGTAACGTGAATCACATTATTGTAGTTGGTGGGGGAGCGGCCGGCATGATGGCCGCGGCAACCGCGGCGGCTCAGGGCGCCAAGGTGACGCTGGTGGAACGGAATCCCAAGCTGGGGCGGAAGCTTTACATCACCGGAAAGGGCCGGTGCAACGTGACCAACAACTGCCCGGCGGCGGAGGTGCTGCAAAACACCCCCCGAAACGGCCGGTTTCTTTACAGCGCCATGGACCGGTTCCCTCCGGAGCAGGTCATGGCCTATTTTGAACGGCTGGGCGTGGCCCTGAAAACAGAGCGGGGCAGCCGGGTCTTTCCCGTGTCCGGCAAGGCGGCCGATATCATTGACGCCCTGTTTCACGAGCTGCGCCGCCGGCATGTATCCATCATCCAGGGCCGGGCAGAGGCGGTTTTGACCAGGGAGGGCCGGGCTTCCGGTCTCCGGCTGGAGGATGGGGCCACTCTGGCAGGGGACCGGGTGATTCTGGCCACCGGCGGGGTATCCTATCCCCTGACCGGCTCCACCGGCGACGGCTTCCGCATGGCGGAGGCTATGGGTCACACGGTGGTTCCCCTAAAGGGCTCCCTGGTCCCCCTGACGGCGCGGGACGGTTTTTGCGCCCGGATGCAGGGATTGGCCCTGAAAAATGTGGCGGTCAAGGTGAAAAACCAGAAGAAAAAAGTGATGTTCGAGGACTTCGGGGAGCTGCTGTTCACCCATTTCGGCCTCTCCGGCCCTCTGATTTTGAGCGCCAGCGCCCATATGCGTTCCTTTGACAAGGACCAGTATACGGCCGTCATTGATTTAAAGCCCGCGCTGGATGAGCAGAAGCTGAACGCCCGTTTGCTGCGGGATTTTGAGGAGAACGCCAACCGGGATGTTCAGAATCTGCTGTGCGGACTGGTCCCTCGGACCATGGCGCCGGTGTTGTGCGAGTACGCCGGGGTTCCCGGAGATTTAAAGGTACACTCAGTCACCCGGCAGCAGCGCCGCCAGATGCTGGAGGCGCTGAAGGGCTTCCGGGTGGAGATCGAGGGTCCCCGTCCGGTGGAGGAGGCTATCGTTACCTCCGGCGGGGTCAAGGTGTCGGAGGTCAATCCGGCGACGATGGAATCCAAGCTGGTGGCCGGGCTCTACCTGGCTGGGGAGCTTTTGGACGTGGACGCCTACACCGGCGGCTTCAATCTGCAAATCGCCTGGGCCACCGGCCATGCCGCGGGAGACGCGTCCGCGATTTCTTGAACGAAAGCTTCGCAAAGAGCTTTCCGGCGTACTGCGGGGCGGTGTGCCCCAGGTCTTTGCCAGACGAGCAGGAAGATCAGCTTCAAGTTCTTTTGGTTCTTTTCTTTCAAGAAAAGAACAGAAAAAAGGAGGGACCGGCGTGAAGTGTTTCAGTGTGGCCATTGACGGGCCGGCTGGCGCGGGGAAGAGCACCATGGCCAAGCGGGTGGCGGAAGCCCTTGGATTTTTGTATGTGGACACCGGCGCCATTTACCGCACGGTAGGTTTGGCCGCCCGGCGGGCCGGTGTGGAGGACAGCGCCGGCACAGCCGCGCTGCTGCCCGGCTTGAAGGTGGCGCTGGATTACGGCGCGGACGGTCTTCAGCATATGTACCTGAACGGTGAGGATGTGACGGCGGAGATCCGCCGTCCGGAGATTTCCCTGTACGCCTCCCGAGTGTCCGCCATTCCGGAGGTCCGGTCGTTCCTGCTGCAAAAACAGCGGGACCTGGCCGCCACGCGGAACGTGGTCATGGACGGCCGGGACATCGGCACTGTGGTGCTCCCAAACGCGGATGTGAAGATTTTCCTGACCGCCGCGCCGGAGGAGCGGGCCCGCCGCCGTCATGCGGAGCTGTTGGAGCGGGGGATGGACAGCACTTATGAAAACGTGCTGGCCGACCTGACCGAGCGGGACCAAAACGATATGAACCGTCCGGTAGCACCCCTGCGCCGGGCGGAGGACGCTGTCCAAGTGGACACAACTGGGATTTCATTGGAGGACAGCTTCACTCTGCTCCTCGACACGATTCAGAGGAGAATTGCCCTATGAACAGCCGCATGGACCGGGCTTACCGCTTGCTGTACGCCGTGATTTTCCCCTTCTTTCAGCTTTTCCACCCTGTTCGGGCCATTGGACGGGAGCATATTCCAGAGGGCGCGGCAATCATCTGCCCCAATCACACCACCGCCTCCGATCCGTTTTTCGCGGTGTTCGCCTTTCAGCGAAAATATCCGCTGCGGGCCATGGCAAAAATAGAGATTATGCGGGTTCCCATCATTGGCTGGCTGCTGGGCCGGGCGGGCGTGTTCGGCGTGGACCGGAGCACCGCTGATGTGAACGCGGTGAAAAAATCCATGCGCTTCCTCAAAGGGGGCGATAAGCTGATGATGTTCCCGGAGGGCACCCGCGTGGGCGAGGGGGAAAACGTGAATGCCAAGGCCGGCGCGGCCATGCTGTCCACCCGGCTGAATGTGCCGATCATTCCGGTCTATATTCCGGCGAAAAAGCGCTGGTTCCGGCCTACAACTGTGGTCATCGGCCAGCCCTACCAGCCCCAGGTGGCCGGAAAGCGGGGCACGCCGGAGGAATATCACGCCATTGCGGAGGATTTGATGGAACGCATCCGCCATCTGGAGGGGCAGGCATGAGACGGACGGTGCGCCTGGCCCAGACTGCGGGCTTTTGCTTCGGCGTCCGCCGGGCAGTGGAGCTGGCGGAGCAGTCCGCTCAGGAGGCTGGGCCCTGCGTCATGCTGGGCCCGGTCATCCACAACAACCATGTGGTGGAGCGGCTGGCTGCTCAGGGCGTGGGCTGTGTGTCCACGCCTGAGGAGGCTGAGCCGGGAGGACGGGTTATTATCCGCTCCCACGGCGAGGTCCGGGCGGTCTACGACGCCCTGAAGGCCCGGAAGATTCAGATTCTGGACGCCACCTGTCCCTACGTGGCCCGAATCCACAAGCTGGTGGCCGGGGCGGAGGAGAAGGGCCGTACTGCGGTCATCGTGGGAACCCGGACCCATCCGGAGGTGACAGCCATTGCGGGGTGGTGCAAGGCTCCGGTGGTGGTGGAGAATGGAGAAGAATTGGAAAAATGGCTGTCTGAGGGTGAAAATAGGAAGGATATTCCAGTTACATTAGTCTCTCAGACCACATCTACACAGGAAATTTGGGGCAGGTGCGTAGAAAAAGCAAAAAAACTGTGTACAAACGCAGAAATATTTGATACAATATGTAATGCTACGTATAAACGGCAGGCGGAGGCGGAGACTTTAGCGGCTCAGTGCGACGCCATGATCGTGATCGGGGATCGGAAGAGCTCCAATACGAAGCGGCTTGCGGAGCTGTGCCGTGAGCGCTGTTCCCGTGTGTTGTGGGTCGAGCAGGCCAGCGCGATTCCACAGGGCGCACTGGCGGGGGCAGCTTCTGTTGGTATCACCGCAGGCGCCTCGACGCCTGGGTGGATAATAAAGGAGGTCTATGACAAAATGAGCGAAGAAATCATGGAGATCGAAGAATCCTTTGCTGAGATGCTGGAGAAATCGATCAAAACTTTAAATAATGGGGACAAGGTGACCGGCACAGTCGTAAATATTACCCCCACAGAGGTTCAGGTCGATTTGGGCACCAAGCACGCCGGATACATTCCGATGAGCGAACTGACCGACGATCCCACGGTGAAGCCGGAGGAGCTGGTCAAGGTAGGGGACGAAATCGAAACCTACGTCATGCGGGTCAACGACCAGGAGGGCGTGGCCACCCTGTCCAAGCGCCGCCTGGACTCTGTGAAGAACTGGGAGGACGTGGAAGCCGCTTACGAGGCCAAGACCACGGTCGAGGGCAAGGTCACCGAGGAGAACAAGGGTGGTGTGGTTGTCAGCGTCCGGGGCATCCGGGTGTTCATCCCTGCGTCCCAGACTGGTCTGGGCAAGGATGTGCCCATGTCCACGCTGGTCAAGCAGATGGTGCGCCTGCGTATCACCGAGGTCAACCGGTCCCGCCGCCGTGTGGTGGGTTCTATCCGTGTGGTTACCGCTGAGGAGCGCGCAGAGAAGGCCGCCAAGGTTTGGGCCGAAATCGAGGCTGGCAAGCGCTATACTGGTGTGGTGAAGTCTCTGACTTCCTACGGCGCGTTTGTGGACATTGGTGGTGTGGACGGCATGGTTCATATCTCCGAGCTGTCCTGGAGCCGCATCAAGCACCCCTCTGAGGTTGTCTCTGTGGGCGACAGTGTTGAAGTGTATGTGATTTCCGCAGATCCGGAGAAGAAGAAGATTTCTTTGGGTATGAAGGATCCCAACGAGCAGCCTTGGGAGAAGTTCACCAGCACTTATCAGGTGGGTGACGTGGCCAACGTGCGGGTGGTCAAGCTGATGACCTTTGGCGCGTTTGCTGAGATTGTTCCCGGGGTGGACGGTCTGATTCACATTTCTCAGATTGCGGATCACCGGATTGACAAGCCCGGTGATGTGCTGAGCGAAGGCCAGATGGTCGATGTTCGGATTACCGATATCGACATGGAGAAGGAGAAGGTTTCCCTGTCGATCCGCGCTTTGCTGGAGGAGCCCTCAGAGGATGCGGACGAGGCTGAAGAGGAGTAATCTGTAATTAAGTGCGAATTGCCCTGGAAGAAGCTGTAAGGCTTCTTCCAGGGCAATTTTTAAATATGGTTATCCCTTTTAATCAGCCAGAGAAAAGTCCTGAATATAGGACTTGTGAAGTGATAAAATGAAGCCATGAAACGGAAAAGAGAGGGAACGGGACATGGCGAAGAAGCGGTATCCCTTGGGGTTTTTAAGCGCCTTTCTGTCCACCGTGATAAGGTTGTTGGAAAGTGCGTTCAGCCCGTAGTAAAGGGCTTCGCCGCCGCTCTGAAACAGCTCCTGGGTGGTGAAGGGTACAAAAATAGCGGTGCTTGAAGTAGTCAAGCCCCGCTGTATCTCGATCTGATTGTAGCCCAGGGGAAGGGAGG
>JAAWCD010000033.1 GCA_022793095.1 Oscillospiraceae bacterium | reverse complement strand
GTAGAGGGACAAATTAGGAGTTTTGATTATGAAAAGATTTGAACGATTTAAAGAAATGGTATTTGAATCCTACTGCATGAAATCTGTCCTCAACGCCATCAAGAAGGAACGAAATCGGAAAGACGCACGGGGAGAGGTGGAGCAGTCCCTGTCCACACTGACAGACGCGATGTTGTACGCCTTGTCAACAGAGGATGATGAGATGATCCAGGCGGAGAAGCCGTATCAAATTTTTTGCGTTCATGGAGGAAACATCCCTATTTATGATCCGAAGCCGTCCTGTGCTTTGTCCCACGAGCCGCCCGATGATTTTATGCCATAACATTTCCGTTCAAGAAAAAGAAGCAGCGTCCCCCAAAGGCCGCAGGTGTGCAAGCACCTGCGGCCTTTGGCTGTCATAGGATGTGACAGCCGGAGCCTTTCCCGCCGGGGAAGGCAGGGAGGAGGAATACTGTGAAACGAGAATGGAACGTTTGGGTCGCCGGCGGCGACCTGCGCCAGGTTAAGCTGGCGGAGCTGCTGGCGGATGACGGTCACACCGTACATACCTACGGACTGGAACAGATGGATGGAATCGGAGGGGAAAGCTCCCTCAAACGCATCGGCCAGGCGGACTGTGTGGTGCTGCCGCTGCCCGTGACCGGAGAAGACGGTATGCTCAACGCGCCGCTGTCCGAACGAAAGACGCCGCTGACCGCGGTGCTGGACGAACTGAACCCAGAACAGGTGATCTGCGCCGGGCGGGTGACGCCAGAGGCCGCCGCTGAGGCCAACGCCCGCGGGCTCATTCTGCGGGACTACTTTGCGCGGGAGGAGCTGGCCATCGCCAACGCGGTGCCCACCGCCGAGGGCGCGGTCCAAATCGCCATGGAGGAGCTGCCCATCACCCTCTACGACGCCCGGGTGCTGGTCATCGGCTTTGGACGGGTGGGAAAGCTGCTGGCCCACAGGCTGGCCGGGCTGGGGGCGCGGGTAACTGTGTCTGCCCGGACCTACCGGGATCTGGCCTGGATTGAGGCCTACGGCTACGGCGCCGAACAGACCGAGGAGCTGGAGGGCTGGCTGTGCGGCTATGACCTCATCATCAATACCGTCCCGGCTCAGGTGCTGAACAGTACCCGGCTGGCCGACCTGTCGCCGGGATGCCTGGTCATTGATTTGGCCAGCAAGCCGGGAGGCGTTGACTTTGAGGCGGCAGCCCGGCTAGGGGTGAAAGCCATCTGGGCCCTGTCCCTGCCCGGCAAGGTGGCCCCGGTGACCTCGGGCAAGATCATCCGGGACACCATCTATCACATCTTGCAGGAATTGGGAGGATAACTATGGAACATATCCGGGTGGGATTCGCCTTCTGCGGATCCTACTGCACTTATGGGGCGGTGATGCCAGCCTTAGAAGCTGTTGCGGCCCGCTTCGGGACGGTGACCCCCATCGTCTCTGAGCACAGCGCTGAAACCGACAGCCGGTTCGGCACTGCGGCGGAGCATCTGGCCCGGATGGAGGAAATCTGCGGCCGGAAGCCTATTCTGGCCATCCATCAGGCAGAGCCTATCGGCCCTAAAAAATTGCTGGACCTGCTGATCGTGGCCCCCTGCACAGGCAACACTCTGGCCAAGTTGGCCGCCGGCATCACGGACACTACCGTGACAATGGCGGTCAAATCACACCTGAGGAACGGACGGCCAGTGCTGCTGGCTCCAGCCACCAACGACGGCTTGGCAATTTCCCTGAAAAATATGGGGGAGCTCTTCTGCCGCAAGCACATCTACTTCGTGCCCTTCCGGCAGGATGACCCATTCCACAAGCCTAACTCACTGGTGGCCGACATGGCGCTGATCCCAGACGCTGCCCAAGCCGCTTTGGAGGAACGCCAGATTCAGCCCGTCCTGCTGCCTGCTTTTTCTGAAAGGTTGAGCGACGCTTGATGCTCGGGGAGAAAGTTTGGTGGAATCCGCACCAGTTAGAGCGAAAAGCAGGGAAACGTTATACCGCGCACGCAAAAATCTGACGCTGATTGAAAAAACGCCCCTCCGGCATAACACATGCCGGAGGGGCGTTTCGTCAAGATTTTACTTTGTCAGCTTATCCAGAACCTGGCCGATCTCGTTCAGCTTTTCCTCAGCGTCGCCCGCCGCCACGGCCTCCCGGACACAGCAGGCCATGTGAGCCTGTAGGACGGCGCTGTTCACCCGGCCCAGAATGGACTGGGTTGCCATGAGCTGGTTGGAGATGTCCACACAGTAACGGTCCTCCTCCACCATCTTCAAAATGCCGTCCAGCTGGCCCCGTGCTGTCTTCAACAGGCGGGTTACCTGAGCCTTGTCCGCCTTCACGTCAACGACACCACCGTGTAGCCGGCATCTGTGACCGCCTGGGTCAGCACCGCGTCTTCCACCGGCTGGGACAGTGTGACCGTGGCCGACTTGCCTTCCAGGCTCATCACCACACCGGTTACGCCGGGCACTGCCGAAAGGGCCTTTTCCACCCGTCCAGTGCAGTGAGCGCACATCATGCCATCAATCATCAATTTCTTTTCCATGTTGATCTCTCCTTCTGTTTTGGTTTCCACCTCCACATCCGGCCCATGCGGAACGGAGGCGGCAGGGACGGCCTTCGGCTGGAAAAAACGAAGGCGCAGGGCGTTAGACACCACACACACAGAGCTCAGACTCATGGCGGCGGCGGCAAACATGGGGTTGAGCTGCCATTGCAGCAGGGGATAAAACACACCGGCAGCCAAAGGGATACCGATGGCGTTGTAGAAAAAGGCCCAGAACAGATTCTGCTTAATGTTCCGCAGAGTGGCCCGGGAGAGCTGGACCGCTGTGACCGCGTCCTTCAAATCGCTCTTCATCAGCACCACGTCCGCCGACTCAATGGCCACGTCCGTGCCCGCGCCAATGGCGATGCCTACGTCCGCACGGGCCAGGGCCGGGGCATCGTTGATGCCGTCGCCCACCATGGCCACCCTCCGGCCCTCGCTCTGAAGCTTTGCCACCACCTGAGCCTTGTCTTGGGGCAGCACCTGGGCCACCACCCGGTCCACCCCCATCTGGGCAGCGATGGCGTTGGCCGTCCGCTGGTTGTCGCCGGTGAGCATGACCACCTGAATACCCATGCCCTGGAAAGAGGAAATAGCCTCCTGGCTGGTGTCCTTGGCCACATCCGCCACAGCGATCAGGCCGCAGAGCTTCCCTTCCTGCCCGAAGTACAGGGGTGTTTTTCCCTGGTCCGCCAAGACCTCCGCCTGACGGTTCAGCCCGCTCAAGGACAGGCCCGCGGCCTCCATCAGCGCCCGGTTGCCCGCCAGGAAGGTCTCACCATCTATCTGGCCGGTGACGCCCCGGCCGGGAATGGCCTCAAACCTTCGGACCGGACACAGCGGAATATTCCGCTCCTTGGCCTCAGCGGTGACAGCCTCCGCCAAGGGGTGCTCAGAGGGAGCCTCCAATGAGGCGGCGATGCAAAGCAGCTCCTCTTCCGTCACGTCCCCTAGGGCGATAACATCGGTGACGCGGGGCCGCCCCTCGGTGATGGTGCCGGTTTTGTCCAATACCACCGTGGTAATGCCATGAAGCGTTTCCAGTGCCTCGGCCGATTTAATCAGAATTCCGTGCTCCGCCCCCTTGCCAGTGCCCACCATAATGGCTACCGGCGTGGCCAGTCCCAACGCGCAGGGACAGGAGATGACCAGAACGGCCACACCCGCGGTCAGGGCGGCGGTGACGCCTCCGCCAGTGGCAATCAGCCAAACCAGGGCAGTCACAACGGCGATGGTCATGACCACCGGCACAAAGATGCCGGCAACCTTGTCCGCCAGCTTGGCAATGGGAGCCTTGGAGGAAGCCGCCTCCTCCACCAGACGGATGATTTGGGACAGGGTGGTGTCCACGCCCACCCGTGTGGCCCGGAAGGTGAAAGATCCAGTCCGGTTCAAGGTTGCGGAAACCACGGAATCCCCTTCGGCCTTCTCCACCGGGATGGATTCCCCGGTGATGGCGGACTCGTCCACGGCAGAGGAGCCCTCTGTAATTACGCCGTCTACCGGGATGGACTCCCCAGGCCGGACCACGATCAGATCCCCTTCCCGGACTTCCTCCACCGGAACTTCGACCTCAGCGCCGTCCCGGAGGACGGAGGCGGTTTTGGGAGCCAGGTCAATGAGCTTGGAAATGGCCTGACTGGTTTTGCCCCTGGATCGGGTTTCCAGATACTTGCCCAGGGTGATGAGGGTGAGAATCATACCGGCAGACTCGAAATAGAGATCCATAGACCACTTGCTCACCAGAGCCGGGTCACTGTGCCCCAGGCCGAAACCGATCTGATAAATGGCGAACACGCCATAGACCATAGCGGCTGCGGAGCCCACGGCAATGAGGGAATCCATGTTGGGAGAGCGCTTCCACAGGCTGCGGAAGCCCACCTTATAGTACTTGTCGTTGACATAAAGAATGGGCAGGGTGAGCAGAAGTTGGGTAAAGGCAAAGGCCAGTGCGTTTTCCGTGCCGTGGAGGAAAGAGGGAAGGGGGGCGCCCATCATATGCCCCATGGAGATATAGAAGAGGGGGATCAAAAAACAAAAGGAGAGAATCAACCTCCGCTTCATGCCCCTGGCCTCCTCCTCCAGAGCGGCGGAGGGTGACACTGGCGGCGCGGCCGTCTGGCCGCCCTGGGGCTTGGCGTGATAGCCCGCGTCCTCCACCGCCTTGCAGATGGCGGAGGGGTCAACCGCCGACTCGTCGTATTGCACCGACATGGAGTTGGTCATCAGGCTGACACTGACCGACTGGGCCCCCTCCAGTTTGGAGACCGCCTTTTCCACGTGGGCCACACAGGCGGAACAGGTCATACCAGTCACATCAAAGGATTGTTTCAAAAGGTCACCTGCTTTCTTGAGACGCTGTATTCAGCATGCCCCGAAGAGGGGCGCTTCATAAGATAATACCCCACCCCTGGGGGGTATTATCAGTATAAAGCAGGCAGGCCAGTTTGTCAAGAGGGAACCGCCGCTCAGAAAAAAAGTTCCCCATGGCGCACGCCATGGGGAACGGATGATGATGTTGCTACGTTCTTTCGTTTTCCTCCACATGCCGCTTGATGGCGGAAAAACTCTCCGCGCTCAGCACATGCTCAATCCGGCAGGCGTCCTTTTCCGCCACCGCCGGCGCGACCCCTAGGGAAATCAGCCATTTGGTAAACAGCTGATGCCGTTCGTAGACGCTGGACGCGATGGCTTCCCCTTTCTCTGTCAGGGTGATGTACCCCACAGGGTCCATCTCGATATAGGCTTCCTCCCGCAGGCGCTTCATCGCCACGCTGACGCTGGGCTTGGTGAATTCCAGCTCGTTGGCGATGTCGATTGACCGGACAGTCCCCTTGCGCCGGCGCAGAATCAGAATGGCTTCCAGATAGTTTTCCGCTGACTCTTGTATTTTCATGACGCACCTCTTCCGCCTTGCTTGAACTGTTTCCCGTTTAGAAGCTATATTCACAACCGCTGAACGGCATCTGAACTCGTCTTTTGCCGTCACGCTGCGCCAATTTTTCTTGGAATCCACCAGGGATTCCAAGAAAAATTGGCTTGCCTGACAACAACACCCTTCGTCCATCTGCCATTCCCCGGTTATGAATACAGCTTCTCAGGGAATCACAGGGGTCCAATAGCTCTGATTAAAAATGTCGGTGAACCGGTAGGTCGCCTGGGTGCTGCCCAACAGGGGCACGTTGCTGATGGCCAGCGGCTCTTCCGTCACCGTCACCGGATCGCCCAGCAGGTAGCTGTCCTGATAGCTGCCATCATACCCGTAGTAGTCGCACAAAAACTCCAGCGTGTCCCCCGGCTGAAGGGCGGTATCGCTCTTGGCTACGGTTTCCGTTTCCCCTTCCGTGTACACCCGGCGGGCGCCAGCCACATAGCCGTAAGGCGTCTCGTTGTCAAAGGTGAGCAGCAGCTCCGCCCGCTCTCCGTTGAGCATCACCGGCACCCGTCCGGTGATGGTGTAGTTCTCCCCGTCGTCTACCGTGGCGGTGTGGTAATAGGCCACCGGCTGCTCGTTGATAGCCAGCCACGTGCCATCGTTTACCCCCAGCAGATTGCCTTCTCCGTCAAAGTCAAACACAGTGTCCAGCCCCAGGTCAAGGAAGCCCTCGCCGTCGTCGTAGAAAAGGTTCAGCTCCAGGGTCTGCACCAACTTCCACTGTTCCGGCCGCAGCTGCATTACCGTCGTGCCATCCACGCCGGCGGTCCAAACCAGATTATTCGGGTTAAAGCAATGCTCCTCCAGATACTGCACCGTCTCCTCGTCGCTCAGGGCCTTTCCGCTCAAAAAGCCGGTGTTGCCGCCATTCAAGCCGGAGATGCTGTCGAAGCCGCCGCCCAAAAAGCTGCCCAGCAGCTCGGAAATCAGTTCGGAGCTTCCGCCGCTGCCACCCAGAGCGCCCAGCAGAGAGGGCAGGGGGGAGGCAGTGCCGCCAGAGACGGCCTGACCGCTGGCCTCCAGGCTGGCAAAGGCCCGGATACAGTCAATATACTCCTGGTCCATGCCAATCTGCCGGTAAGCGCTCACCGCGCTGTCCACAGAGGAAACCTTTTGATAGGGGAAGTAAATGGAAATGCCAAAGGCGTTGGTCATATTGGAGGAGGTGCGGTTATACTTCACAGCACCCAGCAGAGCGTCTTCCAGTGCGCCGCTCTCCTTACTGTCCAGATTCCGGGCCAGATGGACCAGGTCCACATGGTCAATGCGGCTAGACTGGGCGAATTCACGGGTGTTTCCCCGTGCGTCCGCCAGAAGCTGATACTGTTGGGAGGAGATCAAATCACAGGCCGCCTTGGAGAACTTGGTCAGGGCCTCCGGCAGGGTGGCTTCCAGCTCCGCCAGGTCGATGACGGAGAGGGTGGTCAGCTGTCCAGCGCACTTCTGGGCGCACACGTCCACAAAGTCGTCGGCAATTTTCCGGCCCAGCTCGATGGTGGGCATGGAAGGATTTTTGCCGAACTCCGTGAGCCAGTTGGTGTAGTACCAGCCCACGCCGGGCTCTGTCTCCTCAGAGGCGATCAGGTAGTCGGCGTGCTTGGTGAGGGTAAGCGCATTTTCCGCCGTGGCCATGAGACAGGCGTCAAACCCGATGAAGTCGAACTTTGTCTTGGCGTCCGTCAGGGCCTTGTCGATGCCGGCCAGCCCCATAGAACCACTGGAGGCGAACTTCTGGTCATAGCCGTAGCCGCTGATGGAGCCTCCGCCATGGTCCCAGAGGATCAATTCGTAACGGTTGGCGGGACAGCGCCGGACACAGTACTGAATGAAGCCGGTCAGGGTGGCGGGGTCGGTCATGGGCACGCTGCCCAGGTCCTTTTCCAGGCAGACTAGGCTGCCGTCCCGAATCTGCCAGATCTGATTGGTGGCGCTGCTGACCTGATTGTTCCGCCAGCCGGTACAGCCGCCGGTGTAGACCAGCAGGTTGACGCGGTTGCCGAAGCCGGCGGCCAGCATCTCCTGCAAATCAGCGGTTCCCATGCCGCTCCGGGATTCCAGGTCCGTGCCGCACATGTACACCATGATGGTGGCCGTGTCCTGGCCGTTCCCCCGCAGCTTGGTGTACTTTGCCCGGGCGGAGGGGTCCACCGTGGTGTCCAACCGGCTGGTGTTGGCCGCGCCCTGCCAGCCGGTGGAAACGCTGCCCCCGCCAAGACTGCCCAGTAGGGAGGACAAATCCAGCCCCATATCCGGACTGCTCTGACTGGGCTGTTGCTGGACGCTCTGCGGCGGCTGATTGGTACTTGGCGCCTGGCCGGGCTGTCCAAGGAGGGCGCTCAGGCCGCCTCCGCCGCCCAGCAGCAGCGCCGCCAGCAGAATCAGCAGCTTCATGCCGCCTCCGGCGCGGGTTCCGCCGCTCCGGCTCCCGCCCGATTGGGATGCGGCGCTCCGGCCATTATAACCGCCAGACTGGCCTACCGGGCCGGTGTGCAGGCCCTCCCCGCGCTTCTCAACGGTTTTTCCAGTGCCAGTGACATTTTTCTCCCGGCCTCTGGGTCTCTTGCTTTCCATGTCTGTCCTTCTCTCCTTTGATGACCGCTTCGCAATGGTTTTCCCTTATTATACCCGTAATTTTTCCGTTCGTAAAGACCGTGTTTGCCGGATACAGGAACATCCATTTTCAACCCTGGATATGTGGGAACGCGTCATTCAGCCCTGCCTTTTCACGATTGAAATGCAGCCCGATTTCTGCGATAATATAGCGTAAAAGGGCGCGTGTGGGGATTGGGAACGGAAAAGCCCCCGGCGGGAGCTTGATGCTCCTGCCGGGGGAAGATGGAACTTTGCGTTACAGCACCGCGTTTAGCGCGTCCTCATAGGCCGCCTTAGGCATCACGCCAACCTTCCGGTCCACTTCCAGACCGTCCTTCAGGATCAGAACGGTGGGAATGTTCATGACGCCGTACTCCGCCGCCAGCACGCCTTCCGCGTCCACATCCACCTTGCCGATTACCGCCTTGCCGGCGTAGTCGGCGGCCAGCTCCTCGATGACCGGGCCCAGCATGCGGCAGGGGCCGCACCAGCTGGCCCAGAAGTCCACCAGAATGACGCCCTTCTGTCCCTTTGCCTGTTCAAAACCTGCTTTTGTGAAATGAATCAAGTCTGCCATTGTGTTTTACGCTCCTTTTTCTGTATTTTTATCTTTTGTGCCTATCGTACTCCAGTTTGAGGTTCTTTTTGCTTCTTTTCACCTGAAAGGGTGTGGGATCCACTTGCTTTTGCTCCGCAAAAGCAAGTGTCATTCCATCGTTCAAGAAAGAGAAGTGATAGAATCCGCCGCCGCCTCGGCGGCGATCAGGCCTTCCCCTACCGCTTTGGAAACTTGCAGGGGCTTTCCCGTGCAGTCGCCCGCCGCGTATACCCCCGGCAGGTTGGCCGCCATGCTCCGGTCTACCCGGATGTAGCCCCCCTCGGTCTCCAGATCCGGAAGCAAATCCGTGGGCGCCATGGACTCCCGCAGCAGAAACACCCCTTCACAGGGCAGGTCCGCTCCGTCCGCCCTCAGCGCGGCCACCGTCCGCTCTCCTAGAATCTCCAGCTTCTTGGCCAACACAGCCGGAATATCCGGCCGGAGTCCCTCCGCCGTCTGGGCCGACACATAGGTCACCTGACAGCCGATTTCCTTCAGCCAGTTGGCCTCCTGGGGCGCGTCCTTGGCCCGGCCCACCACGACCACCGCCTTCTTTCGGAAAAGCATGCCGTCGCAGGTGGCGCAATAGCTGACGCCCCGGCCCAGAAAGGCTTCCTCACCAGGCACCCGCGCGGCCCGGACCACGCCAGGGGCCAAAATCACCCGGCGGGCCTCCACAATGTCATTGCCCGCATTCAGCGACCAGGAATCCTTCATGGGAAGCATGGCCTGCACCCGCTCCTGACGCAGCTCCGCGCCCAGCGCCGCCGCGTGGTCCCGGAACTGTTTCAGCAGCTCCGCCCCGCTGACTCCGGGCAGGCCCAGGTAATTGTCCACCCGCGGCGCTTTCCAGAGGGGATTTTCCTCCAGAGGCCGGCCAAACACCAGTACGCTTTTTCCCTTCTGCCGGGCCGTGACTGCCGCCGACAGGCCGGCAGGTCCGTTGCCCAGTACTACAATATCATACATGGAGAGTCTCCTTCCTAAACTATGATTCCCCCTTCGGGAGCTCGTATGCGCCATCTCCAAAGAGAACGGCAATCAGTTCCGCCACCTCCCGGCTGGCGGCCTCGTAATAGACCTCGTTGCCCGACCGGCGGGAGCGGACAATACCAGCCAGCTTCAGCTTGGCTAAATGCTGAGAAATGCTGGATTGCGACTGCCCCAGATTCCGTTCCATACAGGACACGTTCCGGCATCCCTCCTTCAGCAGCCCCCGCACAATCCGCAGGCGCACCGGATGGGCCAGCACCTTCAGCAGCTCCGCTTTTTCTTCATATTGCTCTTCTGCCATCCCTGTTGCTCCATTCGTATTTTATGATATTATTATATTCGATTATTCTAATTTTGTCAAGTATTTTTTTGAGGTGATTTTATGTCAAAGTGGCTGGACCCTCAGCTGTGCGGGGAGCTGGAGCCCCTGCAAGCCCCGGAGGAGCTGCTGGAAGGGGCCCAGGACCGGCTGGTCCAGGGGCTGGACCTGTCCGGGCTGGATCTCTCAGATCTGCGCTGGGAGCGCTCCCGCTTTCAACGGTGCCGCTTTTCCGGCGCTGTCCTGACCGGAACCGAGTGTGTCGATGTGGTGTTTGAGGACTGCGACCTGTCCAACTGCCTCTGGTCCAGGGCCTATCTGTGCCGGTGCCTTTTCCGGAATGAAAAGGGCGTCGGCCTGGACTGGACCGGCGCCGGACTGCATTATGTGACGCTGGAGGACAGCCTATTCCGCTACGGCAATCTGAGCGGCGGACGGCTGAACAAGGTCCGGCTGATTCGGTGCGACCTCAGTGAAGCGGCAGTCAGCCAGGCGGCGCTGAAAGAGACCAGCTTTCAGGAATGTGTCCTGCGGAAAACCAGCTTTTTCAAGACGTCCCTGTCCGGGCAGGACTTCTCTACCTCCACCGTAGAAGGACTGGTGATCTCCGACACGGCAGAGGAGCTGAAGGGGCTGACCGTTCGATACGACCAGGCGGCGGAGCTGGCAAAGCTGCTGGGCCTGCGCGTTGTGGGGTGAAACCGGATGAAATACGCTTTGATTACTGGCGCGGGCAGCGGCATTGGCCGGGCGCTGGCGGCGGAGTTTGCCGCCCACGGCTGTGGGCTCTGTCTCACCTCCGCCCACCTGGAGCCCCTGGCGCAGGTGAAACGGACATTGGAAGACCAGTACAAGGTTCCGGTTCGCGCCGTTCCTCTGGACTTGGCCCGGCTGGGCGGGGCAGAGGAGTTGTTCCGGCAGGTGGAGGATCTTCCCATTTCGATTCTGGTCAACAACGCCGGTTTCGGACTGGTGGGACCTGCGGAAGCCATGGACCCGGCGCGGGAGGAACAGATGCTGGTACTGAATGTCATCAGCCTGACGGAGCTGACCAGGCGGTTTCTCCCCCTTCTGGCAGAGCGGAAGGGAAAGCTGCTTAACGTGGCCTCCACCGGAGCCTTTCAGCCAGGCCCCTACACAGCCTCTTACTTTGCCAGCAAGGCCTATGTGCTCAGCTACACACGGGCCGTCCGGCGGGAAGCCCCCGGCGTTGCCGTGTCTGTGCTGTGCCCCAGCTCCACCCGGACCCGCTTTTTCGAGCGGGCAGGGGTGAAGACACCCGCAGTGGCCATGACGGCGGAGACGGTAGCCCGGGCCGCCTTTCGAGAGCTCATGGGCGGGCAGGAGATGATTTTCCCCAGCTGGAGCAGCAGGTTGATGCAGTTGGCGCCTGTCCGGCTCAAGATGTGGGCGGTGGGCCAGGTCAAGCGCCGGAGCTTTGAGGCAAAAGGGAAGCAGGGCCCAAATCATGGGCCCTGCCGTTAAGGAGCTGCGGATGAAATCCTTCCTTAAGAATGCTCCGGTAAATACCGCTTCAGCACTGTGCGGATGTAGAAATTGCCCAGCAGGCAGGGCACGGAAAAGCCCAGCAGCAGCAGGTACAGGGCGCTCAGCGGAAAGGCGAGAACCGCCACTACGAGCATTCCGTAATAGCAGAGAGCGGCCAAAACCGCCCGAAAGGGCTTTCCCACGCCCAGCATTAGGGCCAGCCGTACCGATTCCCCAAGCTTCTTCCCGCTGCTCAAAATACCGTACAGATAGGACGAGGACAGCATGGCCACCAGAAAAATCGTGGCACACAGGGTGAAGGGCAGGAAGAACAAGGGCTGCTGTGCCGCGCAGCTCAGGTAGAACCACATACCGTATGCCCCCAGGCCCAAGGGCAGGGCTGTCAGGAGGAACGCCCCGTAGGCCTCCTTCCAGCGCTTCTGAAAGGCCATGCGGTAGTCATAAAAACAGCGCACCGGCTCGTCCAGCACCATCTTCCGTACCACCCGCTGCATGGCGAACAACGCGGGCGGAATCGTCACCACGGGAATACAGCTGACCAGAAACAGCAAGTTGAGCTTGAGCAGCGTGACACACTCCAACTGGAGAATTTCAACAAATCGGGCAACTCCCGTTTTTTCCGGAGCGTCTGGGTCAATGCCAGGGCCAGGCGTAGCGTAATCCTTTTTGAAAAACAAAGCTCATTCTCCTTTCTTTTATCTGCTTTTTGGGAGTACTATATCACAGTTCTCCTTTCGATTCAACCGAAACTTTTTTAACCGAAATCCTCTTTTTTCCCCCTCTGCCTCTCAAGGGCCAAGAGGGGGCTTTTCTGATTCCTGTCCACACATATGGCCCGCTTTTTCTCAAAAAAAGACAGGTGAAAGCGTTTCCAGTTGTTAAATAAAGGAGCAATATTTATCAAATTGCACAAATATTATTTATAAAATGTGTTCATCTTCAACGAAATTGCTCGCAATATATCTAAATGTTGGCTTATTTGCATGTAAAGTGCCATATCCAACATTCGGACATATTTAGAAAAATCCAGTCCATTTACATGCCGACGGGTTAGGTATTATATTTAACTTATCAGCGCCAAACCTGACATGGAGGCGCACGAGAACGATAGCAGAGGAGTGGAGTAAATGAGAAAGCTTTCCCGACTCATCGCGCTGGTGCTGGCCACGGCGCTGCTGGCCTTGGCCGGCGGCTGCGGCGCGGCGGATGGGAAAACCCATCTGACGTTCCAGATTTGGGACGTCGCGCAGCGTGAAAGCATGCAGGCCATTTGCGACGCCTACACCGCGAAGCACCCAGACGTGGTCATTGAGGTGCAGGTCACCAGCTGGAACGAGTACTGGACCAAGCTGGAGGCCGCCGCAGAGAGCAACACCATGCCGGACATCTTCTGGATGCACACCAACCAGATTTTGTACTATTCCGACTTTGGTATGCTGGCCGACGTGACCGAGCTCTATGACGACGTGGAGCCCAACTACTACCAGAACCATTTTTCCGAAATTTCCATCGGCAACGCCAGCGGCAGCAACGGCCGCATGTACGGCGTGCCCAAGGACAAGGACAACATCCTCATGGTCTACAACAAGGAGCTGTTTGACCAGGCCGGCGTTGCCTACCCGGACGAAAACTGGACTTGGGACGACCTGACCGACGCTTCTCAGAAGATTTACGACGCCACCGGAAAGTACGGCTACATGGCCTACAACGAGGACCACCTGGGTTACTGGAACTTCGTCTATCAGGCCGGCGGCTACATCCTCAACGAAGACAAGACCAAGTCCGGCTACACCGACCCCGCCACTGCCCGGGCGATCGAGTTCTACATCAACATTCAAAAGGAAGACTGGTGCCCCGACCAGACTTACTTCGCCGAGACGCAGCCCGGCATCGCTTTCTTCTCCGGGGAGTGCGCCATGTATTTTGAGGGCAACTGGGAGCTGATGAACAAGTCTACCCGGTATGACAACATGGAAGGCAAGTGGGATATCGCGCCCCTGCCCAAGTGCCCCGATCCCGCCAGCGGCGACGGCCGGGCCACCATGTCCAACGGCCTGTGCTATTCCACGGCCGCCCACGGCAAGACCCGCGAGCTTGCCCTGGATGTCATGAAGTTCTTCGGCACTGAGGAGGCGCAGGCCATTGCCGGCTCCTACGGCGCGGCCATCTCCGCTTACGTCGGTACGGAGCAGACCTATTTCGACGCCTTCGAGAAGGCGGGCTATGACCTGAACCTTCAGGTCATTCAGGACCAGTTCGACTACAGTATTCAGCTCATCAACAACGCGGCCCGTCCCAAGTGGAAGCCCCTGGTGCTTACCGAGCTGAACAAGGCGTACAACGGCCAGTCCGATATCCGCACGGTCTTGGCCAACATGGAGAAAATCGTGGATGAGACCACGGCCGCCAATCTGGCCAACGCCAGCTACTATCAATAACGAGAGGAGGGTACCAGGATGAATAACAAACTGTCCGTCGCCGCGCGGCGCGAAGAAAATTGGGGCTGGATCATGGTGGCCCCCACCATCATCGGCCTGATTGTCCTGAACATCTGGCCCTTTATCCAGACGCTGTACACCAGCTTCTGTGAGCATTTGGGCTTCGGCCACTACAAATTCGTGGGTATTCAG
>JAAWCD010000032.1 GCA_022793095.1 Oscillospiraceae bacterium | reverse complement strand
TTTTCTACCAGGCCATCCGCATCATCAAGGAAATGAGGTGTGCAACCAATGGAAGATACCCGCGCTGGGTCTGCTGGGAGAACGTTGTCGGGGCCTTCAGCTCGAACCAAGGCTTCGACTTCAAGGCGGTCCTCGATGCGGTCATCGGCATCGCAGAGCCGGGGGCCTCGGTGCCTATGCCTGAGAAAAACCGATGGCCCTACGCCGACATTTACATGGGAGACCGATGGAGCGTTGCGTACAGAGTTTTTGACGCTCAATTCTGGGGAGTCCCCCAGCGAAGGCGCCGCTGTTACCTTGTCGGAGATCTTACAGGCCGATGCGCCGGACGGGTACTCTTTGAGTCCGAGGGCCTGTCGGGGTATTCTGCGGCGGGCTTCCGCGCGTGGCAAAGAGCTGCCCGCTATTCTTCGGGCGGCGCTGGAGCAGCAGGCGGGATTTGTTTAAACGACCAGGGCGGCAGGCGCATGGATGTGACAAAAGAAGTCACCTGCACCTTACGGGCAGAGGCGCACCACCCACCCTGTGTGATGGCTGCCGGCTTCTGCACGGAGCATTCCGCCGCAAGCCGCTCCATCGGATACGGGGAGGAGTGCTCCCCGACGCTCCGGGCCGGGGTGGTCCCCGCCGCTGTGTATGAGAACCACAGTCAGGACACGCGCTACACCGGGCCACTGGACACCGCGCCCACGGTCAGTTCCACCTATGGCACCGGGGGCAACAACCAGCCCTTTGTCTGCTATGGAATCGGGAGAAACGCTTTCAATCAGGGTAAGGCCGCTCAGTTCACACCATCAATTTCCGCTCAGGTGCAGCCGACCTTGGTGGCGAATGGCCCTGGTGCAATTCAAATCGGTTATACTGTGAGAAGGCTAACCCCCACAGAATGCGCCAGGTTGCAGGGGTTCCCGGACTGGTGGTGCGCTGGGCTGGAGACCCCGGAGCCGACAGAGGCGGATATCACTTTTTGGTCGGAGGTCTGGGAGACCCACCGCAGGATCATAGGGACGGCCACCAAGCCCAAGACAAGGAACCAGATCGTCAGCTGGCTGCAATCTCCGCACTCGGATTCCGCCGAGTACAAGATGTGGGGCAATGGTGTGGCCCTGCCCTGCGTCTTTTTCGTCCTTGCCGGCATTGTGTGGTCTACACAAGAGTGGCTCGGATAATTTGTGACAGTCAGGCCGATAAACAACTTGCTATTTGTAGGCAACAGAGCGAATATGTGACCAACAAAAGCAAGGAGGCAAACAGCCATGACAATCAAATACAACCGCACCGGGGCAGACCGCAAGCCCCTGATCACCGCCATCGCCAGTATCACCGGGGCCGAGGCCAGGTACCTGGGCGCCCCCAGCTTCGCCTACCAGGTGGACTATTTTACCATCGACCGCAACGGCACTATCACCTTCGACGATCGGGCCGACAGTGAGGAGATCGAAAACCTCATCGAGCGGCTGGCCAGCATGGGCTTTGAGGCCGAGCCGGTCGAGCAGGAGGCCGGCTCCGGGGCGGAGCAGCCTGCGGCGCACAATGGGCTCACCATTCAGATGCCCGCAGCCAGCTTCACCCCGGAGGCCCTCAACAACCTCCACAGCCTCATTGCCGCCAAGGGGCGGCTGATCCGCAAGGCCCTGGGCGTTGACCTCCTGCCGGTCCAGGTGGAGGCCGACACGGTTTCCTTCCCCTGGTTCAGCGGCGAGGCCACCGAGGAGGAGGCCAAGGCTTACACCCACCTGATCACCGCCCTGTGCGACATGGCCCGGAACCAGAAGCGCATCATCGCCAGGGAGAAGGACACCGACAACGACAAGTACGCATTTCGGTGTTTCCTCCTCCGGCTGGGGTTCATCGGGGCCGAGTACAAGGAGGAGCGGAAGATCCTCCTCCGCAATCTGGCCGGAAACGGCGCATTCAAGTCTGGCGGTAAAGCAGTGTAAATACACCAAAACGAGCCCCACATCCTTGTGTACTTTATGGCTCGAAATAACTTGCTATTATCTCCGTTTAGAGTGATTAATACACTACCGAAAGGGAAAACACAACAAACGGAGGACAACAAAATGAACGAGAAGCTGATAAACCAGGTCGCCGAAATGAAAAAGCAGACCATCGGGGTCGAGGTCGAGATGAACAGCATCGAGCGGAGCAAGGCCGCAAGGCTGGCTGCCGAGTTCTTCGGCACCCGCCGCTACGAGAACACCGCCTACCGCAATGGCTACTGCACCTGGTCCGCCTGGGACGCCCAGGGCCGCGAGTGGAAGTTCCAGCGGGACATGAGCATTGATGGGCCGGACGGCGAAAAGTGCGAGATGGTCACCCCGATCCTGATCTACGCCGACATGGACCTCCTCCAGGGGCTGATCCGGCGGCTACGGAAGGCCGGCGCCAAGAGCGACGCCACCAGGGGCTGCGGAGTCCACATCCACATCGGGGCCAAAGGGCATGACGCCAAGAGCCTGCGGAACCTGGCCAACATCATGGCCAGCCACGAGCGCCTCCTGGCGGACGCCCTCAACCTCGACCGGGGCCGGATGAGCAACTACTGCAAAACGGTGAACCCCGCCTTTCTGGATAAGCTGAACCGCGAAAAGCCCTCCACTATGGCCGATCTCGCTGAGATTTGGTACACCAGCAACGGAGCCAGCGGCGGCAGAACTCAGCATTACAATAGCAGCCGCTACCATATGCTCAACCTCCACGCCACCTTCACCAAGGGCACGATTGAATTCCGGCTTTTCCAATTCGACGCCCCTGCGGAGGGTAGGAAAAACGGCCTCCACGCCGGACAGCTCAAGAGCTACATCCAGCTTTGCCTAGCCCTCAGCCAGATGGCCAAGACCCTCAAGAGCGCCAGCCCCAAGCCCCAGCAGACCGAGAACCCCAAGTACGCCATGCGCACCTGGCTCCTCCGGCTGGGGTTCATTGGAGCGGAATTCGCCACCGCCCGCGACCTGCTGACCCGCCGCCTCGCCGGGAACGCGGCCTTCCGAAGGGTTGCCTGACCCGACCGGCCCGCCCAAGCCCCACCTAACCCGCCACAAGCGGGCTTCAGGTGGTAGAAGGGATACCCTTCGGAAAGGACGGATCAAAAATGACGAAAAGATTGTACATCGCATATGGCAGCAATCTGAATCGACAGCAGATGAAAGTCCGCTGCCCCGGAGCAAGCGTTGTGGGCACAGCAGTCATCAAGGATTACCGGCTGCTGTTCAGAGGCAGCAAAACTGGAGCCTATCTGACAATTGAACCCCACAAAGACGGCATGGTTCCAGCGGCGGTCTGGTCGGTTACCGCGGAGGACGAGCGGCGGCTTGACCGCTACGAGGGGGCGCCTATCTTCTACCGCAAAGAGGAGATGGAATTGCCCGTTGTCGATATCAGGTCTGGCGCAGTACGCAATTTGAGCGGTTTTGTTTATGTGATGTGCGATGGCAGGCCCTTGGGCTTGCCCAGCAACGACTACTTTATGGTGTGCGCCCAAGGATATCGGGGTTTCGGGTTTGACCCGAAGATTTTGTTGGACGCCTATTCGGACAGCAGACGGGAGGATGTGCTGTGGAACGCGATTTGGTAAAAACGAATTCTGTCTGCCCCAGGTGCGGGCGGACGTACACCGGGCGCCCTGCTATGGCCAGGGACAACAGCGGCCCCATCTGCTCGGACTGCGGGACACGGGAGGCGCTGGAGAGTATCGGAGTGGCTGCAGATGAGCAGGAGCGCATCCTCGACACCATCCATCGGCACCAGATGTAAACATAACCAGCGAGACGGCGGGCGGCTCTGATTTGGGCCGTCCGCCTGTTTTGTGCTGCTATTTTTCTGAAAGGGCGATAAAGTTGCCAAGAAACGGAACGATTGAAGAAACCCCCGGCTATTGCAAGGCAGAGGACCTGGCGAGCCTGTTCACCCTGTCCATCCAGAGCATCAGCCAACTCACCAAGGATGGTGTGCTGAAGAAAAGGGACACCCCCGCCGGGAAACGCTATAACGTGGTGGAGTCCACCCGGACCTATGTCCAGTACCTTCGGGACAAGGCGGCTGGCCGCAAAGATGCCCTAGAGCGGGAGGCGCTTGAGGCCGAGGTGCGCATCAAGAAGGCCAAGGCGGATATCGCTGAACAAGAGGCCAAGGAATTCCATGGATGGCCAGTCTGATGGAATGCCAACTATATGGCGCGAAGGGGGCGTATAGGGGGAAGGTGGTGGTATGGCAAACGAGAAGAATCTGACACCGTTTACCAGCGACCAAAGCCATGATGAAGCCGTGAAAAACGGCAAGAAGGGCGGCGTGGCATCTGGAGCGGCCAGACGGCGAAGAAAGACCATGCGGCAGACGCTGAATACCTTGCTGAGCGCCGGCCTGGATGTCAGTGAGCAGGAGTTCGTGGAGAAGGTCACGCCGCGGCTGCAGGCGCTCGGCATTGATGTGGAGAACGCCACCTATCAGGATGTGATGCTGGCCGGTATTCTGCTGAAAGCGATCCGTGGCGATGTCCGGGCCGCCGAGTTTATTCGGGATACCGGTGGTGACAGCCCCCATCTGGATATAAAAAAGCAGGAGCTGAAGCTGCGAAAGGAAGAACTGCGGTTCAGGCAGGAGCTGGAAACAAAGAAAGCTGCGGCTGAGGCGTCTGGCTCTGAGGAAGGGGAAAAGGAGGCCGTACACATCTACCTGCCCGACAACGGCAGAGGGGGATAGCACATGGGCAAGGTAATAAGGCCACAGCCGGGACCGCAGGAGGCGTTCCTCTCCTCCCCGGCGGATGTGGTGATCTATGGCGGAGCCGCTGGCGGCGGAAAGACCTACGGTATGCTGCTGGACGCGCTCCACTACACCCATGTGCGGGGCTTCGGCGCGGTGTTCTTCCGCAAGAACCACAATCAGATATTCTCAGAAGGCGGCCTGTGGGACACCTCGCTCGACCTTTATACAGGCCTTCCGAATGCTGTTCCGGCCATAGGAAAAAGCCAGTGGAAGTTCCTGGACCCCAGGGGCCGAACGCTCTCCAGGGTCAGCTTCAAACATATCGAGCGGGATATGGATCTCGGCAAATGGCAGGGGAGCCAAATATGCGGCTTGTACTTCGATGAGCTGACGCACTTCAGCGAGAAGACGTTTTTTTATATGTTTTCCCGAAATCGCTCACTTTGTGGCGTAAAACCGTATACACGGGCGTCCTGCAACCCAGATGCTGACAGCTGGGTTGCCAAGTTCATTGAGTGGTGGATCGACCCGAACACAGGCTATCCCATCCCGGAGCGTAGCGGGGTGATCCGCTGGTTTATCCGAATCGAGGAGGTACTCCATTGGGCTGACACCCGCGAGGAGCTGTGGGAGCGGTTCAATCTTACCACAAAGACGGAGCGGGACAAGCCCAAGTCCGTCACCTTTATCGCTGCCTCGGTCTACGACAACAAACTCCTGCTGGAAAAGGACCCTGGATACCTTGCCAATCTGGAGGCCATGGCCCTCGTGGAACGGGAGCGGCTTTTGCACGGCAACTGGAAGATCAAGGCCGCCGCCGGGCTGTTCTTCAAGCGCGCCCAGCTTGGAAAAAGGCTGGACGCTGTACCCACGGACGTTGTGCGCTGGGTGCGGTGCTGGGACTTGGCGGCATCCGAGAAGACGCAGAAGGGCGACCCCGCCTATACCGCCGGAGTCCTCATGGGCAAGCGCAGCAACGGGCGTTATATCATCGCGGATGTGATAAACAGACAGATGGCGGCCTCCGATGTGCGTAAGACCATTCTAATGACGGCGCAAATGGACCGGGACAAATACGGCGACGTCCGCATCCGGCTCCCTCAGGACCCCGGACAAGCGGGAAAGGAGCAGGCGCAGTCCTACATCAAATTCCTGTCCGGCTTCAATGTGACTACCGAACTGGAGTCCGGCAGTAAGGCGACCAGAGCAGAGCCCATGGCCGCCCAGTGGCAGGCGGGCAACTTTGACATACTTGCCGGCGAATGGAACGAGCCGTATCTGCTCCAGCTGGAGAATTTCCCGGATGGGAAGTTCAAGGACATGGTGGACGCATCCGGGAATGCGTTTTTAGAAATTGAAACCGGGCAGCAGCCCTTTGCTTACTCGTTCGCTTGCTGAGGTGAAATATGAGGCTTTTCGACATTATTCGTGGCAGACAAAAAGTGAGCGCCCAGTACCGGCGTGATGGCAGCTTTGTTTCCCGCTGGGCACGGCCGCCCTCCCGCAACACCGCCGAATGGCTGGAGATGTTCTCAAAAAACCCCCGTCTGGCGGTGGTGGAGCGGATCGCAAGCGACCTCGCCAACTTAACCGGGCACCTGTACCGCATTGCTCCGGATGGCTCCAAGACTGAGGTCACGAAACACCCGTTCCTTGACCTGATGGAGCAGCCCAACCCACTCTACGAGATGACTAGTTCGGCCATGTGGCGGCTCAATGAGATATACCTGATGCTTGTTGGCGAGAGCTTTATGCTTGTCGAGCGGGACGAATACGAACGCCCGGTGGAGCTGTGGAATGTGCCACCCCACTGGGTCAAGATGACCCCGTATCTCGGCAATCCGGGCTACCTGATCACATCACCGAGCGGGCTGACAATGACCGTGCCGGTAGATGACATGTTCGTGATGAAGCAGCTCAATCCACTGGACCCGTTTATGCGGGGCCTTGGCGTTGCGGAGAGCGTTGCCGATGAGGTAGAAATCGACGAATACGCGGCGAAGTTCCAGAAGCGGTTCTTCTACAACGACGCGACCCCGCCGTTTGTGTTCGTCATACCAGGAGCCTCAAAAGAGCAGCTCGACGTCTTTACAGCCGGTTGGGAAAAGAAGCACCGCGGCGTAGACAAAAGCCATCGCATGGCGGCCCTGGGCGGAGATGTGAGGGTTGAGAAGCTGGGAGATGCACATGGCAAGGACATGGGCTTTCTTGAGAGCCGGCTTGCCATGCGTGACGCTGTGCTGGAGCATTTCGGAGTGCCCAGGGAGATCATGGGCATCACGGAAAACAGCAACCGGGCCACAGCGGACGCCGCTCAGTACATCTATGCTAAAAATGTGTTGACGCCTCGCGTCAGCAACCGGGAGCAGGCACTCAATATGCAGCTCTTGTCGATGTTCGGTGATGACAGCCTTGTGTGGGAATTTGACCCGGTTATCCCCTATGACAAGGAGTTCAACAAAACCGTGGCGTTGGAGGGGTGGGAAGCCGGGCTTCTGACGAAGAACGAGTCCCGCGAGCTACTGGGCCGCTCCAGTGTCGAGGGCGGCGATGTGTATAAGACCTCCATCACCGACCTGTTCCTCCGAGAAAGCGATGACCCGGCCAAGGTGTCACAATCCATCCTGCAGGATAGCCTCGATGCCACAGCCCCGGTTCCCGGCGAGAAGTCCCTGCCGGCGAGCGTCACGGCCATGCTTCAGCGCGAGGAACAAGCTGTGCGGAAACACAGTAAGTCCTTCGAGGCGGCAATCTCGCGGCATTTCGCCGGACAGCGGTCAGCGGTTCAGAAGGCCCTGGGGCTCAGCCAGAAAGCGGAGGACGCCTCAGCCTTTGATGAGCTGAGTCAATACCTGCTTCCTGACGGAACGCTGGATATGGACCTATGGAACGCCCTGGAGGAGGCCGAGCAGATTCGCATCGCAGACAGTGTTGCCGCTGGGCTGCTGGACTGGAGCGCCGAATCCAAAAAGCTGCAGGCCATGTTTATGCCGCTCTGGAAAGAGGCGTATGAGGCTGGGGTCAAACTCGCCGAGGAGTACCACGGCATCACCAATATCTCCCGACCGGAATTCGTGAGCGTTGTAAAGGTCAACGGCGCCAAGCACATCGTCGGTATCGAGCAGACCACCCGCAACAGCATCGCGGACATCATTGCCGACGGGATCGCCAACGGTGCCAGCCAAGCCGAACTGAAGAAGGCCGTCTACGAGGAAATGGATACATCCCACAAGCGGGCCAAGCTGATTGCCCGCCAGGAGACCATGATGTCCCTCGCTACGGGCCAGTTCGACATGATGAAGGCGGCGGGGGCCAAGACCAAGACATGGCATCACAGGCCGCAAAAGGACCCGCGGGACGGCACACATGGGAAGGTTGACCACGTTTCCATGGAAGGGGAGACAGTCCCCATCAACGAGACGTTCTCCAACGGGCTTCTCTTCCCGAGAGACCCGTCGGATGACCGCCCGGAAGAGGTTATCAACTGCCGGTGTTATTTGACATACGGCGGTTTTTAACATTGCTCGTAATTCTGAGGAAAGGAGGTAGACCGCATGGCAAGAGCACGACGAGGAGCCGCCGGCTGGGAGAAGAAGTCGGATACACCGCAGAGGGAATACAAGTCGGTTTCATTTGTGCTGGAAAGCGCAGACGAAAACACCGGCGAGTTCTCCGGGTATGCGGCTGTGTTCGGCAACGTGGACAGCGGCGGCGACGTGATCGAAAAGGGAGCCTTCACCAAGACCATCGTGGAGGATTTCGCCCGCATCAAGATTCTCTCGCAGCATAACAGCTATGACCTGCCCATCGGCAAGCCACTGGAGCTGCGGGAAGATGAAAAGGGCCTCTATATCCGGGGCAAGATCAGCGACACGCAGACTGGCAGGGATATCAGGACGCTGCTCAAAGACGGCGTTCTGGCGGAACTGTCTATTGGCTATGACGCTGTTGACTTTGAGTGGGATGGAGATAGCGGCATCCGGCATCTGAAGGAGATCAAGCTGTGGGAGGTGTCCATCGTCACCTGGGCCATGAACGATCAGGCTAAAATCGAGGACGTGAAGTCGCTGGTGGAGGAACTGAGGACCGAGGCCAAGACCGGCAAAATCTCCCGCCGGAGGATGGACGCGCTGAAGCCGTTCATCGCAGTGGTCAAGGAGCTGCTGGAAATCCTCTCGTTCATGGACACGCCTGACGCTGACCCGCCCCCGGCTGATCCGGACGACCCGCCCGCCCCCGCAGCGAAACCCAAGAAAAGCGCAGACCCCAAAAAGCAGACCAAAAACGCCGGGATGGTATTCGAAATCATCCCCAACAAAAACAGGAGGTAATTGAACATGAAACTGACCCAGGAACAGCTCGCCGCCCTCATCGCGCAGGTGTTTGCGAACCTCATTGCGGCGGGCAAGGACCCCAGCGCCATCACCCAGGATGACATCATGGCCGAGATGAACGCCATTATCGAGGCCGGCGGCATTGGCGACCCCGCTGGTGAGGGCGGCGCTCCCGAAGGCGACGAAGGCAAGGGCGAGGGCGAAGGCGAAGGTGAGGGCGGCGACCCCACCATTACGCCTGAGTTCATCTCTCAGGTGCTGGACGCTCTGAAAGCCTGCCAGAAGTCTGCCGGCGAGCCCTCTGCCAAGCCCGGCTCCGGTGAGCCTGCGGCCCAGAAGGGTGCCGAGGGCCCCTCCGCCCAGAAGGGCGCCGCTCCCGCTCCGGCTCCTGCTGCTACGCCCGCCCCCGCTGCCCCTGTGCAGCGCAAATACTCCAGCCTGTTCCTCTCCACCGGCGCATCCCGTGACGGCGGTGCCACCAGCGGCTTCAAGGCCCGTATCCAGTCTATGTCCGCCCCTGAGCGGCGCAAGACCGCCTACGGTATGTTCGGCCGCGCCGTGAAGTGCATCCACGCCTCTGGAGGCGAGGTCGAGCGGGCCGCCTATGTCGCCGAGCACAAGTTCAACGATGCTGAGATGGCCCGCGAGTTCAAGGCCCTGGCCGCGACCCAGCCCACCGATGGCGGATACCTGGTGCCGGAGGTCTATGCGGACGAGATTATCGAACTGCTGTACCCCGCCACGGTCATCTACGACCTGGGCGCCCGCCGGCTGGCCATGGATCACGGCAATCTGAACATCCCCAAGCTGAAGACTGGTACCCGCGCCATGTACACCGGGGAGAACCGGAAGATCCCCAAGACCGCCCCCAAGTTCGGCAACATCCGCCTGTCCTCCAAGAAGCTGACCGCCCTCATTCCCATGAGCAACGACCTCCTTCGGTCCACCAGCTTCGACAACGACGTCATCGTGGGCCAGGACGTGACCAAGCAGATGGCCTTGGGCGTGGATTGGGGCGCTTTCCGCGGCACCGGCGGGGAGTTCCAGCCCCTCGGCCTGTTCAACAACAAGGCCGTCCAGAACATCAAGGCCGCCGATGCCGGCGCCTCCTATGCCAGCGCCGATGGCGTTCTGACCGCCATGTTCCCCAACTTCCTGGTCGCCTCTGTGCTGAAGAACAACGTCTATGCTGATGCCCTGGGCTTCGTGTTCAACACCAGCGTGGAGCAGTTCTTCAAGTCCATGCGCGACCAGGTGGGCGGCTTCATCTTTGCTGAGGAGATGAACAAGCAGCGCACCCTGGCGGGCTACCCCTACCGCACCACCAACCTGATCGACACCGAGGATGGCAAGACCAAGATCGCCTTCGGCAACTGGAACGACCTCATCATCGGTGAGCAGGGCGCCCTGGAGATCGAGACCAGCCGCGAGGGCTCCTGGACTGACGAGGCGGGCAACCTTGTGTCCGCTTTCGAGAACGACCAGACCCTCATCCGGGCCATCGACAACGTGGACGTGGGCCTGCGCCATGACGAGAGCTTCGTGGTGGCTACCGGCGTTGCCGTCCCCGTCTAATCTGAGAAGGAGGAAATGAGACAATGAAGCGCAATCTGTTTCAGAACGTGACTGCGATCCCCTACAAGTCCGGCGAGGCCATCGACCGGACGGGTTTCCTCTCCGCCGTCATCGGCGCCAACGTTGCGTCCGGCGCCACGATGACCGTGAAGGTGGAGCACAGTGACGACGGCGAGACTTTCGCGCCCGTCACTGACGAGCGGGTGTTCCCTGAGAAGCAGACCACCGGCGGGGAGTACACCTTCAAGAACGAGCCCATCGAGGCTGCGGATGATGAGGGTGACGTGCCCGCTGGTGGTATGGTCAACATTGATGTTGACCTTGTGGGCTTGAAGTCCATTGTGAAGTTCACCGTCACCGGGAACGACGAGACCGCCGGCGGCCTTGCGGTCGTGCTGGGAGACGCCGCCGTTCAGCCGGTGTAAGGAGGGCCACGAAATGCCGAGGTTCTATGACATCGTAAAGCCGTCCGCAAACAAGGCGGCTGCCCCCGGCAAGGAGAAGAAGGCCGGAAAGCCGCCTGTCGCGCCCCCTGGCAAGGGGGAAGGCAAGGGTGCGCCTCCTACCCCCGGAGGCAACGGGGACGGCCAGAAACGGCCCGAGAGCGCCGAGTAAAGGATATGGGGCGGTGGGGTGACCTGCCGTCCCTATGCTGACAGGAGGTTTGTATGCTTGCGAATAACGCGCTCACCACGCTTGACAGGATGAAGCTTATGCTGGACCTCGACGACGAGGCCGACGAGCGCACCTGTGCCCTTGTTGAGCTGCTGATCAATAAGGCGTCATCCTGGGTGGAACGGCAGGTGGGCAGGCCCCTCGGCAAAAGCACCTATCGGGAGTTCTACGATGCCGACGGTCAGCAGGAGCTGGTCACGCTGAAGTATCCAATCATCAGCGTTGACTACGTCAAAGAGGCTGGGAGGCTTGTCCCCCCTGAGCTCTACGACTACGGACAGACCGCCAACATCGGTGTCATCTACCGGGATGACGGCTGGCTGAGGGCTGGGTACCGCCGGGGCCTTGCCAATGACATCATTGAGGCCAAACGGAACATTGAGGTGTGCTACACGGCAGGCTATGTGCTTCCGAAGGATGCCACGGACGAGGAGCCCCAGACGCTCCCAGCAGACCTGGAGGGCCTTGTCTGGGACATGGTGTCCCAGGCGTATGCGAATATGCAGAACGGCTCCCAGGGGCTGAAATCCTTCTCCATCTCGGATGTAAGCTGGACCTTCGACAAGTCCACGCCGGCCGCCTGGCTGCAGATTGTCAATCTGTACAGGAGGTATTGATGTGGACGGGATAGAGCGGCTCCTGGAAGACCTCAACCGCATCAAAGCCGCGTGCCAGGAGATGGAGCAGAAGAAAATCCGGGTGGGCATCGTTGGTGGTAAGGCGGACTCCGATATTATGGCCATCGCCCACGCCCATGAGTATGGTGCCACCATCAAGCCCAAGAAGGGAAAGTACCTCGCCATCCCCCTGACCAAACAGGCCGAGGCGGCGGGCTCCCCCAGGGCTTTCAGCGACCTGCGCTTTGTCAATGCGAAGAACGGTAATCTGCTTATGGTTCGGGACAAGAAGAAGCGCGGCGGTAAGACCGAGAGCGAGGCGATGTACCTGCTGGTGGAAAGCGTTACCCTCCCGGAGCGTTCCTTTATCCGTGCGAGCTTTGATGCACAGCAGGAGGAACTGGGCGGTATCGTGACTGGGGCAATGGTGAAGATGTTGGACGGGACCATCACCCCTGCGGCTGCTGCAGAGTCCATCGGGGCGCAGGCGGCCCAGCTGGCGCAGAGCTTCATCGATCAGAACAGGGTCACGCCAAAGTCCAAGTCTTCCCGCAAGACGCAGCACACCACGCTGTATGAATCAGGTACGCACATCCGAGACCGAATCGCTTATGAGGTGGTAATCAAATGAACTTTGCGGCCACACCCAGGCTCCCCAGAGCCCTGCTCCACCAGCTGAAGGTCTACGAGCGCACCTTCGTCCGTGATGGCCCCGGCGGGCAGTCCCGCCCGGTCGAAAAGGCGGTGAAGACGTTCAGAGGCATTGCCCTGCCGCTGTCGAACAAGGACCTGAAGGATCTGCCGGAAGGGACGTACACCGAGAACTCGCAGAAACTCTACATCGACGACCCGGTGGAGATCGGCACCAACCAGATCATTGAGGACACCTTTGATGGTCAGAGATACACCGTCAAGACCTCGCTGGGCCACAACAGCATCCACCCCATGGTGCGGTATATCGTGGAGGGAGTGGTAAAAAAGTGACGTTCGTCCAGGCCCGCGACGCTATTGTGTCCGGCCTTGAAAAGCACATCGGCTGTCCCGTTGTCCTGTCAGACCAGATAGCGGACCGGCCGGAGTTCCCGTACTGCTACTACAGTGTCCTGACACCACGCACGTCCAACCACACCTTTGGGCTTCATGAGGTCGTGGAGGGCGAGGAGCAGGGCTGCCGCCACATACGGTCCGAGCCGGTCGAGGCAACGATGTCCTTCACCTTCTGCGGCCAGAACCGGGAGACCGAGGACGGCAGCTACATCTATGGCGAAGATGAGGCTCTTGGCCTCGCTGAAAAGGGTCATGGATTCTTCCTGCTGAACGGGCATTGCATCCTGGCCGGCAGTGAGGACGTCGTGATCCGCAATGTTGGCTCCGTTGCAAACCGGAGCGGATTTGTGGTGGAGGATACCGTCCGCCGGTACGGGTTCGATGTGCGCTTTGCCTACATCCGTACCGATGAGATGCCGGCTGCCACCATTCGGGAAGCCAGAACCCCAGGAAATACACATGAGTAAGAAGGAGGAAATGCAGAAATGGCAAAAGACGTAATTGTCGTTGTGCAGCGTGACGCGCTGCCCACGACAAAGGAGAGCCTTGACATCCTGCTCATCTCGACCACCGGGGCCCAGCCCGTCGGTGTGTACCGGGATGTCGAGAGCGTCAAGGCTGTCTATGGGGATGACGGGAAGACCCCCAACTCGAAGATCGTTCGCAAGGCGACCACCCTAATGAATCAGGGCAAGACCACGCTGGCCGAGACGCTGGTAAACAAGTTCAAGATCGTGGGCTTTGAGCCGCCCACCGCCTCCCCTGCTGTCGCCGCTACCTTCGTTATCGATTTTGACAACGATGTGTTCGCTTTCGATCCCCCTGCCGCGAAGCAGAAGCTCTATGTGCGGATCGGCGGCGATGACAAGGCTGTGGTTACGCTGACCGCAAAGGTCGAGGTCGAGAACGGCATGAAGCTGGCGGCACAGTTTAATGGGGCCTCCTTCACCAAGGGAGACAAAACCTACACCGCCGCCGTGAAGGACACCGCAGTCACGTTCACCGCCACCGAGGGCGGCAGCACGGACTCTATCCCTGAGCGCATCGAAATCTTCATGGACGAGGCTATGTCTCAGGAGTTCGTTGCCACCGGAAAAAAGACCTTCACCAACGGAAAGGATGCCATGACCGCTGCTGACAGCCTCATCGAGACCATCAAGGAGTTCCAGCGGGACGAGGATAACGACTGGTACTACTTCATGACCGACCGTGACGAGCCGGAGTTCGTCAAGGCTCTGGCGAAGTTCGCGGAGGCCAGCGAGCCGACGGAGGCTGAGCTTGGCACTGGCGTCGAGGATCACCGGAAGTTCTACATGGGCCAGACCAGCGACCTCGATTTCGCCGGCAACATCGCCCGCGCCGCTATCATCTACACCGAGGAGAAGTATCTCGGCGAGGAGCCCGATGCCTCCTACACCGGCAACGCCGGTCCGTTCTACCCGAAGAACGTGACCTGGAAGTTCAAGCGGCCCCAGGACGGCAACGCCGCCACCAGCGAGGGCACGAAGCTCATCACACTGCCCAAGCTGACCGAGGGCCAGCGCAACCAGCTCAATGAGAACCATGTCAACTACCTCACCGAGGAGTACAAGCGCCAGTACGTCAAGGATGGTGTCTGTCTCAACGGCGAGTTTATCGACGTGGTGCTGGGCGGCGACTGGATTGCCAAGCGGATGCGGGATCTGCTCTACGACATTCTGCTGGAGAATGCCAACGTCGATTACACGGACCAGGGTTTCGCCCTTATTGCTACGGCAGTATCTCAGACGCTGGCTGAGGCTGCCGACGTGGACCACAACATCGTCGCCCGCGACCAGGAGAGCAGGGCCGGCATCTTCACCGTGAACATCCCGAAGTATGCGGAGAGCACGGAGGAGCAGCGCCGGGACCGGGTCATGCCTGATATCACCTGGGAGGCCCTGCTGAGCGGTGCGGTGCATAAGGTCAAGACCAAGGGAGCCCTTCGCGTGACCTTGTAATAGGAGGGAATTTATGGGAACGATTTTGAGAAATTATGACCCTGAGAAGGTAAGCGTTATCTTCAACACCCGCCAGCTTCGAATGTTTGGCGAGGACATCTTCAAGTTGGCCCGCGCCGGGGATAATGTATCGCTGAAAATCGGTGTGCAGGGTGACGGCACCTACGTTGAAAACGCGGATAAGTCCGCTACGCTCACCATTACGCTCCAGCAACAGTCCCCGGACCTTTCGTACCTCGAGGACTGCGCGGAACGGAAAACCATGGGGAGCCTTGCGGTGACGGACGCCAACGATGATGGGCGGAACATCTTCGCCATGAACTGTAGGGTCCAGAAGCTGCCCGACCGTGGGCGCGGCAAGGATGCGGCAGATGTACAGTTCGTGTTCCTCATCCCCCGGCTTGAGCTTAACGGCTAAGCCCGGAAACATATTTCTGTATGAAGTCCGGGAAGCGTAGTAGCAACCACAAACACAATAGACGGGGCCGGAATGCGATACTGTTCCGATCCCGCACTCAAAATTATATGGGAGGTTTTACCGTGGCAAGACAAAAGACTATCACCGTGAACGATGTGGAATATACGCTCCAGAGTGTGAGCTTTTCCTGGTACACCAATCTGACAGATCTGTATATCCGCCCCGCCAGCGGCCGGAAGAATACGGCGAAGTATGCCGACGCGCTCATCAAGGGCTGCGTCATCGCTCCTGCCGAGGTCGCCAAGCACGGCGTGAAGTTCTTCGATGAGCAGGATGATATCGCTACCCCCAGCGAGCTGGTGCGCGAGATTGAGAACTTTCTGTCGGAGCGAGCTGAACCCGGTAGAAGCACGGGAAAGAGCGCAACGTAAAGAGCGATTCTGGCGCATGGTGCTCTGTATGGGCGGTATCAGCTACACCGAGCTCAAGGAAATGGATCTGGCGGAGTTCGCTGAGGCGGAGCAGGCCCAGCGCCTTTGGCAGACTGTATGGCGCAAGAAAACTGGAAAAAACGAATGAAGAAAGAGGGGATGATTTGTGGACGAGGCCCGCGGCTTATCGTATGGCATAACCATAAGCGCCATTACCGAGCAGGCCGAGGAAGGTATCCGCAACCTCTTTGGCATGCTCGGCAGGCTACGGGCCGAGGCTGCGGGTGACGTTGACATCTTAGCCGATACTGACCAGGCTGAGGAAAGCATCCGGGATCTGACCGGCAACATTGGCAGTCTTGGCGAACGCTCTGCGGATATCGACATTGATGTTGATACCGAGCGGGCGCAAACCGATGTTCAAGATTTGGAAGACCGCGTTACCAACTTCGGCCATGACCCACCCGACATCGAAGTTGATGTTGACACAAACCAGGCCCGTTCTGATTTACAAGACCTGTCCGATGATATCGGAAACCTTGGGGACAGTGCCGGCGACATTGACATTGATATTGACACGGATGAAGCCAGGCGCAACATCCGGGGACTGAGCGATGATACTGGGGATCTGGGAGAATCCCTTGAAAACGCAGGCGAAAACACCAGGGATTTCAGCGAGAATGCCAACAACCTCCGGCAAACAATCAACAACCAGGAATCTGAACTGCGGAAGCTAAAGGAATCATACGTCAATCTGGCGTTGTCTGAGCAAACATCCTCCCAGGAAGCTGAGTCTTTGGCGGAAGAAATCGGCAGGCTCGGCACTGAACTGCAAGACAACAGGACCCGCCTTAAAAATGCGGAAGACGCCGCAGATCGGTTGAGCGATTCGCTGGTCGATGTGGGCGGAGCAGCTGACGAAGCCCGGCCGGATGTTGAAAATCTGGGCGATGCGGCGGAGAAGTCCGGCGGCAGATTTGAAAAGCTGGGCGGCATCCTGAAGGGCATCGGCAAGGTGGCGGCAATCGGTCTGACTGCTGCCACTGCGGCGGTCGGGGTATTTACCACCTCGGCCATCAATACCGGAAAAGCCTTCGATTCGTCCATGTCCCAGGTAGCCGCCACGATGGGCTACTCTGTGGCGGATCTGAACGATGCCACCTCTGAGGCAAGCCAGAACTTCAGCCAGCTCCGAGAGTTTGCACAGGAGATGGGCGCGAACACCGCCTTCTCTGCCTCCGAGGCGGCTGGCGCCCTGAACTACATGGCCCTGGCCGGTTACGATGCCGGGAAGTCCATGACCATGCTGCCAAACGTGCTGAATCTGGCGGCGGCGGGTGGCATCGATCTGGCCTCCGCCTCGGACATGGTAACGGACGCGCAGTCTGCCTTGGGTCTGTCGATGAGTGAGACTTCGGACCTTGTAGATAAAATGGCAGCTGCAAGTTCTAAGTCTAATACCAGTGTTGCTCAACTTGGCGAGGCTATTCTTACCGTAGGCGGCACTGCCAAGTCCCTTGCCGGCGGTACGACTGAGATGAGTGCAGCGCTGGGCATTTTGGCTGATAACGGTGTTAAAGGGGCAGAGGGTGGCACTGCGCTTCGCAACATCATACTGTCTTTGGGCGCTCCAACAGACAAGGCAACAAAAATGCTGTCTGAGATGGGCGTTTCCGTGTATGATGTTGAAGGCAATATGCGTCCATTGAAGGATACCTTTGGGGACCTGAACGCAGCCCTGTCTACGATGACCCAGGAGGGGCGCACACAAGCACTGCGCGAGATATTCAATAAGGTTGACCTGAAGTCCGTAAACGCCATGCTCGGCACCAGCGCAGAGCGTTTTGATGAGCTGGGCGCGGCTATTGACGGAGCTTGGGTCAACATGGGCAGCCTGGCCGATTCACTGTCCGATGTCGGGATCGACCTCACGGCCATTCAGGGCAACCTCGGCAAGCTTGGTATCAGCGAAAAGGCGTTCTCTGACATCCTCAAGACCTCCGGTGGCAACGCCGAAGCCTTTGCCGATGCACTTCTGGAGGCCGCAGACGCTGGCACATCCCAAGAGGATGTCGTTAAAGCCCTCGGCGGCGACCTTGGGGAGCTGCAAACCGCCTTTGACAATACATCGGGCGCGGCCCAAGCCATGGCCGATACCCAGCTTGACAACCTGGCCGGCGATATAACGCTGTTCAAGAGCGCCTTAGAGGGCGCTCAAATTGTTATCTCCGACGGGCTGACCCCATCCCTGCGGCACTTTACACAATTTGGCACAGATTCGGTCACGAAACTCTCTGAGGCGTTCCAGGAGGGCGGCCTAACCGGGGCGATGGGTGCTCTCGGCGGCATCCTGAGCGACGGCCTCGGCATGATCGTCGAGATGCTGCCGGCCGCGATTGACGCCGGGATGCAGCTGCTCGGCGCCCTGGGACAAGGGCTGCTGGATAATGCGCCGCTGATCATTGACGCGGCGATGCAGATTGTGACCCTGCTGGGCGATGGCATCCTGAACAGTCTGCCGGTGCTGGCTGGGGCCGCCATGGAAATCATCGCGTCGCTGGCATCCGGCCTCGGCGGTATGCTTCCCACGCTGATACCGTCCATGGTCGAGACAGTGATGCTCATGGCCGGGACGCTGGTGGAAAATCTGCCCCTGGTGATCGATGCGGGGATGCAGCTTATCGGCGGTCTGGCAGACGGCATCATCGGTGCGGTTCCGATACTCATCGGGCAGTTGCCGGAGCTGATTGACCAGATACTTGGCTTCTTGACGGAGAGTCTGCCCACTATTCTGGAGCAAGGATCCGCCATTCTGCTGTCGCTGACAGACGGCATCATTGGCGCGATACCCATACTGGTCGAAACGCTACCAGAGGTGATCACATCCATCTGCGGCTTCGTCTCAGAGAACCTGCCTACGATCCTGGAGCAGGGTGTCCAGATACTTACCTCGCTGGCCACCGGCATCATAGGGGCCCTACCTGAACTGATAGGGCAAATCCCCGCTATCATTACCGGCATCGTCGGCGCCCTGAGTGAGAACTTCCCTTCCATAGTCTCGACCGGCGTGACCTTGCTCTTGGAGCTGGGGGCCGGTATCATCTCTGCGATACCTCAGCTTGTGGCGCAGCTCCCGGCGATTGGCGCAGCTATTCTCGGTGCGTTTGGTGAGATACCCGGCATGGTGCTGGGCGTCGGCAAGAGCATCGTGGAGGGGCTGTGGAGCGGTATCTCGTCCATGGGCAGCTGGGTGGCCGACAAGGTCAAGGGATTTGCAAGCGGTATCGTGGACGGCATCAAGGACTTCCTTGGCATCCACAGCCCGTCCACCGTCTTTGCCGGTATCGGCGAGGATTCTGGCCGTGGCGTGGGCGTCGGGTTCGCCAATATCATGAAGTCCGTTTCTGAGGATATGCAGGACGCGATACCGACGAACCTCGACGGACCTGAAATCGACATACCCAAGCCGAATGGCCCTTCTGATATGACCTTCGGGGTCTACCCCAACGTGGAAGGGATTAATGAAATCGGAAACACTGTTGCTGACTCCGTCTACAAGGTCAGGCCGGTCGTTGAGGACTTCAACACCCCACACGTCTCCGACATTTACTACAGCGTGAATCCGCTCGTTGAGGACTTCAATCCACCAGGATACGAACAGTATGTCAACGACGAAGACGGCGAGGTCGGTTATCCTGAGCAGGTTGATGGCAGCGGCAACGGTGGTGCCCCTGAGCCGGAAGGCGGCTCTACCGGGAATGACGGCGGCGGGTTTACCTTTGCCCCGGTAGTCCCCATCCAAATCACGGTCGAGGGAAATGCAAACAGCGAGGCCTTGGAGGGGCTGAAAGCCCAGCTTATGGCTGAATTTGAGGCCAAGATGAGGGAACTGTACGATGAGTTCCGCGAGGAGGAGCTTCAGCGGGCAGCCCTAAAGAACCAGTATGCATTTTGATTGGAGGTGGCGGCATGGCTTATATACTCACCAGCAGAAAAGGCGGCACGGTCCGCTTTGAACCCTTGAAAAACGGTGTCGTTGAAAAGGAAAGCGAGAGTTACAGCAGCACCGTCACCTCCAATCCCATCGAAAATGGGGCAGAGATCAACGACCATGTGAACAACGCATCCGGCACCCTCAATATCTCTGGCGTCATTATCGGCGGCAACGGCGCGATAAACGCTTTGAAATCCATGCGAGCATCGCGGGACATCATCACCTACATCGGGGTTACCCGGATGTCCAACCTTGTCTTTACGAGCCTCAAGTTTGACCGCTCGTCCAAGAATAGAGATGGCGCATCCTTCTCTGCGACTCTGAAACAAATACAGATCAATTCCGCAGAGTATGTCCCTATAGACGGGGAACTACCCATGACCAGCCAGGATGACGGAAAGGCTGGCGACCAGCAGCTGGCGAAAACAGCCAACGCTGGTCTGACAATGGTGTCCCTGCAATCGGTAAGCTCGGCCAGCGCAGAGCGGCATAGGGCGGCTTACACACAGCCCAGCAACGCCGCGCCGCTGACGAGGCAGACCGGGGCCTATAACGGCCTTGCTGTGTAAGGGGGAACGGATATGGCCCTGCAGCTGATAGACCTGAACTCCGATGTGCAGTATATCGCCATCGATGTATCGCGTGTGCCATACACCTTTTCAGTGAAGCTGACTGACCGCACCTACTCGTTCACGGTCAAGTACAACGCAACCGGGAAGTTCTTCACGATGGACCTATATGACGTGAATGGAAACGTCCTCGCCTTCGGGGATATCGTCCGCTATGGCCGCCCCCTGTTCAACGTGGTCGAGGACGAGCGGTTCCCTATTCCGGTCATCATCCCGTCCTGCATCACCGGCGACAACATCTCCGAGGTCACATGGGAGAACTTCGGGAAGGATGTAAAGCTCTACCTCCACGAAAGGAAGGTGGAGTGATATGGCCTTTTGGATCAGGGCGGCCACGCTGGTCATCGGGGGCAACAAGTACGACTTGGACGGAATGAACTTCACGTTCGACATTCCCTTCGAAGACAGCGACGAACCCCCGGTGGCCACCGTGACCGTGACAAACCTCTCCACCAACACCCGCAACGGCATCAAGAAGGATGATCCCGTGATTCTGAACGCCGGCTACCAGGGGAATGTCGGCTGCATCCTGGTCGGCAAGGTGGTCGGGCTGAAACACAAGCAGAGCAATGTGGACTGGACGTCTACCCTGACCGTCCAGCCCTGCGCGGAGGAAATCCTGGGGCGGATCGTCAACAAGACCTACACGGAGAACATGAAAGCGTCCACAATCATCCGGGACCTGCTGAACATCTTCGGAGTGGAGGTTGCCAGGTGCGAACTGTCCATCGACACCAGCTATCCGCGGGGGCGCGTCTGCCGGGGCAATCTGAAGAAGGTGCTCACGGAGATTGTGGTGAACGAATGCAAGAGCCGGTTCATCATTCGCACCACCGGGCAGGTCTACATCACAAAGGCGGATGACGGCATCAACAACGGTGTCACGCTCACCCCGGCTACCGGCCTCCTCCGTTCCGACGAGGAGACCGTTTCCATCCAGGTCGAGACTGACTTGAACTCGCAGAAGACCGGGGAGGATCGGAAAGAGGACACCATCTCCCGCTCCTCTCTGCTCAACTACAACATCGCCACTGCCGAGGTCGTGAAGGTCCAGTCCAGCGACTTGAACGGCAGATTCATCGTTGTAAAGGGTAGCCATAAGGGAGGCCGGACCGGAGATTGGAAGACCTCCATGGAGCTGAAACCATACTGAGGAGGGCTTGCGTATGGGACTGGCCGATGTAAATCAATACAATTACCAGCGGATTCACGATGACAAGCTCCGAGAATCCATCTGTGTGGCCGCTACGGTGCAAGTGACGGCCTTTGACCCCGCAAAGATGACCGTGAACGTCCAGCCGCTCTCAAAACACCTGGAGAACGGAAAGTATGAAAGCCAGCCGCCGATCCTGAAGGTCCCCGTGGCCCTCACGCACTGTGGCGGCTTTCTCTTCCGCCCCTGGATAAAAGAGGGCGACATCGGCACCGTGGTCTATCTGGACCACGATATGGACGCCACCGTGACCGGAGGCAAGGAGGCCAAGCCTTTGACCGAGCGGAACCACGCCACGACCGACGCCATCTTTGTGGGGGCGCTGGTGGCCGGGAGCTACACGGTCAAAGGACTGCCAGACGAGAGTATCTGCATTGCCACCGAGGACGGCAAGATTTATGTTGCCGTTACTAAGGATAAGGTGATTGTGAAAAACGAAGACACCACCGCCGAGTTCACTGCAACCTCGATTGACATGAAGTCCACCGATATGACCATCACACTGGATGGGAAGATGGTGGTCACGACCGGCGACAAGCTGTATCTCAATTAGGAGGCGATTCTATGCCAGCGGCCACGAGGCTGAACGATAATTGCACCGGGCATGACGCCTGTCCGCCCGTCCCCCTCGTCGAGGGGAGCCCGAACGTCTACATCAACGGGCGACCGGCCGGGCGCGTGGGGGACCACTACTCCACCCACAGCTGCATAGCGCATCCTGTCCACCAGGATGTGATTGCCACTGGGAGCTCCAAGGTGGTCATCAATGGAAAGCCTGCCGCCCGCATTGGCGATGCTGTCTCCATAGGCGGAGCAGTCCAGGACGGAAGCCCCAGTGTGATGATCGGCGGCTGAGGAGGTGCGCGACGTGGATGAAAACATGACCCTGTTGATTGACCCTGAGACACGCGATTTGGTGTTCGACGAGGGCGGCAACTTTGTGAAAATCTACGGCGCTGATACGACCGTCCAGAATGTGCGCCACGCACTCCTGACATGGAAGGCTGAATTCTTCGCTGATTTGATACACGGCACCGACTATGAGCGCATTGTGGGCATGAACCAGAATGAAATAGATATCAACGAGATTCAGGATATTGTCCGAGAGGCCATTTTCCAGGAAGATGAGATTTCCCGGATAGATACACTTAATGTCTCATATGACGGACGGAATGTGGCAGCTGAATTTTCGGCTACGCTCGTCAGCGGCGAGGCAATCGCATTGGAGGTGACAGCGTAATGGCAAAACCGAATGAATGGGGCCTGACCGATGCAGGATTCCGGCGTCCGACCTACGCAGAACTGCTGGATGCCTTGGAGTACAAGGCCCGTGAGCTGTTCGGTTCCAAGGCCAACCTGACCGTGCGGTCCCCACTCGGAATCTTCCTGCGGATCTTCACATGGGTGCTGAACCTCCTGTTCTCTACTCTAGAGGACGTGTATAACAGCCGGTTCGTTGACACGGCGGTTGGTGTCAGCCTGCTCCACCTGGGCCGGATGATTGGCATACGGCTTTTGGGAGCGCAGAAGGCCATGGGCTATCTAACGTTCTCCGGTGACGACGATGTGGAGGTACCGGAGGGCTTTCTTGCCGAGACTACCGCGGGGGTGCAGTACGTTACGATCAGGGCCGGAGTAATCACAGGAGGTAGCGTGACCCTCCCCGCATCGGCGGCGGTCGCCGGGCCAGATGGCAACTCCCCAGAGGGGACAATAAAGAATATCTCGAACCCGAAGCTCGGCATCAGGTCTGTGATAAACGCGAAAGCCTTTGAAGGCGGCAGAAACACAGAGACTCCCGCTGAGTTCCGGGAGCGGTACTACAAATCGGTGGACTTCGCTGGCGGCGTGAACATTGATGCCATCATCGCGGAGATATACGAGAGTGTTGAGGCGGTCATCGCGGCCGCCGGGGAGGAAAACGACACCGATTTTGAGAGCAAAACCGGGCTGCCCCCGCACTCCATTGAGATCGTCGCGTATGGAGGATTGGACGAGGATGTGGCGAAAGCCATCTACCGCCGGAAGGCCGCGGGCATCCAGACTTACGGGAATACAACGGTCCCTGTAGTCAAAGCGGACGGGAGGCTCTACGATGTCCATTTCAGCCGCCCTACCCCCGCCGGCATATGGGTGAAAGTGTTCAACCTCGTGACCGACAGCAAGTTCCCCCTGGACGGTATCGAGCGTATCAAGCAGGCAATCATCCAGCATATTGGCATAAACACCCGCGGCGGTCTGAACATCGGACAGGATGTTATTAGCGTGACCCTACCTACTGTCGTCCTGAAAGTGCCTGGAGTGGTGGACTTCGACCTCCAGATCAGCTCCGATGGCGAACATTTCAGCTGGAAGAACATCGAGATCGCCGCCAGGGAGAAGGCCGTCACCAACGAAAGTATGGTGATCGTGGAATGAAGAACTATCTATCTGAAATGCTGTATGCGCTGACCAGTGCCTACAGCCGGAAGGACTACGATAACCACCAGCAGGGCCGCCCGCTGGAGACAAGCATCGGCAAACTGTTCTCTCTGTTCGCCTGGGGCCTGGACATCGTGCAGGAAAACGCGGAGCTGGTAAAGCAATGGGATGACCTTGAGGCGGCGAAGGGCGCTGTCCTGGACAGGTATGGGGCCAACTGGGGTGTCCGGCGGTTCAGCGAAAACGATGCCCTCTACCGCCTCGCAATCCGAGTCAAGATTTTATCCCAGCTGTCCGGCGGCGATACCGATACGGTTATCAGGGCTGCCGCTGACCTGCTTGGCGTCGAGGAACACGACATCAAGTTCGAGGATGTGCTTCCGGCCAAAATCGCCCTCTATGTAGACTGGCTGCTCCTGACGCAGGAGCGGCAAGAGCTGATCGAGCCCATCGCCTGGGCCATCAAACGAATTCTTGCCGCCGGTGTGGGCATGCGGCTGTATATACGAACCTACCGGACATACCGTTATGACTTGCCCATCGCACATGGCGGGGCAATCGGCAGATTCTACGGGTACCATCCTATTGGGGAGGACCGGGAGCACGTTTTGAACATGAAAGTGGGCCATGCCGGAGTTGTGCAAACCGGCCTTTGGCCTCCGCCCATCACCAGCGGGAAAAAGACGGTCCATAGCCTTGTTTCTGTTTCGCATGGCGGCTTCCTCCCACCCGCTCTTATCGGAGCTCCGCCCGCTGCCCAAAAGGCTGCTGTGGGCCGTCAGAACGGCAAGGGTGGTGCCTACATGCACAGCCGCATCAAACCCAAGCGGATCGACTAAAAGGAGGAGTACCCGTGCCAAGATTTGAAGATGGCTGCTATGGCAGTCTAAAGGGTGTCGCCCTCATTGCCAAAGTCCTCGCGGGCCGGTGCCGGATGCACTACACCCGTGTGGCTGTTGGCAAGGGGGTGCTGCCGGAGGACCTGACGCCCAAGACACTCACAGAACCGCCTGAGTATGTCATGGACGCCATGATAAGTGCTGTTACCAATCCGATTGACGGTGAGTGTCAGGTGTCGGTTCAAATCAACAGCGCCAATGTGGAGAACGGGTTTTATTGCACTTGGCTCATTCTCTATGCCGAGGACCCGGACGATGGCGAGGTCCCGTTCACAGCCTTGTGCCTGGAGAACGAGCCGGAGTGGATTCGCCCTTCAAGCTCTATTGTGGGCAAGCTGGCCCACTTTGACATGATTGCCGCGGTGGGTGATGTGGATAACGTGTCAGCCACCATCGACCCGGACGCCATCGCCACCTATGCCGCTGTGAAGCAGCTGATTGCTGAGGCGATTGCCGTACTTGAAATCACCATTCCGAAAGAAGGGTGGACAGACGGCGCCGGACGCATTGAGGAGGGCTGCGAGGACACAGAGGATTTGGATTCAGAGGACAACTATGGCCTTCATGTGGATATCCCCGTGGACGGAATGACAGAGACTATGCAGCCGCAGTTGAGCGTCCATTTGGAACACCTCAAAACGGCCATGGACTGTGAGCTTTCCACCGTAGCCCAGACAATGGATGGGGTATTGCGGCTTTACGCGAAATCTGTGCCAGCAGCAAACATGACCGCCACGCTGACGCTGCTTTGCGCCACGTCTGGCGCGGCCGGTGGAGGATGGGGCCCTGGAACGGGCCGTCCATTACCGGCAGCGACCGGCACCACGCTTGGCGGCGTCATGGTCCGGGAAGGGTCCGGCCTGACCATTGACAGCAGCGGCAATCTCACACTGGACACCGCTGCTCCGCAGGATGTGGAGCAGCTTTTCGCCGGTTCCAACGGCTGACAACAGCCTGGAATAAAAATTTTTAGGAGGTATACATCATGGCAGGAACAAACAAAAAGGCAATTGGCCTGGAGGAGCTTGGCGTGGCGGTCAACGAAATCAAGAAGACCTATCCCACCAAAGAGCAGGTCACACAGCAGATCGCAAACGCTGGTGTCACCGGCATCACTTTCGCCACCGAGGAAGAGGTGCTGGCCCTGTTCGCCGGCACGCCCAGTGAAGAGGGCCAGGAGGTTCAGGACGTCTGACCTACGCTGGACAGCTGAGCATGGCGCGGTATTGCCGGGAGCCGCGCCATTATGATCAATTTTCCGGTAAATTTACTGAATGGGAGAGAAACTTATGAGCACAATCAAGCACATTTCTCTGGACAATCTGGATACCTTTGCCACGCAGATGAAGGAAAAGTACGCCTGCAAGGCGGACGTGCCCGTCAAGATCTCTGATCTGACCAACGACGCCGGGTACCAAACAGGCGAGCAGGTTGCTGCCGCCATCAATGCCAAGGTTGCCAGCACCTACAGAGCCGGCGGCAGCGTGGCTTTTGCCAATCTGCCGGAGCTGACGGAGGCCAACCGGGGCCTGGTGGTCAACGTGACCGATAAGTTCACTACCACCGACAGCTTCGTTGAGGGCGCGGGCCAAAAGCATCCTGCCGGCACCAACGTGGCCGTGGTCAAAGCGGGCGAGGACTACAAGTACGATGTGCTGGCCGGTTTTGTGGACCTGTCCGGCTATCAGGCGAAAGAAGACGGTAAGGGGCTGTCCACCGAGGATTATGTTACCGAGGACAAGACCAAGCTGGCTGGCATCGCTGCGGGCGCCACCAAAGTGGAGGCAACTGCCGGCAGCGGCACCATCAAGGTCAACGACACCGATGTCGAGCTGTTTTCTGTCGCCGCCGACACCGAGGTGACGGAGATGCTGGCAGAAGTGTTCGGAGCACCGGCCGAATAAGTTTCGGACAGGCTCCCAGCTGTGCTGGGTACGCTCTGCAAAAATGTCGGAAGGAGTGGTTTTTCCACTCCTTCCGGCCATGTCGAGGTGAAAGATATGAGCAATAACCTTACAAACTTGGACCATTTGAAGGCTGCATCCATCAAGGCGAAGAGCTTGACCGCTCAGGTAGCAGCTGCCGCAGCTGCGGCAACCGAAGAGCTGGAAAGAAGCAAGCAGGATAAGATCACCGGCAACAATGGCCAAGTGGTGGGCTTCGATGCGGATGGAAATGCTGTGCCGCAGGAAGCTCCAAAAGATGGCGGCCCACGTTACGCCACCTGTACTACGGCGTCGGGCACGACAGCAAAGGTTGCCATATGCGATGGATTCGTCCTCAAGACAGGCTCAACGGTAGCGGTAAAGTTCACCTATGTCAACACAACAAACAGCCCTACGCTGAACGTAAATGGGACCGGAGCAAAACCTATTAAAAAGTACGGCTCAACTGGTAACATGGCCTATATGTGGACTGCCGGAGCCGTGGTTCTGCTGATTTACGATGGGACAAATTGGGTTATAGAAAACGGCACCATTGCTACCTTGACAAACTACGGTTTGACAAAGCTGAGCAACGATACCGGCAGTATAAGCACTTCTGTTGCGTCGACGCCTTATGCAGTGTATCAGGTAAATAATATCGCGCAGAATGCGATGAAACTTGCCCAAAAAATCGACACCTATACAACAAAAAACATTATCGCGAGCGATGAAATCTCAAAGGCAGCTGGACTATCTGCGCCATTTAATATCCTTCAAGGCAATGTATTTTCCGATGGGTGGGCCTTATCAGAAGGTGCATATGTTGACAGAGATGGTTTTTTAGATGCAGCCTATACCAGTGAGGGAAATAATTATAGAGGCAGTGCGATTAAAGATGTTGAAGGAATCTTTTTCGGACATATCTATTATCTTCGCTTATATGCTACAACAGTTGATTTTACAGCAAATTCCATCATATCTGTAACCTTCGGAAACGGGGATACCGAAGTGATAGCACAGTCTATAGGTTCAGAAAGATCTTCTCCTTTCTCCTATAGATTTCCCTATGTATCTACCGGAAATCTCTGGATTTTGATAGATTCAGATGGACCATGTACCATAGAAAAAAATATTATCCTTTACGACCTAACAGAAGAATTTGGCGCAGGAAATGAGCCATCAAAGGAAGAAATGGACGCACATTTTTCTGATGAGGGAGCATATATAAACACTCTGGATGATATCTTAAATGCTTTGATTCGGTCCCGAATTTAATGGAGACAGAAACCTTGTTGCGGGATTTCCTGAGTCTCCATATGCTGCCGGAGTCGATTGGTGAAAAAGTACGATTTCTTCATCAAGTAAGTGGGCAGTGTTGACTATGGTGGTGGGAAGTTCGTTACAATGGGCTGGCAGTGGCAGCCATTGCACCACTAAAGCTGCTTATAGCGCTGATAGTGGACAGGTTACACAATTGGGACTGTTTGGTGGGGTGGTAACATGAAAAATAAACTTATGAATTTGGATCATCTGAAAGTTGCGGCTATCGAGGCAAAGCACCTGACCATACAGGTAGCAGAGGCGGCAGCTACCGCAATCGAAGAGCTGGGAAGCAATACTGTTAGCATTTCGGGCGGCGGCGAAATAGAACTTGCTGAAAAATTCGGTCCAGGCCCCCATGTCATCACCATGCAGAAATGGTGGGGGCAGCCACGAAGGAGCAAGTCAACTCTGCCATACAAGAGGCTATTCTGGACAGTTGGGAGGCGAGCTATTGAGCACTCAGGAAATCAAGCTGGCGGCAATTGCCGACGCAATACGAGCAAAAGAAGGAAGCAGCGCTCCAATTCCGGCCAACGACTTCGCAAGCCGGATATTAGCCCTGAAAGGCAAAAGCGAATTCGCGGTCCCTCTTATAGCATCAGCGGAAGAGGGCGCCGTTATCACAGCTACAAACGGTGAGGAAATCGTTACCGGAACTACTGGCGCAGACCAGCAAGCGATTCTTCTTTTGGAAAAACCAGGTGAATGGACAATAAACGCACAGCTCGGGGATGCGGTACGGGGACCTAAAACAGTAGAAGTTAAAAGTGGCTATGAAGTTGCGTTCTCATTCGCAGAATCCATACTTCCTGAGGGGTATACCGAGGTCAAATATATTGAAAGCGGAAGTAATCAGTACATTGCATTACCAGTATCATCATATCTATCGAAGGTTGATTTGTCCGCTTACATGAATTCTTCTGGATGGCTTTTAGGATATGGAGATTATTCAACTTCCAACGGGCATTCAATATTCGGCATTCAGCATTATTCATCGACGACAGCAAATCAAATTCGATTTCATCGTGCTAAAAGAAGCCCCAATGCTTCCGGACAAGAGCTTATTGTTCCAATTGATTCAAATGATGTTGATATTTTCGCTGATTTTGTAAACGGACAATTCCGCGTTAACGGGACAGACTACACAGCAACGCTAACGAACCCGACTACAAGCAAAACATGGTACGCTTTTGCACAGGATTATGGTATTGCCGGAAGAATGGAAGCCAAATACCAAATCAACATGAAATTAAAGCACATGAAAATATTTTCCAGATACGATGCACTTCTTTACGATTTTGTTCCAGGCATTGATTCAAGCGGTGTAGCGGGTCTATACGATCTTGTAAATAACAAATTCTATAAGAGTGCAACATCAACTCCGTTTGTCGCTGGCCCAGAAGTATAAGGAGGAGGAACCATGAACGAACAGAAGAAAATGCGGTGCCCGTTCCACCACCCCTGGCCTGGCGGCATAACAAAAACCGCCCCAAATGGGGCGGCGGGACAGGTCACTGTACGCCGAGACGCTGCTTCAATCCTTCTTGCAGGACTTGGGAGAAGTTGACTCCGGCCTTTACAGCCAGTTCGTTCAAATAGTTGGGCAGAGTAACGTTTTTCCGCACGGTACGCATGTCATTCGCCCGCCGGTATGCGTCGAAGTCCACATCAACCAAACTGAGAATATCGTTTGCCCCGAGCTGGGCCTGTCTGGGGATGATATTTGAGGAAAACGATGTCATTGATCTTTTAAAATCTGCATCCAGTCACGCCTTCCATAGAGAACCCGAACAACATCAACTCGACGGGTGCTGATATCCACGGTATAGAAAATCAGGTAGTTTCCGACCGGTGCCATTCGTAATCCCAAAGCGGCCAAGTAACGGTCAGAAACCAGACCAAATCGTTCCGGCATGAGAGCGAGAGACAAAACCGTCTCGCGAAACCGTTGAAGAAGGGAACGGGCGGTTTCCGGCTCCCGCAAAGTTTTTGAGACGTAGGTCACGGCGTCCCGCATATCCGCCTTCGCCGTCTCGTATACCGTCAGCTTATAATATTCCACACTCCAGGTCCTCCGTCATTTTGTCAAACACCTGTTCCGCCGGTTCTCCCCGGCCAGCCCGGACATCCTCCAGACCGTGTTCCAGAAGGGTATACAGCTCGTGTCTTCCGGCAAGACGCTCATAAGCCTCAATACTCAGGACGGCGAGGTCCCCCGCACCATTTTTGGTAATGTAGACTGGCTCCCCGTATTGATGGCAGAAGGCGGATATTTCATTGTAGTTGTTACGAAGTGCAGAGCTTGGCTTGATGTTCGGCATGACATATTCCTCCCTTTAGGTCTGTATCAATATTATATCAAAATTTTGATATATAGTCAAGAGCGATGAAATTTCCAAAAGAAAAGGCGGTGACAGAGACTGTACGAAAAAATGTATTCACCCACAAGCGCGAGCGAATCTGAATTACTGATACATTCGGAGCTTGTCGGGATGGATAATGCCAAAACGGTGTGAGACTCCGAAATTGAAAAAACTGAAGGGAGGCATCTTATGAAGGGGAGCGTCAATGTCCCCGGCGTGTCTGGTGTGGAGCTCGCAAAGGTAAAGACCATTGCGGAAAATGCGGCCTCCGCTGCTCAGAGCGCCGGTGGATCGGCGGAAGCGCTGCAGCAGGCACTGAGCAGCCACACGGGAGCGTTCAATCCACACAATGTCACGCCGGCGCAGATCGGGGCTGCGGCCAGCAGCCATTCCCACAGCAACTACCTGTTGAATACCAACTGGGATACAGGAACAACCACGCCGTCCGGGACCAGCCCAATCCGTTATAACGGATATTTTCGGGCAGCCAGAGTGTACGGGATGTACTACAGTGATAATGCGGACTATGCGGAAGCTTATCCCGTGGATGCAGAATGTGCGCCTGGAGACCTGATCGCGATTGGGGCAAGCGGATACCGCGTCAACGATATCGCTGAGAACACATGCGTTTTGGGTATCGTTTCCACCGCCCCAGCCGGTGTAATCGGCGGAGAAGGAATCCCTATTGCACTGACAGGCCGAGTCCCGGTGAAGGCGGTTGGACAGGTCAGGGCAGGCGATTTCCTGGTTGGCAGCTCTGTTCCAGGCGCGGTCATGACGGCGACAGAAAATCCTCCTCGCGGCGCGATTGTGGCTCAGGCGCTTGAGGAGAAAAAATCCGATGAAATTGGCTTTGTCCTGGCCAAAGTGGTCCGATTGTAGAAGGGAGGGTGGATATGGCTCGAAAGCTTTTAAGCACAGATGTAACCAATCTGAAGGCAAAAGTCAAGGCAGAGATGAACCGGCGGCGGTATAATGGCTCCGTTGCCTCTTACGGAGGTACCGCCTACGATTTCAGTACAGCACCGGCAAGCCTTGGCCCTGTAAAGGGCGAACATCTCAGCAAAAACCTGACCCCCATGCGGGCAGTGAACGGGGCCGGCCTGCCGTCTTATCCTGGTACTCTGACCGAATCAGGGCAAGCCGCCATGGAGGCCAAGATCAACGCCTGGGCAACCCGCAGCATCACCGACCGCAGCGCGACGGATTGCGCCAGCGGATGCACCGGCACATGTTATTCCAGTTGTCAAACGGGATGCTATACCGGATGCAACGGGTGCAGCGGGTGCAGCGCCTCTTGTAAAACCGATTGTACTGGAACGTGCAAAACCGGATGCAGCAGTTGCGGAAGCGGCTGTGCGGATACATGCACCGGAGGCTGCAAGACAGAATGTTCCGGTTGTGGCAGCGGCTGTGCGGATACATGCTCTGGAGGCTGTAAAACGGGCTGCTCAGGCTGTGGCAGTGGTTGCGCCGATGATTGCTACGGAGATTGCTATGGCTGTTCTGGCTGCGGCAGCGGCTGCGCTGATGAATGCACCAGTTGTGGAGGTGCATGCTCAAGTGGTTGTGGCGGTGGTTGCAGGGAAGTGTGCGCAAACGGCTGCAATGGGGAGAGTTATAAATAACGGGAGGAATCTATCATGTTAAATTTGATTATCCACGGAAATCCTGATGGTGTTTTGACCGCATGTGAGCTTGGCACCGCAGTGTGTGAGCAAACCCAGAATCCTGCCGCATTGGCGGCGGTGAAGGCTCTGGTGAAAAAAGCAATCCACGAGGACCCGGAAGGCGAAGAATACATGCTGCTGGATTTGTTCACTTCCTTCTACCAGATCTATCATGATGCCTGGGAGCATTCTGCTGAACCCAGTGCCATGGAAGGACTGAAAAAAAGCGTGATGGACACCATTTCTGCTCTCTGGCCGGAAAATGCGGTTCTGGACTCTAAGGAGCTGGACCGGTGCGGAGAGTATTTCATGAACCTTGGCACCAGGAGCATGTACCGGCGAGAGAATATGGACGCACTCTATCAGATGGCAGAGGATCTGCGCGGCACAGCGCCAGTCACGTCCTATCTGATTCGCCGGAATTTGCTGGACTGGCTCATTCACGGAGACGCCTTTTTCAACTTCCTGGATCTCACCAAGAAACTGACAGACGACCTGAAAGCAGCTGACCCGGAAATGGTCACGCTGGTGACCCGAGCGAATCTATGTCTGATGAAATGACAGCCGGCGAGGTTGGCCGCTTCCTGGAGGGGAAGGCTGGCCCCATCTTCCAAGTGTTCTTCCTTGTTGCAGAAGACTGCAATCTGGCTTGTTCGTACTGCTATGAAACGGACAAGCAGAAGCACAGAATGACGGCGGCAACCGCATGTCAGTGCGTGGACAGCCTGTTCCAGATGGATGGCGGAACAATCATCAATGAGCAGACAGCAAATGGAATGAACCTCACCTTTTTTGGTGGGGAACCTGCGCTGAATCTGGATGCAGTAGAAGCAGCGGTTGACCGGTTCCAGTGGATGGCAATTACGCGGCAGCACCGGTGGGCACGAAATTATGTCATCACGCTTGATTCCAACGGGACTCTGTATTTCTCAGAGCAAATGCAGAGATTGTTGCGCCGGCATAAAGGACATATCATCTGCAATATCTCCGTGGATGGCAGCAAGGAACAGCACGATGCCTGCCGGGTGTTTCAGGATGGACATGGAAGTTACGACGCTGCTCATCGTGCCATGCTCCATGCGATTGAGCACCAGTACATGCTCAGCACAAAGGTGACGATAAGCCCGGAAAACCTGCCGTATCTTGCGGAGGGATGTGTTTCCTTGCTGCACCATATGGAGAAGGTGTTCTGCAACTGTGCGTTGGAACCCGACTGGCAGATAAGTCATGCCAGAGAACTATTTGCACAGATGAAGGAGATCACAGAACGTCTCCTTTCTGACCCCAAACTTTGCCGAAGAACCTGCACGCTGTTTGGGCGTTGGATAAAAAGCGGAACGCCTGGACCGGACCGGGAGAACTATTGCGGCGGTATCCGCACAATGATTGCCTTTGATGTGGACGGTGCAATTTATCCCTGCCCGCGCTGCACGCCGCTTTGTTCCTGCGGCGGGCGGTTTCAGATCGGAACGGCTGCGTCCGGCTTAGGCAAGACCCAGGCAGAGCAGTCCTGTATCCTGGAGATGTCACAAATTATGTTTTGGGACAAGCAGGACGAAGAGTGCCGGTTGTGCCCTCTGGTGGGAAGCTGCCCCTGGTGCGACGCGAACGATTTTGTCCAAACCGGGTCAATCCTGAAAAAGAGCAAACGAATCTGCTGGATGCACAGGGCCCGAGCGCTTGGGAACGTTTACTACTGGATGCGTAGGCATGAAATCTTGGGGGATGATCCGCTCTGCATTTCTTTTCCGGAGTCATGGGCGCTTGAGCTGACCAGTCCAGACGACTGGGCAAAGCTGAAACCATACTGTCAGGAGGTAAACAATGTCGAAGAAAATTCAGCTCAATAATTCTTCTGTGGTTGAATATGTCGAAGCGCTGACATACGAAACCGAGGCCAGAAGAGCGATTGTATCGTTTATGCTGGACCACGATATGGACCGGACAACCGAGGCGTTCCAGCAATACCACAAGGAATACATGGAGTTCTTTTCGGAGCTGAACATGGTGAAAGCGCAGATTGAGCGTGACTATGTTCTTCCGGAGACAAACAGCGGCCAGGTCTGCTGGAGGCTGGACTTCGAGACCGGGGAGATTACACTCCAGGAGGGGCCGAATGCGTAGTAAGGGCGAAAGCTATGTGGATATGATGAGCCGCCTGTTCAATGGCAAGCTGGTTAAATCAGTGACGTTTGCGGTGACGGACGCCTGCTCTCTGCGCTGCACATACTGCTACCAGAAGGAAAAGGGCAATCACTCTATGTCGTTTGAAACGGCAAAGAAGATGGTGGACCTTTTGCTGGATGGGGAGACGTCCATCACGCCTGAAAACAGCAGCGGCATCATTTTGGACTTCATCGGCGGCGAGCCGCTTTTGGAGATTGGGCTGATTTCCAACATCTGCGATTATTTTATGGAGCAGATGATTCTGCGGCAGCACCCATGGGCCACGCGATTTATGTTTTCCATCTGTACGAATGGCGTCGCCTACTTCGACCCCGAGGTTCAGAAGTACCTTCGGAGGTATGCCGGGCGTGTCTCGCTCAGCATCACAGTAGACGGTGACAAGGAGCTGCACGACTCTTGCCGTGTGTTTCCGGACGGGAGCGGCAGCTACGACAGAGCCATGGCGGCAGTGGAGCATTACCGCGATGTGCTGGGCGGTTTTGTTGGCTCCAAAATGACAATCTGCCCAGAGAACATCCGGTATACGGCCCGAGCTGTGCAGTCGATCCTGGAAAACGGCTATCGAGTCCTTAATCTCAACTGCGTCTACGAGGAAGGCTGGACGCCAGAGCATGCGGCAATCCTGTACCATGAACTGAAAGCAATCGCGGACTTCATTTTTGAGCGAAAGCTCCAGGATGAAGTCCATTTGTCTATATTCAGCGAAATATTCTTCCGGCCAAAGAAAGAGGATGACCTGGAGAACTGGTGCGGTGGAACTGGAAAGATGCTGGCAGTTGACTATACTGGCGCCATCTATCCCTGCGTTCGCTACATGCCAAACAGCTTGTGCGGTGAAGCTGAACCGTATGTGATCGGGCATGTGGATACTGGGATGCTGTGTAACTGTGAACAATGCGAGCGCATGGAGCTGCTGAAGCGCATCGACCGGCGGACACAGAGTACGGACGAATGTTTCTACTGTCCCATCGCGGCAGGATGCTCTTGGTGCTCTGCGTACAACTACCAAAAATTTGGGACACCAGACCGCCGCGCCACGTTTATCTGCGAGATGCACAAGGCGCGGGCGCTGGCGAACCTTTACTTCTGGAACCGGAAGTATATTCTTTCGGGAAGCAGCCAGAGGATGGAGAACCATGTTCCCAGGGAATGGGCTGTCCCGATTGTCGGAGAAGACGAATACCAGATGCTTCTTCAATTGAGTGAAACCTGATAACTGTATGCAAGGCCGCCTCCGTCCCTGGAGGCGGCCCAAATCATACCAAGGAGCTGACAATATGGAGGAAAAATGCACCGTTGATCCTCAGCGGGGCTGCGAGGTCCGGCAGATGGTCAGGCAGGTTGAAGCCGACCTGCACGATCTTCGCCGCCAGAACAGCGGAACACATGAACGGTTCGGGGAGCGCATCGGCGACCTGGAAGCGCACAACAAGGTTCAGGACGTTGAAGTAAAGAACCTCGGGAAGAGCATAGACAGCATGAGCGGCGATTTGCGGGAGGTAAAATCTGAGACCAAGGAAATCAGCAAGCAGCTTCCCGTCATCGCCAACCAGGTAAACGCCATCCACGAGAGCCAAAGGGCCGTGGATACTGACGTAGACGCGCTGAAAGAGAAGCCTGCCAAGCGGTGGGAATCCATGGTGGGCCAGATCATCGGCATCGTTGTGGCTGCCGTTATGGGCTTCATCCTGGCGAAGATTGGACTGAGTGGATGATGAAAATAGAATTGACCGTTGCGGCGCTTCTACTGGCCGGTGCTGTTCTGGCCTTCGCCCTGCTTGCGGCTTGGAACGCCTTCCTCAGCCATAAGAGGTCCCACGCCCGCCGGGAGGCGCCCAGGGAACCCAGGCAGCGGCCCAGGCCCGAAACGGCGAAGTTGGTCATCTGGGTCTGCCTCATCAACGGCATCGCCTGGGTGTGGATGTCTTACTATCTGGCCTTCCAGGAGAAGACTCAGATCGCGGAAGGGCTGTCCCAGGCCGCTGTTACTGAGATCATTGGCGTGGTGCTGGCCTACTGCATCAAGTCGGCGGTGGAAAATCTGAGCAAAAATAACCGCTGGCCGGACAAGCCTGGCGACAATGAAAATAAAACTGTGCCCACGGCGCTGGAGGACCCGCCGGACGTGGGCCTGTAAAGGAGGTTACATACACATGACAGAACAGCAATTGAGGCAGAGCGTTGCCGATATCATCAACGGATGGGTAGGGGCTACCAAGGGCAGCGCCAAGCATCAGGAGATCCTGCGTATCTACAACAGCTATAAGCCTCTAGCGCGGGGGTACACGGTCAAGGCGAAGGACGCATACTGTGCCACAACGGCCAGCGCGGCCTACATCAAGGCTGGGATTGCCGCCTACACCGGCACCGAATGCGGAGTGCAGGAGTTTGTGAAGATCGCGCAAAAGCGGGGAATCTGGGTGGAGAACGATGCCCACATCCCCAAAATTGGAGACGCCTGTGTGTATGACTGGGATGACAACGGCGTAGGCGACTGCACCGGCTATGCGGACCACATCGGCATTGTCACCGCCGTCAGTTGCGGGACTTTTGTGGTGACCGAGGGTAATATGTCTGGCGGCAAGGTGGGCAAGCGGACCATGGCCGTCAATGGCCGGTATATTCGCGGGTTTATCTGCCCGAACTTTGCGGCTATCGCAAAGGAGATGGGCGGCACAGCGGAGGCCGCCATCGGTAAGTTGGCGAAACTGGGGGTCATTAACTCGCCGGATTACTGGAAGCAGGCCGCTGTGTCCGGCAAAGTGAAGTATCTGGACCTGCTGCTGATCAAGGCGGCGGCGAAGATTACAAAGACTGGGCCGCGCTCCAGCACCCCGGAGAACGGGATTGGCGCCCTGGTCCGCGCTGGCGTCATTAACACGCCGGAATACTGGCTGGAGCATTATCACGTTGACCCGAATCTGGGCGAGCTGCTGTGTGCCCTTGGCGGGGCTGTGAAATAAATTTCAAGGAGGAACCCACCATGAACGAATTCCTGTCCACTCTACTGCAGGCCGTGATCATTGCCGCCGTCCCCATCTGCGCCGGTGCTGCCATCAAGGGCATCCGGGCCGCCGTCCAGTACCTTGCCTCCAAGTCGGAGAGCGAGATCGCCAAGAAGTATCTGATGGACGTGGCCGACGCCGTCAGCACCGCCGTCACCTACACCAGCCAGACCTATGTGGATGCCCTGAAGGCCAGCGGTAAGTTCACCAAGGAGAACCAGGAGGAGGCGCTCAAGAAAGCGGTGGAGCAGGCCGAGAAGCTGCTGACCGCCGAGGCCCGCAGCTTCCTGGAGGAAGCCTACGGCGATCTGAACGCCTACCTGGTCAGTAAGATTGAAGCCGAGGTCCGGGTACAGAAGCAGCAGAGCAACACCATCACGCTGGGCGAGTCGTTCACCGCCGAGCTGAAGGAGGCCCCCGACGTGACCACCGTGGCTGCCGCCACCGCCGCGGCGACCGCTGCCGCCGTGGTTCAGAACGCCATTCCCCAGACGGCCCCCGTGCAGGCCCCTGACAGCCCTCAGGAGGGCGAGGAGGTCCTGGCGGTATAAATGCTGCCCTCCGCCCATGGGCCGGGAAACAGCGGACGTGGAAATGCCCCCCTCGCAGGTTCGCACCAGCGTGTGACCTGCGAGGGGGGCTTTTTCGTTTGCGGCAAATTCCCAGACGTTTGGTTTTTTGGGCCAGCTCTTCTTTCTGCAGTAGGCGGCCACGGCTCACGGGTGCAGCCCGCCTGCCATGATGTTATACGAGAGCAAGCCCCCTCTGGGGCTTTGCTTTCGGCTGGGGAGCGGCTTACCACCCGGTGATGTGCGCTATTTCGTCCGAGCGCACCGTTATCGGCTTTTCAATGCCATTCCACTGAACGTCAACTGTCCCCCAGCTTCCAATCCTGACTATGGTCCCGCACTGGTATTTTTCGGGGTGGATTGCGGCCCGTTTCATGGCTAGGGTGAGTTCCACCTTATCTCCAACTTTGAAGTTATACATGGCTTTATTTCCTCCTTTGCCCTCGTAACCTCCGGGGCGGGCCTCGTATCAATCGTAGAAGGGGCTGAGCTGGCCGTTCCAACACTCCCACCAGTTACGCCCGACATTGAACCGGATGTAGTGGTAGTCTGTGGCGCAGTAGACCGGGCTGCGGTCGATCTTCTTCCCGGTCCGGCGAAGCTGGTGGTGTCGGTTGACCTCGTACTCGTCGATCTCGTGCAGGATCGTGACCTTGCTGCGGTCGAAGCCGAATTCGCTGCAGACCCAATCCAAGGCCTCAGCATCGGTCATGTAACGCGCTGCGCCGCCGGGGACGCTCTCGGCCAGGTCGGCGTACTGCTCCTGGGTGATGTTGTGGGTGTCCTCGTAGGGTTTCCACTCCTGCTCTCGCTCCAGCTCCTTCTTCAGGCGCTCGATTTCGATGTCGCGGCGGGTGATCTCGGCGGTCTGGACATTCTGCGCTTTGAAGGTGGC
>JAAWCD010000003.1 GCA_022793095.1 Oscillospiraceae bacterium | reverse complement strand
CTCGACAGCCTGAAGCTGATTTCGTCATTCTGACGAAATCAGTCGCCTGCGGGCGGGTGACTGCACGCGAAAGCGGGGGCTTCGCCCCCCTTTCACACTATCCCCCCACTCTAAGAGCCTGTTTAATATCTCCCGGCACACCGTCTGAACCGGCCGTTTTCCGTCCTGCTGCGTCAAACATGCTCGGAATACATCCAGTATTCCTGCGCTTTTTTCCTTGCCGGACAAAAAAATTCCGGCCCATCCAGCGCACCCGGAGATTTTAAACAGGCTCTAATCGGAGTCCGTTTCAAGTTCTTTTGGTTCTTTTCTTTCAAGAAAAGAACAGAAAACGCTTACGCCGTGTAGCCGGCCATTTCCTGGGCGGCCAGGAAGCCGGAGGCCATGGCCCAGCCCATCTCACCGAACTTGCCGCCGCGGTCGTCCGACTTGATGAGGCCGCGGCAGCAGTCTCCCGCCGCGTACAGCCCAGGGAAGGGCTTTCCAGCCTTGTCCAGCACCCGCAGGTTGTCATCGTTCACTAAGCCGCCCTCAGCGCCCTCGTTGAACCGGCACAGGAACAGCGCGTAGAAGGGACCCTGCTCCACCGGCTTCAGGAAGGGGGCGTCCTTGCCGAACTGGTCGTCCACACCGGCGGCACAGCCGGCGTTGTAGCGCTCCACCTGGGCCAGGAAGGTCTCCTTGTCCACGCCCAGCAGCTCCGCCAGCTCCTCCAGCGTGTCCGCCTTCTTGGCCGCGATGTCTCGGGTACACTCCTCCTCCAGCTGCTCCCGCCAGGGCCGCATGCAGTCCTTATCCACCGGAGGACCGGCCATTTCGCCCCGAACCAGCCGGCCGCCCAGCAGCTCCAGGGTAGCCGCGTCCACAATGGCCCAGCCGGTCTTGTTGGGTTGGGACTCCATGGGACCCAGCCGCTGGCCGGGATCGCCGGGCCGGCCCTCGTTGGTGAACCGCTCTCCCCGGTTGTTCACAAACATCATCTCCGGGAAGCGGGCCAAACAGACCGAGCTGTACGGGAAGGGGTGATGGGTGGGCCCGAACAGCGGGATCTTCACATGCTCCAGGTCAATGGCCCCGCCAATGGCCTCCACCATGAGAATAGCATCGCCGGTGTTGGCCGCCATAGTGAAGGTGTGGGTGGGGAAGCCTTCGTTGTAGGCGGGCAGCACCCGGTTCATAATCTCCTTGCTGTTGGAGAAGCCGCCGGAGGCCAGCAGGCAGCATTTTGCCTCCACCATGGTTTCCCCGCCGGGGTCGGCGGCCAGCACGCCCTGGAAAGCTCCCGTCTTGTCCAACATCAGCTCCTTGGCTCCGTGCTCAGTGAGAACCGTAACGCCCAGCTCATCACAGCGCTTCAGCATGGACTCCACCACAAAGGTGCCCATCCAGCCGGGACCCATGGAATGATCGGTGGACTTGGTGTTGGTTGTCCGCTTGGGAAAGTCGATGTAGGCCTCCGCGCCCCAGGACATGAAGGCAGCCATATCCGGGCTCACGTCGGCGAACCGGAGCAGCTTAACATGGTTCTTCAGATCCTCGTTGTGGTCATACATCCAATCAAACATGTCAGTGACTGCGAAGGTGGCCTTCTTCACCAGCTCGTAGCTCAGCTGGCCCTCGGAATTCTTGAACAGCCGCTCCGCGTGCTCCGCCCGGCGGTCGGGATAGCCTGCGGCGGTGTGCAGCTTGGAATTCCGCAGAATAAAATTGTGGCCCAGAGTGGTGTTTCCGCCGGGCTTTTTCGCCTTTTCCAACACCACAACCTTTTTGCCGGTCAGCTCGGCGTACCGGACCGCGGCCACCAGGCCAGCGCCGCCGCCGCCCACCACCACCGCGTCACAGGAAATGGTCCGGCGCTCATGAGGATCGGGCTTGGGCGCCTCAGTATTAGTGATGGCCCCAGCGGGGCAGACCTGTTCGCACTTGCCGCAGCCGATGCACTTTTCCTGGTCGATGGCGTACTCCACGCCCACAAAGCCGATGGCGTGGACCGGGCACTCGTTGTAGCAGTAGTGGCAGGTGGAACAGTGCTTGTCAATGATATATGCCATAAATAACTCCTTTCTCTTCTTTTTCTTGAAAGAAAAAGAAGCAAAAAGAACTTCAAGCTGTCCTGTTTCAGCGCCCCAAAAGCGCAGCATGTCCGTGTCCGCAGGTTCTGCCGCGAACACGGACATGTCAGGTCATCATCGTTTTAAAGTTCTTTTGGTTCTTTTCCCCTGAAGGGGATGGACTTCACTAAAAAAGCAAGTGTCGTTCAATCTTTCAAGAAAAGAACATCGTGTCTTACTTTCCGTCCGTGACCCAGATACGGGGCAGGATCTGGTTGGCGTTCCAGTTTTTCCAGAGCCGCTCGCCGGAGTATCCGCCCACGCGGCCGGAAACGAAGGTGCTGATGACCTCAGCGCCGCCCAGGTACAGGCAGTAGTGCTGCCCGGCCCAGTATTCGTCCATCTCCTTGCCAATGCGCTCCGCGTCCTCCATGGTGGTGGCGGAGAGGAACTCCTCTACCATGCGTGTCATCTCAGGATCGTTGATGTTGGTGGAATTCTCCCGCCCATTGGGGGTGAAGTAAGCCTGAATGGCGGAAATACGGCTCTGCCCGCCGGAGACAAAGATGGAAATCTCATTGCTCAGGTCCTTGCCCTGCTGCTGCATCTCCATGGGGGAGGTGGCCACGGACACATTCATGGTCACGCCGATCTTCTGGAGATAACTGGCCACCAGGGTGAACAGGTCCGCGTCCAGCGCGCCGAAGATCACCACGTCAAAGGCGAAGCCGTCGGGATAGCCGGCCTCCGCCAGCAGGGCCTTGGCTCCCTCCACGTCGCACTTGGTGTAGGAATCCTTCAGCTCCTGGCTCCAGCTGTCCACACTGCTGTACTGGGTGACCAGGGCCCACACGCCGGGCATATTCAGGTCCCGGTCGCCGTAGCCGAAATACTCCTGATAAATTTCCTGGGAATTGACCGCCATCTGGAGGGCCTTCCGGACATTGATGTCCGCCAAGGCGGGATGGGTCAGCTTCAGGCCCACGGCGGGCGGCGCGGAAACAAAGTCATAGCGGGTGAAGGTGCCGGGTGCCATGGTGTTTTCCAGCAGCTCCGCTTCGGTCTTGGTCAACACGTTGCCGCCCCAGGCGATCACGTCCAGATTGCCGGCCATGAACTGGGTCTGGGTGCCGGTGCTGTCCGCCATGAGCTGGCAGGTGATGGAATCCAGATAGGGCAGCTTGTTCTCAGGATAGCGCTCGTCATAGTCGTAGTAGTTCTCATTCTTCACGAACTTCATGTAGGAGTCGGGCACGTACTCGTCCAGGATGTACGGGCCGGTACCGGCAGCGTAATGCCAGTCGCTCTTCTGCTCGGGGGTCAGCTCATCCCACTCGTGGCCGGCGATGTTGACCTGAGTGGTCATGAAGCTGTTCAGCGCCAGCTCGGAGTCGGTGTTGAAGTGGAAGATGACGGTGTAATCGCCGTCAGTGTCGATGGAGGTGACCATATTCAGCAGGTCGGACCAAGGCTGCATGCACTCATAGGGGGTGTCGAAGCCGGATCCGGTACCCAGCAGGCGGTCATAGGTCCATTTCACGTCCCCGGCCACGCACTGACGGCCGTTGTAGGGCTCTTTGTCCTGGAAGAACACGTCCTCCCGGAGCTTGACAGTCAAATCACCGTTCTCAAAGGTGTAGCTCTCCGCAATCTGGCCGGTCATCCACTCCATGGTCAGGTACTCGGAGGTGAACACCTCGCCGGTGTCCTCGCGGGACCAGTCGATGCCGAACAGAGGCTCAAACCACAGGCAGTAGTTCCGCATGTCCGCCACAGAGGGGTCATAGTCGTTGTAGAATTCCTGGAAGTAGACGGTCAGATTGCCGCCGTACTGGGGCTCGCCGGAGGCGGCAGGCGCGGGGGCATTGCTCTCCGCCGGAGCGGAGGAGGAGGGGGTGTTGTTGTCGTTATTGGCTGGGGGATTGCTGTTTCCTGGCTGACCGCCGCCGCTGCCGCAGGCGGCCAGAGCCAGCACCATGCTGAGAGACAGGAGCATGCTGATGATGCGTTTGGCTGTTTTCTTCATGTTTCATTCTCCTTTTCCGGTTTTTCAATGAACAGCGAAATTCCGCTGTCAAAGACATGGTTAGGGGATACATCAGTTTAGCGTTCTTTTTGCTTCGTTTTCTTTCAAGAAAGCGAGGCAAAGCGTGGTTCTTTTCTTGAAAGAAAAGAACCGAAAGAACTTCAAGCGGCACCCGCTTGCTGCTCTGCGCTTACTTTTGGGCCGCCGTCATCTTGGCGGCAATCTTCCGCAGCTTCTTGGCGTTGTAGCTGCCCACGCCGCCCTTGAGCCGGGGATCCAGAATATCCCGCACGCCGTCGCCGAACATGGCCGAGGCGAACACCATCAACGCAATGAGCACGCCGGGGCAGATGGCCAGCAGGGGATAGCTGAACATGTACGTCCGGCCCGTGGAGGTGATGAGCGCGCCCCAGGAGGGGGTGCCCGGGTCCACGCCGTAGCCCAGGAAGTTCAAAGACGCCTCCATCATGACCACGCCGCCCAGGGAACCGGCCATGTTGATGATGATAATGGGCAGGATGTTGGGAATGACGTGCTTCCACATCTTCCACACAGCGTTGCTGCCCAGCATGTCGGACATTTTCACATAGCCGGAGTCCTTCACCGACATGGCGGCGGACCGGACCATCCGGGACCCGGCGATGCCGCCGGGCACCGCAATGGCGATAATCAGCTGAGGCACGCCGTTGCCCAGTAGCACCATCAGAATCAGCAGAATGAGCATGGAGGGGATGCACTGCCAGGCGTCCACCAGCCGCTGGACCAGCAGATCGAACTTGCCGCCCAGCACCGCGCTGCTCACGCCGATGATGGTGGACAGAACGGTGGAGAGAATGGTGCAGGCCACGCAGAGAATCACCGAGGTCCGGGCCCCGTAAATGAGGTAGCTCAGCAGGTCCCGGCCCAGATTGTCCGTTCCCAGAGGGTGCTCCAGCGACCGCTTGGCCAGCTTGTGGAGGACATCCACCTGGAGCTGGCCGTCCACCATGGGATAGGGGGCCAGAACATCCGCCAGCACCGCCACCAGCACCATCAAAATCAAAACCACTAGTCCAATGCCGGCCAGGGGCTTGGTGGTAAACAGCTCCTTCAAAAAGGGCGAGCTGTGCTTTCTGGGCTTGACGCCCTTCTTTTCCTCTTTCATTGGCTCCCCCTCCTTTACTCCAGTTCCACTCTGGGGTCAATCCACTTGTAGGTCAGGTCCACAATCAGGTTGACCACCATGACGAAAATTGAGAACACCAGCACGCAGCCCTGTACCAGGGGATAGTCCCGCATATCCAGCGCGGCCACCACCTGGGCTCCGATGCCCGGCATGTTGAACATGGTCTCCAGAATCACCGAGCCGCCCACCAGTCCGGCCACCGAGCCGCCAATCATGGTGATAATGGGAATCATGGAGTTCCGCAGGGCGTGGATGAACAGAATCTGCGTCTCCCCCACGCCCTTGGCCCAGCAGGTCCGGATGTAGTCCTGACGCATGGTCTCCAGGGTCATGGTGCGGATGGTCCGCAGCTGCATGCCCGCCTGGGTAAAGGCGCCCAGCAGGGCGGGCACCAGGAACATCTTCATATTCTCCGCCGGGTTGGTGAAAAAGGGCACATAGGTCATAGGCGGCGCGTAGCCGAACCATACCGCCGGATAAACCAGCACAATGGTGGCGATCCAGAACACGGGCAGGGACAGCAGCAGCACGCTGATGATGCGGATAAGGTAATCGGAAACGCTGTCCTGCCGGGCCGCGCAGAAAATACCCAAGGGAATGGAAATCATGTTGGAGAACAGCAGGGTCAAAATGCCCAGCTCCAGAGTAACCGGCAGCTGGCGGCTGATGATGTCCCAGACCCCCTCGGCCTGAAACAGGGACTCGCCCAAATCGCCCTGGAAGATGCCGGTGAACCAGTCAAAGAACTGGACCACCGCCGGCTTGTCCATGCCCAGCATATGCTCCACCTGGGCCTGATCCACGGTGACGCCGGCGGTCTGGAACTGATAAATCATGTAGTCCACCGCGCTGCCGGGCACTGTCCGCAGCAGGACAAACACGATCACGCATACCAGCAAAAGAGTGGGAATCAGCAGTAAAACACGCTTCAGCGCATACTTTGCCATCGTCACGCACCTCCTTTGACCTGGTGACAGGCCACAAAATGGTTGTTCCCCACATCAATGAAGGGAGGGTCCTCCTCCCGGCACCGCTGGTTGGCGTACTTGCACCGGGTGCAGAAGTTGCAGCCCTTGGGCGGATTGATGGGGCTGGGCAGGTCGCCCCGGAGCAAAATCCGCTCTCTGGCCCGGTCCACCGTGGGGTTCGGGATGGGCGCGGCGGAAATCAGCGCCTGGGTGTAGGGGTGGAGGGGATGCTCGTAGAGCTCGTCGCTGGAGGTGAGCTCCATCAGCTTGCCCAAATACATCACCGCCACGTTGTTGGACAGGTGGCGGACCACCGACAGGTCGTGGCCGATAAAGATATATGTAAGCCCAAGCTCCTCCTGGAGCTTCATCATCAGCCCCACAATCTGGGCCTGAATGGACACGTCCAGGGCGGACACAATTTCGTCACAGACGATGAAGGCCGGATTCATGGCCAGGGCCCGGGCGATGGAAATGCGCTGGCGCTGGCCGCCGGAAAACTCGTGGGGATACCGGTTGGAGAAGCTGGGGTTCAGGCCCACCAGCTCCAGCATCTGGGCAGAGGTCTCCAGCTGCTGGGCCTCGTCCCCAGCGGTGTGGTGGATCTGAGGGCCTTCCATGATAATCTCGTGAACGGTCATCCGGGGATTCAGGGAGGCGTAGGGATTCTGAGTAATCATCTGAAGCTCCTGCCGGAGCTGGCGGAGCTCCGCCTTGGTCATGGCGGTGATCTCCCGGCCGTTGTAGTTGATTTTTCCCGCGGTGGGCTGGCAGTTCCGCATAATGCAGTTACCCACCGTGGACTTGCCGGAGCCCGACTCTCCCACGATGCCCAGGGTCTCCCCCTTCTTAATCTGGAAGCTGACTCCATCCACCGCCTTGACTGAGCCCACCTGACGGCCAAACAGGCCCTTTCGCACCGGGAAGTGCATCTTCAGGCCGCTGACCGTAAGCAGGGGCAGGTTCCGCATCACCGGCTGGTCCAGGTCGTGGCGGACCGGCTCCTGCTGTTGGATGCGCTGGTCCAGCATCTCCTTCATCTTGTTGTCGATGGGCAGGTCCGCCGTGGTGACGGGTTTGTCCGATCGGGGTTGGATGCGTACCTTGCTCATACCAGCGCCTCTCTTTCTTCCTTGGTCTGGTCCATGTGGAAACAGGCGCAGAAATGGCCCTCTCCCACCGGCTCCAGCGCGGGCCGGGCTGTGCGGCACCGCTCGCCGGCGTACTTGCAGCGGCCGGCGAAGGCGCAGCTGTTTTCCGGAATCTGACTCATATCCGGGGGCTCGCCGGGAATGGTGTGCAGCCCGTGGCTTCGGGGCAGGTCCAGCCGGGGCACCGCCCGGACCAGGCCGATGGTGTAGGGATGGTGGGGCCGCTCGAAAATGTCGTAGGGTGTGCCTGACTCCACGATTTTGCCGCCGTACATGATTTTCACCGTGTCCGCGTACCGGGCCACAACCCCCAGGTTGTGGGTGATGATGATAAGCGCGGTGTCGGACTCCTGCCGCAGCAGGTTGAGCTGCTCCAGCACCTGGGCCTGAACCGTTACATCCAGGGCGGTGGTGGGCTCGTCGGCAATCAGGAGCTCCGGGCTGCAGCTCATGGCCATGGCAATCATGGCCCGCTGCTGCATGCCGCCGGAAAACTCATGGGGATACTGCTTCACCCGCTGTTCCGGGTTGGGGATGTCCACCCGGGCCAGCAGCTCCACCGCCTTGTCCAGGGCCTCTTTCTTCTTCATGCCCTTGTGAATCCGCAGGGATTCGGCAATCTGCTTTCCAATGGTCATCACCGGGTTCAGGGCGGTGCTGGCCTCCTGGAAAATCATGCTGATCTTGCTGCCCCGGATCTGCTTGAGCTCCTCGTCGCTCATGGCCAGCAGGTCCTGGCCGTGAAACAGAATCCTGCCTCCCATAATCAATCCCGGCGGGTAGGGAATCAGCCGCAGAATGGACAGGGCCTCCACGGTTTTGCCCGAGCCGGACTCGCCGATGATCGCCACACATTCCCCTTTATGTACCTCGTAGGAAAGATCGTCGGAGGCGCGCAGTTCCTTGCCGTTGTTGTAAAAGTAGGTCTTCAGGTGCTGGATTTCCAGAATCGTCTCCGCCACGTCAATTCATCTCCTCGTTCTCCAATCACACGGAGCGGCGCCTTCCGGCGGGCGCTCCTTTTGACAAGCTTTCATTTTGCAAATCCTGTGCCATTTTTTCCGCTCCCTCCCGGAACTGGTTGGAAGCCAATGGTTTTTTCGCTTTGACCGCCGGCATCCGCCGGTAATAAATGGAATTATCAGCCCATCCAGAGAGCTTTTGTGAATCATTTTCGGTTCACTTTTACGCCCTGTGCCAAGAAAAACATTAAAAGCAAAGGGAAACCAGATGAATCGAAACCGGTTCAAGCCATCGGGTCGATATAGATGGAGTACTGCTTGAGCCGCCGCATGAGGGTGGACTGGGTGATGCCCAGTTCCTCGGCGGCCTTCCGGGTGCTGCCGCAGCGGTTGAGGGCCTTGGTGATGGCGTCCTTCTCCACCGCCTCCAGCAGATCGTTCAGGGGGGTGTGCTCCGGGTCGTACCAGCGCAGTGGGCTTTGCCGGTCATGCCGGGTGACCATGAGCACATCCTCCCGGCCCAGGTGCTCGCTGGTGCCCCAGACCACCAGCCGTTCCACGATGTTTTCCAGCTCCCGGACATTGCCCGGCCAGTCATAGGCCATCAGGGCGTCCAGGCCGCTTTGGGTGAAATCCTTCTGCATGGTGGCGTACTTGCCGCAATATTTCTTCAAGAAATGGTTGGCCAGAACGGGAATGTCCTCCTTGCGATATCTGAGGGGGGACAGGAAGATGGGCAGCACATTGAGCCGGAAATAGAGGTCCTTCCGGAACTTTCCCTCCTCTACCAGCCGGGGCAGGTCCTGATTGGTGGCGGCGATGACCCGCACATCCACCTGAACGGACTCTGTGCCGCCTACCCGTGTGATCTCCTGTTCCTGGAGCACCCGGAGGAGCTTGGCCTGAAGGTACATGGGCAGCTCACCGATTTCGTCCAGGAAAAGGGTGCCGCCGTCGGCAGCCTCAAAGAGGCCCTTCTTCCCCTGCTTGGAGGCCCCGGTGAAGGCCCCGGCCTCATAGCCGAAGAGCTCCGATTCAAACAGGGACTCCGGAAAGGCGGAGCAATTGACCTTGATGTAGGCTCTGTCCCAGCGCATGCTGTGGCGTTGGACTTCCCGGGCCAGCAGCTCCTTGCCGCAGCCGGTTTCCGCCATGATGAGGACGGGCGCGTCGGCGTGCTGGATCCGGAAGACCAGGTCCTGGACCCGGAGAATGTCCCGGCTGACCCCTACCAGGCCAGTCTCCTTGGCGTTGAAGCCCCGGCGGCGGATTTTGTCCTCCCTCAGCTTGAGGATGCCCTCCTTCTGGATGCGGATAATGGAGTCGTACTCCCGCAGGATTTCCAGCACGTCGCCTTCAGCCTCCACCGGGCCCATGCCGTTCAGAAGCAGGTTGTGGGTGCGGATCTCCTCCGGGATGATGTATTGCGCCATAATTTATCCCCTCCTTATGAAACAATTATAGAAGATACAGCCTGTTAAAATCCATAGCGCTCAGGGCGCAATTTTTCGAGTTTTTTGTGCTGGGAGCATAAGGGGTCTTCGGCCTCTTCCGCAGAAAATGGCGGGAATCCGCCTCCTTCTGCTCCAGCGGAAAGAAAAAGAAAATCTTTTGTCCCAGAACGTTTACAAATCCCGCTATCAGTGATAAGATAGACGGGAAAGCAGCGCCCTGTGGCCCCGTGCGCCCAAACGCGGGGGTTCAGGCTCTGATACCCATCCACTTAACTACAAGGAGGAATCACAGCATGGCAAGAAAGCTGAAAACCATGGACGGCAACACTGCCGCGGCCCACGTTGGCTACGCGTTTACAGAGGTTGCCGCCATCTTCCCCATCACCCCCTCTTCGGTGATGGCCGAGCTGGCGGATAAATGGTCCGCCAACGGGGTGAAGAACATCTTCGGCCAGACGGCCCGCATTGCGGAAATGCAGTCCGAGGGCGGCGCGGCCGGCGCGGTCCACGGTTCCATCACCGCAGGCGCGCTCACCACCACGTTCACCGCGTCTCAGGGTCTCCTGCTCATGATCCCCAACATGTATAAGATTGCGGGCTCTCTCATGCCCAACGTTATCCACGTCTCCGCCCGGGCGCTGGCCACCCACGCGCTGTCCATCTTCGGCGACCACTCCGACGTAATGGCCTGCCGCCAGACCGGCTACGCCATGCTGGCCTCCACCAACCCCCAGGAGTGTATGGACCTGGGCGCGGTGGCCCATCTGGCCACCATCAAGGGCAGCGTGCCCTTCGTCCACTTCTTCGACGGCTTCCGCACCTCTCACGAGATCCGCAAGGTGGCTCAGTGGGACTACAAGGATCTGGCCGAGATGGTGGACCAGGACGCCCTGGCCAAGTTCCGGGCCCGTGCCCTGAACCCCGAGCACCCCGTGCTCCGCGGCTCCGCCCAGAACCCCGATATCTTCTTCCAGACCCGCGAGGCTGCCAACGAGTACTATGAGAAGCTGCCTGAGGTCGTGGAGTTCTGCATGAACCAGGTGAACGAGAAGATCGGCACCGACTACAAGCTCTTCAACTACTACGGCGCGCCCGACGCCGAAACCGTCATGATCGCCATGGGCTCTCTCTGCGACGCGGCCGAGGAGACCATCGACTATCTGATGAGCAAGGGTGAAAAGGTGGGCTTGGTGAAGGTCCGTCTGTACCGTCCCTTCGCCACCGGCCGCTTCCTGGCTGCCATTCCCGAGACCTGCAAGAACATCGTGGTCATGGACCGCTGCAAGGAGCCCGGCGCCCCCGCCGAGCCGCTCTACCTGGACGTGATGACCGCCATCGCGGGCACCAAGTTCGCCTCCTGCAAAATCTGCGGCGGCCGCTACGGCCTGGGCAGCAAGGACACCACCCCCGGCGGCGTCCTGTCCGCCTTTGCCAACGCCAAGGCGGAGAAGCCTGTCAACGGCTTTACCATCAACATCGTGGACGACGTGACCAACCTGTCCCTGCCCATCACCGAGGAGCCTGACGTGGTTCCCGCGGGCACCACCTCCTGCAAGTTCTGGGGTCTGGGCTCCGACGGCACCGTGGGCGCCAACAAGAACTCCATCAAGATCATCGGCGACCACACCGATAAGAAGGTTCAGGCTTACTTCCAGTACGACTCCAAGAAGTCCGGCGGCGTGACCATCTCCCACCTGCGCTTCGGCGACAAGGAGATCAAGTCCACCTATTACGTCTCCCAGGCGGATTTCGTGGCCTGCCACTCCCCCGCCTATATGGAGAAGTATGACATCGCTCAGGACGTGAAGCCCGGCGGCACCCTCCTCATCAACTGCGACTGGGATGTGGAAGAGCTGGGCCGCCGCCTGCCCGCTGCCGCCAAGCGCCACATTGCCAACAACAACGTCAAGCTCTATACCTGCGACGCCATTCATCTGGCCCGCGAGATCGGCCTGGGTGGGCGCACCAACATGATTTTGCAGGCCGCCTTCTTCAAGCTGGCCAACATCATTCCCATTGACGACGCCGTGAAGTATATGAAGGACGCCATTGAGACCACCTACGGCCGCAAGGGCGAGAAGATCGTCAACATGAACAAGCAGGCCGTGGACGCCGGCCTGAACGCCCTGGTGGAAGTGGCGGTTCCCGCCAGCTGGGCCGGGGCACAGGACGCTCCGGTGGAGAAGACTGTCAACACCAGCCGGAAGACCCTGGCCGAGTACGTGACCAACGTGATGGAGCCCGCCAACGCCATGCGGGGCGACTCCCTGCCCGTCTCCGTGGTGCTGCCCGGCGCGGACGGCACTCTGCCTCAGGGCACTGCTGCCTTCGAGAAGCGCGGCATCGCCGTGGACGTGCCCTGCTGGATTCCTGAGAACTGCATCCAGTGCAACCAGTGCGCCTACGTCTGCCCCCACGCGGTCATCCGTCCCTTCGCCATGACCGCCGCTGAGAAGGACGCCGCCCCCGAGGCTGTCAAGGCCGTGAAGATGAACGGCAAGGGCTGCGAGGAGTACACCTTCACCATGGCTGTTTCTCCCCTGGACTGCACGGGCTGCGGCTCCTGTGCCAACATCTGCCCAGCCAAGGAGAAGGCCCTTGTGATGAAGCCTCTGGACTCCCAGATGGACCAGCAGGCGGTCTTCGATTACGCGGTCCGGGATGTGGCGGACAAGGAGCTGCCCGTCAAGGTCAACACCGTCAAGGGCTCTCAGTTCAAGCAGCCCCTGTTCGAGTTCTCCGGCGCCTGCGCCGGCTGCGGCGAGACGCCCTACGCCAAGCTCATCACTCAGCTCTTCGGCGACCGGATGTATGTGGCCAACGCCACCGGCTGTTCCTCCATCTGGGGCGGCTCCGCGCCCTCCACGCCCTACACGGTCAACAAGAAGGGCCATGGTCCCGCTTGGGAGAACTCCCTGTTTGAGGACAACGCCGAGTTCGGCTTCGGCATGCACCTGGCGGTCACCCAGCGCCGCGCCCGCCTGGAGGAGAAGACCCGTGCCCTGATCGCGGTCCCCTACTGCTGCCCCGAACTGAAGGAAGCCGGCCAGAAGTGGCTGGATACCATGAACGACAGCGCGGCCAACGCCGCGGCGGCGGAAGCCTTTGTGGCCGCTCTGGAAGAGAACCGGATGACCGTCGATGACTGCATCAGCTTCCTGAGCAGCGACGGCGCCAAGGCTCACTTCGGCGCGGAGCAGGCCGGTCAGATGCTGGCCCACAGCCAGGAGCGCAAGAGCGCGGGCGAGACCCACTGCGACTGCGACGCCTGCACGCTGGCGGGCGAGATCCTGGCGGAGAAGGACTGCCTGACCAAGAAGTCCTTCTGGATCTTCGGCGGCGACGGCTGGGCCTACGACATCGGCTACGGCGGCGTGGACCACGTGCTGGCCTCCGGCGAGAACGTGAACGTGTTTGTCTTCGACACCGAGGTTTATTCCAACACTGGCGGACAGGCCTCCAAGGCCACGCCCACCGGCGCGGTGGCTCAGTTTGCCGCGGCCGGCAAGGCGGTGAAGAAGAAGGATCTGGCTCAGATTGCCATGCAGTACGGCTATGTGTACGTGGCTCAGATCGCCATGGGCGCCAACTATCAGCAGGCGCTGAACGCCATCGCGGAGGCCGAGGCCTATGACGGTCCCTCTCTGGTAATCGCTTACGCGCCCTGCATCAACCATGGCCTGCGTGTGGGCATGGGCAGCTCCATGGCCGAGATGAAGCACGCAGTTGAGGCGGGCTACTGGAACCTGTTCCGGTATAACCCGGCGCTGAAGACTGAGGGCAAGAATCCGTTCACCCTGGATTCCAAGGCCCCCACGTCCAGCTATCTGGACTTTATCAAGGGCGAGGTTCGTTACTCCTCCCTGGAGCTGGCCTTCCCCGAGCGGGCCAAGGAGCTGTTCGCTCAGGCGGAGAAGAACGCCGCAGACAAGTTTGAGCGTTTGGAGAAACTGACCAAGCTTTACGAGGAATAAGGGAGCGTTTGCGCTTCTGCGAGATGGCAAGGGCCGGTGCTTTCGCACCGGCCCTTTGGCTGGAGCAGGGCGGTTTTCCGGATGCCCGGCTCAATCTCGGGCACGTGCGTGAAGTCCTATTTTTATGCTTGACTTTTTGTATGGTGTGTGCTAGAATAATACTCGCATCTGGAATGCTGTCTTCCTGTGGAGAGGTGTCCGAGTGGTTTAAGGAGCTGGTCTTGAAAACCAGTGACTCGAAAGAGCCGTGGGTTCGAATCCCACTCTCTCCGCCACTTGTCTGAAGAAAAGACAGGATCAGAATGTGCAAGTGAATAGAGGCATTGATTTTCGGTATGGAGAAGTACTCAAGTGGCCGAAGAGGCGCCCCTGCTAAGGGCGTAGGGCGGGTGACCGTCGCGAGGGTTCAAATCCCTCCTTCTCCGCCAACGCAAACCCTTGGAACTGTAAGGTTCCAAGGGTTTTGTGCTGTTGTGCGGCCCTTACGCTGGCCCCTTTTATGAGGTGTCAATGCGGAAAGCACTCGTGGATTCTCAGCCTGGCATGCCAGATGTATTTCAAGCTTTTTTAACGAAGCCAACGGCGATTTTGGCCGCAACGATGTGTGCTGAGGCGATTGGTACCGCTTCTTTCATCTGACGAAAGCTTTCCTAAATACAAATTGAGTGTACCACTGTTTTTGCCTGTTGCACAGTTGTGGTTTTTGCCGCACTATCTGTCAAGCTTTGTCTGCCGGTTCAATATGGGAAGGCCGTTCCGTTTTATAGTACTGGACCGTATAATCAAAAAACTCCTGGACCGCCCGGGTAAAATAATGACCCTTCAGCCGCGCCACGCCAATGGTGCGGCCTTTATAATCCATATCCATCCGTACCGCCGTCAGCCGCCGCTTGGAGTTGGACAGCAGCTTGTTCGCTGTTTCCTCCGAAACAATGGCGATACCCACGTCCAATTCCACCATAGCCACCATGGTTTCAAATTCATTGGTGGTAAAGCTGGCCTCCGGCTGGAACTGGGCCTCCCGGAAGAAACCGGCGTATTCGATGTCCGGATGAAAAGCGGACCGGGTGACAACAAATTGCTGCTGCTTCAATCGTTCCAGCTGAATGAGGGATTCCTTCGCCAGTGGATTGTCCTGGCTGGCCAGTACCACCAACCGTTCCTCAATCAGTGTCTGCCACTCGATCAGCGGCGAATACAGCGGCGTGGTGGCGATGACAAAGTCCACCTGACCTTCCTCCAGAAGGGAAAGGGCGTTCATTTCCGTGTGCATAAAATGATGGATGCGAAAGTCTTTATGGTCCGCCATAAAGCTCACGAACAGCCCCGTACACAGGTCGCTGGAGGTGACAGCCAGATGGACTGTTTTGGAGGCGTGGCTGGAGTAGTCCGCCACCTCCTGCTGGGCGTCCTGAACCGCAAGGAAAATCCGATCTGTCTGCCGGTAAAACCGCTGTCCGATCTGGTTGAGCCGGATGCGCCCGGAAACCCGGTCGAACAGCTGAACGCCAAGCTCTGCCTCCAACTTGGCAATGGATACGCTGAGGGAAGGCTGAGCAATGTGCAGATCATTGGCCGCCTTTGTCATATTCCCGATGCGGGCTACGGTCCGAAAGTATTCCAACTGCTGCAAATCCATAAAATCACATTCCCTTCGTTTGATACCGGTCAAGGCACATTTTGCAATAGCTACAAGCTATCAAGTTATTTTAGTATATATATTGGACATTATATCATATTTGGCGTACGATGCAATACAGATAAAAGCCGCGCGCGAAGCTTCCATTGTCTATGCAAATTTCACAGTAGAAAGGAAGAGGGCTATGCCAAATCCATTGGAAACCATCAAAGGCCATTACCAGGACCGGCATCTGACCGCTCGTGCCTGGAAGTCCAGAGGCCGCAAGGTGGTGGGCTACATCTGTAACTCTGTACCAGAGGAACTGATCTGGGCGGCGGGCATGCTGCCGGTCCGGCTGGCCGGCACGCCGGGCGGAGAGACCAGGGACATCACCTCGGTCTTCAATGTCAATAAGTACACCGAGGGTTTTGTCAACACGACGCTCAACGACCTGATGACCGGGGGGTATGACTACTTGGACTATCTGGTTCTGCCCCACAACTCCCGCAACACCATTCAGACCCAGTACTCCCACTTACATATGATTCAGGAGCTTTGGCCGGATACAAATCGGATTCCGGAGCTGTATTTCATTGAAGAATTCCAGTCCTGGGCACACAACAGCGTGGAGTACCACCAGGAAACCCTCCGGGAATTTTCCGCTCAGCTGGAAAGCTGGTCCGGCTACCCAATTTCTTCCCGCCGCTTGAACGACGCCATTGCCATGTGCAACCGGACCCGGACCCTGGTCGGGGAAGTCCAGCGCCTGCGGGATGAGCAGAAGCTCTCCGGCTGTGATGCCCTGCAAATTCTGGGCGCGTCCTATTTTATGGACAAGGATGAGTATAACGACCTGCTGGAAGCCTTCCTTCGGGACGCCAGTCAGCGGCCTAAGCTGTCCGGCAAACGCATTTTCGTGGAGGGCAGTCCGGTGGATAACCTCCAATTCTACCAGCTGGTGGAGGACTGCGGCGCTGTGATCGTCAACGAGGACAACTGCTGGGGCAGCCGATCCTTCGAGGACCTGGTGGACACCAAACGCTTCCCGGACCAGATAGAGGCCATTGCTCAGCGGTATCACTACAAAGCTCCCTGCGGTGCCATTTTCTTCCCGGCCAATGCCCGGTGCGATTACTGCAAGCGGAAGGTGGAGGAAATTTCCTCGGACGGTGTGATTTTCTACGTACTGGAAAACGACGCTCATGGGCTCTGGGATTACGTGGACCAGGTTCACGCGTTCCAGGCACAGGGACACAGGACCCTGGAGCTGCTGGACCAGCCATACCTCATGACCAACCAGGACGATGTGCGGGAACAAGTCCGCGCGTTCCTGGACAAGCTGTAAGAAAGGAGGGACTATAATGGCACAGGATTCCATGCTGACCAAAGACTTGCTGGTGACGCCCAAAACTGTGGCCGCCAACGACGCCTATGTGGCCCGTTGGCTGGAGGACACCAAGCGGCGCATCGCGGAGGGAGAGCTTCCCTGGCTGGTCAATAACTACTGTCCCCTGGAGATTTTCCAGGCCATGGACATTCCGTACATTGAACTGGACGGCCCCTCCGCCTACTACTTCGTGGGGGAGCTCCAGGACGAGCACGCCGCGGAGCGGAAGGAAACCATGCGGAAGCAGCTGGCCAGCATCGGCCGGTGCGGCCAGTGCCGGCCGGTGAACATGCCGGACCTGGACTGCCTGCCGGAATTCGCCGGTCTGGTCATCCGCCAGTTCGAGTGCATCGGCAACAACCGTCTGCTGCAAAAGCTCTGTGAGATCAACAAAAAGCCGCTGTTCTTCCTGGAGCGGGCTTCCACCATGCCCTTCTACCCCAAATATCCCAACTGGTGGAAGAAGCACGAGGACAACTGGGACGAGGTGATGAACCGGCGGGAGCTGGAGCACTACGTCAGCCAGCACAAGGATCTGATCCGCTTCCTGGAGGTCCACACCGGAAAGGAATTCCGGATGAGCCGTCTGGAGGAGGTCAACGACTGGGTCAACGAGATGTGCCACTGGGAGCGAAAAATCCGGGACCTGATCGCCCGGAGCCATCCCACGCCGGTGGGCATCATGGACAGCGTCAATGTCTACTCCACCCACCAGCATCAGGGCGAGCCCGGCGTGGCCGAGGTGCTGGAGATCTACTACAATGAGATCAAAGAGCGGGTGGAGGCGGGCCTGGGCCTGTGCCCCAACGAGCGGCTCCGCCTCTACTGGTGCAAGGGGGCCTGGTACACCAACATGAGCTATTACCGGGCCTTTGAGGAGAAATACGGCGCGGTGTTCACCGCCAGCTGGTACATGAACCTGGGTGCGGACGCCTATCCCCGGACCAATAGCGGCGACCCGCTGGGGGCCATGGTGGCCCACAAGCTGTTCCAGGGCAACTACGAGGGGCCGGAGTGGGATTTCCTCAACGCGAAATTCGCCGGCTGCCAGGGCGCGGTGATGCACAAGCGGCAAATGGCCGGCCTGCTGTGCTTCAACACCGCCGAGCTGGGCACCATGCGGGAAACCTATAAGGAGTATTTTGACCAGCACGGAATTCCCATGCTGCTCATCGACCCGGATGAAAGCCTGGAAAAGCAGTACGCCGATACCGAACGGTTTATTCAGCAGCTGTTGGAACGGAATAAAGAATAGAAAAGAGGGAGAAAACGATGAAAAACAAACGTATGCAAGGCTTTGTCTCCGGCGTCCTCACCTGCGGGCTGGCGTTCACCCTGGTGGGGCCGGCCCTGGCGCTGCAAAACGGAACTTTAGACATCTCCAGCGGCGTCAAGGTGCTGGTGAATGGCGAAGCGCTGGCGCTGACGGACGTGAACGGGGCTCCGGTGGAGGCGTTTGTGTCCGGCGGCACCACCTACCTCCCGGCCCGGGCGGTCAGCGAGGCCCTGGGCGCGAAGGTGTCCTGGGACCAGGAAAGCGCCACCGTCACCATCAACGATTACGAGTCCCTGTTCCAGGCCCGCCGGGTGTATGACGCGGAAGAGGACACCGTTTACGGTTACCGCCTCTACGTTCCCGCAAACTATGACAAGGAAAAGGAATATCCCGTGGTGGTGGCCCTCCACGGAGGCGGAAACCGGGGCACCGACAACTCTTCTCAGCTGGAGCAGCTCCAGGCCCAGGTCTGGGTGGACAAGCAACTGACCGGCGAGATTGAGGATGTGATCGTCGTGGCCCCTCAGCAGCATCCCAAGTACGGCTTTTTCCTGGATTCCAACTGCGTCATGGACGCGCTGGATGATGTGGAGGCCAATTACAGCGTGGACAAGAACCGGATCTACCTGACCGGCACATCCATGGGCGGCATGGGCTCCTGGTCTACCGCCGCCGCCCACCCGGACCGTTTTGCCGCTTTCCTGGCCTCCGCCGGTGTGTACCCCGACGCCCGCTACAGCTTCCCGGTGGGCATCATCGCCCCCGCCTTTGACGGCGACGTGCTGAAAACCGGCACCCCAGAGGAGGAGTGGAAGGGCGCCATGGAGGACTACGCCCAGGCGCTGAGGGACATGCCCATCCGGATGTTCCATTCCAGAGATGACGCCATGGCTCCAGTGGCCTACACGGAGTATATGGAAGCCTGCATGAAGGAAGCGGGCGCCAAGGATTGCGAATTTACTTATTTTGACGGCGTCGCCCACGGCGAGAGCTATCAGACCATTGTGGAACAGCATCCGGACGCCCTCGCCTGGCTGTTGGCACAGCACAAATGATTTGGAGGTATCATCATGAAAAAGAACGTCTCTCTGCTTCTGGCCCTCGCGATGATGTTGACCCTCGCCCTGACCGCCTGCGGAGGAAACAGCGGAAACAACGGCGGCGCTCCCCAGGGCGGAGGAACGCCCGCCCAAACCTCTGCCCCTTCCGGCGGCGGAGACGGCAATGCGCCTGCCACTCCCGACAAAGTGTATGAGCTGAATTTAGCTCTCAGGCGGCGGAGGGCTCCACCAACGGCGACTGGGCCAAGCTGCTGGCCGGCAAGATCGCCGAGGTCACCAATGGCGGCGGAGTTCAACGGCCTGCACATCGGCGGCTTCTACGCCTGCACCAACGGCGGCACCATGCACACCACCAGCGAGGTCCGGGTGCCTGCCGGCCTTCAGGGCAAGATGCTCTCCACCGTCACCGCTTTCCAGACCAACATCACCTCCGCGGCCGGCGGCTCCCCCATGACCCTGGAGGCCAGCGACTGGTACAGCTCCTTCGAGCGGGGCTTGGCCGACGGTATGTGGATGACTTGGGGCGCGATCCAGGGCATGCGCCTGTATGAGGTTCTGCCCTATCACACCATTTTCCCCTCCGGTACTGACCGGTCCATGACCGTGATCGCCTTCAACGAGGACGTGTGGAACAGCCTGCCCACGGAGTATCAGGAGGCCATTGACGGCACCGTGGAATGGAGCTGTGAGCAGTGGCCCGCCATTGAGGACGCCGACTACGCGTCCATGGTGGAAGCTCTGACCGCAGAAGGAAACACCTTCTCCGAGCTGACGCCGGAGGAGGAAGCCCAGTGGAGCGATCTGGCCGCCGCCCTGGTCCAGGAGGATGTGGACAAGGTGGACGGACAGGGCCTGCCTGGCACAGCGGTTTACCAGCGCATCCTGGAGCTGGGCGAAAACAACAGCTGATTTTATCCGGGTCCGGCCGGATCCGCCGGCCGGACCTCAACCAAGGCCGGATTCTGCCGGCCGTCTGAGAGTGGGGTTTGATATGAAGGATAAAAAATCCCTGGTCCAGAAGCTGGACCGGGCCATCGGGCGGATCACCCAGATCGGCGGTCTGGTCACCCCGATTCTGATTGTGTTCATTATGCTATTGATCGTCTTTGACGTGACCCGGCGCACGCTGTTTGACAGCCCGGTCAACGGCTCTGTGGAACTGATTCAGTGCCTCATCGCCGTGGCGGGCTTCATGGCCATGGGCTGGACCACCTACAAGGACAAGCACATCCGGATCGACTCCCTGACCGGCATGCTACCCAAACCGGCGGCCCATGTGTTGGACATTGTCACATCAATTGTCCCTCTGGTGGTGCTGATTCCCCTGACTATGCAAAGCTATGTCCGGATGCGGCAGGCCATTGACTTCAACGAGGCCACGGCGATTCTCCAGCTTCCCATGTATCCTTTCCTGTTCTTTGTGGTGGTGGGCTACGCCCTGCTGGTGCTGGGACAGATTATGGTTATCATCCGCGGCTTTCTTGGGGAGGTGCCAGCCCTATGAGTAAAGAAATGATCGGCGTCCTCTGTCTGATTGCCCTGCTGGTCCTGATCTACACCGGCATGCGGGTGGGCTTCTGCATGGCGCTCATCGGCTTTGTGGGCCTGCTGTTTGTCACCGGTCCGGACGGCGCTTTGTCTGTTCTGGCCCTGATCCCCTGGCGGGCCATTTGCAGCTACACCTTTGCGGCGGTGGCCCTGTTCATGCTCACGGGCATTATCATCGCGGACGCGGGCTTCGGCAAGGACCTGTTCGACTGCGCCAACCACTGGCTGGGCAACATAAAGGGCGGCCTGTCCATGGCCACCGCCGCCGCATCCGCCATTCTGGGGTTCATCACCTACAGCACCATTTCCAACATCACTATGGGCAAAATCGCGGTGCCGGAGATGAAGAAGTACAACTATGAGGACGGCATGGCCGCCGCCTCGGTCTGCGGTGGAGCCAGTCTGGCCAGCATCGTCCCGCCCAGCACCGGCTTTATTCTGTACTCCATGCTGTCTGAGGTCTCTCTGGGACGGCTGTACATGGCCGCGCTGATTCCCGCCGGCGTGTTGTTCGTGTTGGTGCTGATCTCCATTTTCCTGCGGTGCCGGATGAATCCCACCCTGGCCCCCACCAGCGGTCAAACGTACAGCCTGTGGGCGAAAATCAAGTCCCTGAAGATGGTGTAGCCCATTTTCACCGTGATTGTGCTCTCTCTGGTGGGTATTTATACCGGAACCATCACGCCCACGGAGGCCGCCGCCTTCTGTGCCTTTGTGTGCATTGTGTTCGCCCTGATCACCCGCCGGCTCAGCTTTAAGCAGGTGGTCAAGGTGGTGGTGGGGCAGACGGAGATGATGGGCATGGTGGCCACCCTGCTGACTGGAGCCTATGTGTTCCAGCGGCTGATGACCCTATCCGGCCTGCCTTCGGCCTTGTCCCGCTTCATCATGTCCATTGATGCCAACCGGTACATTGTCATGCTGGTTATCATCCTGGCCTACGTGCTGTTCGGCATGTTCTCCGACATCAATGCCGCCATTCTGATTACGGTGCCCATTGTGTATCCCATTGTGACCGGCCTGGGCTTCGACGGCGTGTGGTTCGGCGTGGTGATCGTCAGTCTCATTGAGCTGGGCGCGATTTCGCCTCCGCTGGGTCTCAATGTGTTCACGCTGTCGGGCATCACAAATATCCCGGCGACGAAGATCTTTAAAGCGGCGGTGCCGTACATGATCTGTATTGTCATACTGGTCATTCTGCTGCTGATTTTCCCGCAGATGGCAACCTTTATCCCGAATACAATGTGATTCTCTTCTTTTTCTTGAAAGAAAAAGAACTTTAAAGGGCCGCACCCGAACGGGTGCGGCCCTTTCCGCCGGCTGGTCAAATATCCAACGCGGCGTGATAGCCCTCGTAGACTGCCTTGGTGATATTTGCGGGGCGGATGCAGTCCCCCACCTCTCGGACAAAAGGCGCGGCCCGGTGCAGGGCCTCCGCCTCGGCCCGGTTGGCCCGCTGGCCCACGGCGCAGAGGATGGTCTTTCCGGGAATGAGGGTCTCCGTTCCTTCGGGCGTCTTGCACGCCAGCCCGTCCGCCGTCACCCGCAGTCCGGCATGGCCCAAATGGACCGTCACCAGCTGGTCGATCATCTTCATCAGAATGGGCCGGTGGCGGATGTTGCAGTCTGGAGCCAGCATGTCCCGCATCTCCACCAGATGGACCTGTTTGCCCTCCTGGGCCAGGTGGACGGCGCACTCGCAGCCGGCCAGGCCGCCCCCCAGCACCACCACGGTGTCCTTGACCCGATCCCTGCTCTGGTAGTAGGTATTGACGATGACCACGTTCTCCCCGTCGATGCCGGGCAGAGGCGGGACAATCGGGGTAGAGCCCACCGCCAGAATCAGTGCGTCCGGCGCCTCCTGTCCGGCGTACTCCGGGGTGACAGGGGTGTTCAGCCGGATCTCCACCCCTTCGTCCCGGGCCTGCCGCTCCAGGGTCAGCCCCAGCTCGTACATTTCCCGTTTGAAGGGAACCGCCTGCTCACACTTCAAGATGCCGCCCAAGGTATCGGTTTTTTCGCACAAAATGACCTGGTGGCCCCGCTGGGCGGCTGTGACAGCCGCCTTCAGTCCCGCCACGCCGCCGCCGGCGACCAATACCTTCTTGGGCCGCAGGACCGGCGTGACCTCCATGCCGTCAATTTCCCGGCCAATGAGCGGATTCACCGCGCACCGCCGGGTCTGGGTCGTGGGCCGCTCCGCCATACAGGTGAAGCAGCGCAGGCACTTGACGATCCGGTCCTCCCGGCCCGCCTCCACCTTCCGGGGCAGGAAGGGGTCCGCCAGCAGCTCTCGGGCCATGTAGATGAGGTCCGCCTTGCCGCTGGCCAGAATTTCCTCCATCATGGCCGGGTCATTGATCGCCCCGATGGTGGCCACCGGCTTGGACACATGCTTCTTGATCTCCGCCGCCAGATGGACGTTCACCCCATGGGGGGAAAACATGGACGGGTGGGTGTTGAAAAAGCCGAACTGATAGGACCCGGCGGACACGTGAATCAGATCCACCCAATCCTCCAGGGCGTGGGCGATACGGCAGCCTTCCTCCAAATCGTAGCCGCCTTCAAACAGCTCTGAACCGCTCATGCGCAGTTCGATGGGGAAGCCGGGTCCCACCGCCTCCCGCACGGCGGTCAGGACCTCCCGCGCCAGACGGCAGCGGTTTTCCAGACAGCCGCCGTATTCGTCGGTCCGCTGGTTGAAGCAGGGGGACAGGAACTGATTGAGCAGCTAGCTGTGCCCGCAATGGATCATAATCATCTCATAACCGGCCCGCTTGGCCAGCACAGCGGAATCCCGATAGGCTCGGACGATATCAGCCAGCTGGTCCTTGGACAGCCCCTTCACCGGCCTTCCGTCCGGCCGGACCCCGTCGCTGGGCCCCCACTGGCAGAGCGACGCTTTTTTATCCTTGTCCGCCAGGTAGGTGCCCGCGTATTGGCCAGAGTGGGAGAACTCAATAGAGGGAATGGCACCATGCCGCCGGATGGCGTCCGCGGTGTAGGTGTGGGAAGCCAGGGAACCCACCGTTTGCAGGTTCAGATGCAGCATGTGGGAGCCGTCGGTTTCCGGATGGACCACCAGCTCGCTCACTGTAACGGCAGCGGCGCCGCCCTTGGCCCGCAGCTCGTAAAAGCCCACGGACCGGGGACCAAGGCAGCAGTCGGCGGTGATGCTGGTGGCCCCCATGGGTGCGGAGCACATGCGGTTGCGGAAGGTGACGTTTGCAATTTTTATCGGACTGGTCAAAATGGGATATCTCGTGTTCATTGCACGCTCTCCTTTATATGTTATTTTGAACTGCTTTTATCATAGCGGATTCATTTCCATATGTCCAATATATATCCTGGATTTGTCAATAGTTCATTTCTATGATTGCTTTGGAGGGGCAAATAAATCATCCGTTTTCCATAGTTTCAGACTATTTGTTGATTGCCAAACGGTATTGGACATATCCTGGCGGAATGCGCTATGATACAATCAACGATCAGAGAAGGAGGATTTACGCATGAATATGGAAGAACTGGCCCGGCGGCAGGCGGAGCTGGACGCCCGGCTGACCCAGCTGGAAGACATTGAGGCCATTCAGAAGATGACCTACGAATACTTCGACTGTGTGACGCTGGGCAAAACGGAGCGCCTGATTGATTTTTTTGCTGGTGACTGTGCCTTTGTGATTCCTCGGGGCCGGATTGAGGGAAAAGAGGCGGTGGAAAGCTATCTGTCCGAGCTGTGCGGCTGGCACACCGGAGCGGAGAGCAATTTCCTGATCCATCCCATTATCACGGTGGATGGCGAGCATGCTCACGGTCATTGGTTGATCTACTTCATCAACACGTACTATCTGACCAGCCAGCCGGTGTTTGTCACCGCCTCTATGTATGATAATCAGTACGTCAAGATGAACGGGCAGTGGAAATTCAAGGAGGTCCATTGGATCATGCGGTTTGGCCCTCCGTCGCCGCCGCCCTTCCCTGGCTGCCATGGCCGGAAGATGGTGGGCGACGCGGACCTGCGGGGGTTCGGCGACCCGCTGAAGCAGGCGTCCAAGCCCCGCTGAAGAAAGGAGGCGCTTTCCTTGATCTGTTTTCCGCATCTGTTTTCTCCCATCACCATCGCGGGAAAGACCTATCAAAACCGGATCTGCGCGGCCCCGGTCCACGCTCAAAAAATTCGCGCCAACGGCGAGCTGCTGGAATATGAGACCCGGCTGCGGACCTCCTGCGCGGCGGGGGGCTTCGCCTCCATCTGCATGGGGGACATCATGGTGGACCCCAAATATCAGAACTTCCCGGACGCACCTGACTTCACCGTGTTCGACTCGCCCCAGGCGGAGGGTTACCGGAAAATCGCGGCGCTGATGAAGGAGCATGGCGCTGTGGCGCTGGCTCAGCTGGGCCATGTGGGCGCTCACCGCATGTTCAACTGCGGCTGGGAGACTGTGGGCCCCTGTGACCTGATCCGGGACGACGGCATGATTGTCCGGGCTATGGACGAAAAGGATATGCTCCGGGCCTGCGGGGCCTTTGCGGACGCCGCGTTCTGGTTCCAGTCCATGGGCTTCGATGGGGTGATGGTCCATGCGGGCCACGGCTATCTGCTCAGCGAATTCCTCTCTCCCCGGGACAATCACCGGACGGACAAGTACGGCGGATCCCGGGAAAACCAGGCCAGATTTCCGGTCCGGGTGGTTCAGGCCATCCGGGACCGGTGCGGAACGGGCTTCATCATCGAGGTCCGGGTCAGCGGAACAGAGGACCTGCCTGGCGGTATTGAGCCGGACGATATTGTGGCCTTTGGCCGGCAGCTGGAGGGAATCGCGGACATTCTCCACATCTCGCGCGGGAACAATAACTTCAATCTGAACTGGCTGACCCATCAGTATTCCAACTTCCACGATCCCCATTTCATCAATCTGGACATAGCGGCTTACATCAAAGAGCGGGTCAATCTGGTCATTTCGGTGGTGGGCGGCATCAATTCACCAGAGGAGGCCGAGCAGGCTATTGCGGAAGGAAAAACCGATTTGGTGGCCCTGGGGCGGCAGATTTTCGCGGACCCGGACTTTCCCAACAAGGCGAAAAACGGCCATGCAGACGACATCAACCGCTGCCTGCGCTGCGGCGCCTGCAACGGAAACGGAAGTCCCAGCGTGGATTTCTTCCCGCTGATCGCCAACGACCGGCCCCATTGCACTGTGAATCCCATGTTCTATCGGGCCGGGCCGATCCCCAAGCCGGAGCACAGCCGGAGGGTGCTGGTGGCCGGCGGAGGCGCGGCAGGCATGCAGGCGGCAATCACCGCCGCGGACCAGGGGCACAAGGTCACACTGGTGGAGCGAAACAACTGGCTGGGGGGCACCCTGCGGTTCACCGGCCATGAGCTGCACAAGGCAGACCTGAAAAATTTCAAGGACCTGCTCATCCGCCGGGTTCACGCCCGGAACGTGAAGGTCCGGATGAATACAGTCTGCGATGCCTCGGTAATACAGGAGGAACAGCCTGACGTTATTCTCGCCGCAGTGGGTTCCACGCCCATTCTGCCGCCGATTCCCGGAGCGAAGGAGTATGCGGTTCCGGTGTTGGACGTGTTCGAGGGTGTAGAAATCGGGCAGAATGTGGTCATGCTGGGCGGTGGCCTGGGCGGCTGCGACACGGCGCTTCATCTGGTGGACCAGGGAAAAACCGTGACCATCATCGAAATGCAGCCGGAAGTGCCCAACGGCGGGACCAACGGCTACAAGCAGTTCACCCGGCAGGCATTCCGGGAAAAGGGCGTCATAGTCCGGACGTATCTCAAATGCGTGGCGGTCCGCCCTGACGGTGTGGACGCGGAAGACGTTGTGGATGGAACCCTGCATCACTTCCAGGCGGACACGGTGATCATGTCTCTGGGCATGCGGCCCAACCGCTCCGTGGTGGAGGCCCTACAAGTGGCGGCAAACGGCATTCCAGTAATCCCGGTGGGCGACGCGGTGACACCGAAGACGGTGATGGAAGCGGTTTGGACCGGATGCTCCGCCGCATTGGAAATCCAGTAAAGGACACAAAATGAACGAAACGCCCTGGAATCACTGAGATTCCAGGGCGTCAGTTTGCCGAAAACACACTTCAAGGTATAATTTTGTCATGATTTATAAAATTTTCCGGGGTTGGGCGGGAACGCCGCATGCCGTCCAAAAATCAGGACTACCACCCTACAAGCGGAAAAGAGCATTGCTTCCTCGAAATCTCCTACTTTTTATACCCTGGTATCTTTTCGATACGCCCTAGCCGAAAGATATCCCAGTGATTCGCATTCCATTTTGGCATCTCACTTGCTAGTAATTCATGCAGAACCATACGCAGCATATTTGGGAGGTGCCACATGAATTATCAAGAACTCTACCGATCCAAGCTGGGCAGCTTGGAGGGTGCCCTGGAGCTCATTCGCTCCGGCGACACCATCGCCACCCCGATTTACGGCAACGAGCCGGCCCAGTTCCTGAAACAGCTCCACACCATTGCGCCCCGTGTGGAAGGCGTCGCGCTGTGGACCATGCTGATGATGGGAGACTATCCCGTCATGCTGGATAACAGCCTGAAGGGGCAGATCGACATTTACACCTTTTTCTACAACAAGGATTGCCGGGCCGGCCACCAGACCGGGCGCTTTCACATGGTTCCGCTGAACCTCCACGCAGTGGGTGAGACCGTGATCCAGACCCGCCGTCCCAATATCTATGTGGCTGCGGTGTCCCCCATGGACCGGCACGGAAACGTCTACCTCTCCTTTGACCTGGAGGCCGCCCGGGAGTGTCTGGAAGCGGCGGACACCGTGATTTTTGAGGTGAACCACCACCTTCCCCGGGTCTTCGGGGAAACTGCCGTCCCCATCGCACGGGCCGATTACATTTACGAGGCGGACACCCCCCTGCCCTCTGCCCCCGCCGCTCCCTCCACCGAGGTGGAACGGCAGATTGCCGCAAATGTGGTCTCCCTCATTCAGGACGGAGACTGCATCCAGCTGGGCATCGGCGGCATGCCCAACGCGGTGGGCGAAGCGCTGATGGACAAGCAGGACCTGGGCATTCACACGGAGATGATCACCTCCTCTATGGGCAAGCTGCTGACCGCCGGGGTGGTCACCAACAGGCGGAAAAATTTCTGTCCGGGCAAGACCATCGGGGCCTTCGCCTGGGGTGATCAGAACCTTTACGACTACATGGCGGAGAATCCCGCGGTGGAGCTGCGCCGGGCGGCCTGGGTCAACGACCCCTTCAACATCGCCCAGAATGACAACATGGTCTCGGTTAATGCGGCCATTCAGGTGGATTTGACCGGCCAGATCTGCTCGGAAAGCATGGGCCCCCGGCAGTTTTCCGGCACCGGCGGCGCGTCCGACTTTGCCTACGGCGCGTTCCACTCCAAGGGCGGGCGGGGCATCATCGCCCTGACCTCCACGGCCAAGGGCGGCACAGTCTCCAAGATCCAGCCCCAGCTGACGCCTGGCGCGGTGGTCTCCATCTCCCGCAATCTGACCGGCTATGTGGTGACTGAGTACGGCATCGCCAAATTGAAAAACCGCACGGTCCGCCAGAGGGTGGAGAATTTGATCGCCATCGCCCATCCCGATTTCCGGGCGGAGCTGAGAAAGCAGGCGGATCAGCTCATGCTCTGGTAGTGCTCCTTGCCAATACAACATCCCCGTATCCGAGAGGATACGGGGATGTTTGGTTATGCTCAAAGCTTGTGGCAGCACAGGCCGTCGATATCGTGAGCCGCCTCCATCAGGATTTCACTGACCGTCGGGTGGGCGTGAATGACCTCGCCCAGTTCTTCCGCTGTCAGGCCGTACCGGATCGCCATACCCGCCTCGCCGATCATCTCCGTGGCGTGTGGGGCCACGATGTGACAGCCCAGCACCTTTCCGGTGTCCGCGTCAGCCACCAGCTTGGCAAAGCCGTCCTGGCAGCCAATGGCGAGGCTCCGGCCATTCCCGGAGACATTGAACCGGCCGGTCCGGACCGCATATCCGGCCTCCCGGGCTTTTTCCTCGGTGAGGCCCACACAGGCGATCTCCGGGGTGCTGTAAATGCAGCCGGGCACAGCGGAATAGTCCATGTGCCGGTGCTCTCCTACCGCATTGTGGGCGGCGGTCACGCCCTGCGCGGTGGCCACATGGGCCAGCTGCTGCTTTCCGGTGATGTCCCCAATGGCGTAGATGTGAGGGATATTGGTCCGCATCTCCTCGTCCACCTTGACAAAGCCCCGCTCCGTCTCCACGCCGGCGGCCTCCAGCCCGAGACCGGCGGTGTCCGGCTTGCGGCCCGTGGCCATAACGGCAAGCTGACCCTCGGCCCGCAGGGTCTGGCCGTCCTTCTCAAAGACACAGGCGAGGCCGTCCTGAATTTCCAGCACTTTTGCGCCGGTGTGGATGGTCACGCCCTTGTCCTTCAGAAGGCCGGTCATAGTGGCGCACACGTCCGTGTCATTGCCGTAGAGGATGCTGGGCAGCATCTCCACAATGGTCACTGGCTTGCCCAGGTCCGCGAAAAGGGTGGCAAACTCCACGCCGATGACGCCGCCGCCGATGATGACCACCGATTCCGGGCACTCCTCCAGGGCCAGAACGCCGTCGGAATTGAGTACGCCGGGTTTGTCCGCGCCGGGGATGGGAATAGAGGCCGGGAAGGAGCCGGTGGCCAGGATGATCTGATCCGCCTCCACTTCCTCCTCACCGGCCCGGAAGGTGTGGGGCCCGGTGAGCACCGCTTCCGCCCGGAGAATGTCCGCGCCGTGGCCGGACACCAGATTTTCCACGCCGCTGCGGAGCTGCTTGACCACCTTGTCCTTCCGCTTGGCCATCTTCTTGTACTGGAAGGCGTACTCTCCCAGGGTGATGCCCAAGGATTTGGCGCCGCTCAGGGCCCCGTAAGACTCCGCGCTGTGGAGCAGGGCCTTGGTGGGGATACAGCCCCGGTTCAGGCAGGTGCCGCCCAGGTCCTGCCTCTCCACCAACACCGTCTTTTTGCCCAGCTGTGCGGCCCGAATCGCGGCGATATAGCCGCCAGGTCCGCCGCCGATGACCGCAACTTCATACTGCTTCATGGTTCTCCTCCTTCAAATTGTGAGCACGTGCGCGTTGGGCTCCGCCCAACCCCGCTGGGGCGTTGCCCCAGACCCCACCGCCCTTTGAAAAGGGCGGCCCGAAACATTACATCTGAAAGCAGCCTTGGGTGCGGGCCAGCTCAATGGCAGCGGCCACGTCCACCCGTATGGGCCCGTTCCGGGTCACTGCACAGGTGATAATGTCTCCCGGCTGAAAGAAAATTTCCCGCTCGCCATCCAGAGCGAGGGTGCCCTGATAGGTCATGGTACGGGTCAGCTTCTCCCCCAATGGGAGGCGGCGGGCGTTCTGGACACAGACGCCCTGGACCGTTCCCGCTCCCACCGGGGCCAGGGTGTTGGGCGGGCCGCTGGTGAATTCCGCCGCCGCGCCCCAATCGTCCTGCCGCCCCACATGCAGGGCGGTCCCCACCAGGGCGGAAAAACCGATGGACGCCATGGAGCACTGGGTTACAATCACCTGGTCAATCTCCTCATAGTTCCAGATGGCCTTGGAGCCCACAAAGGGGTTCCGGCAGAACACCAGGTCAATGAGGGCAAGGTCCACCGGCGCGCCGTTTTTCCAGATTTCAATACATTTGACCGGCGCAGTGCACTGGTCCAGAGGAACCATATGCCCCGCCAGCACCGCGGCGGAGATCCCTGCCACCGTGCCTTCCATCAGCTCGGGGTAGACGTTGTTGGTGCCGGTGGACATGGAGATCATGGGCACGTTCCGGGTTCCCTTGGCCGCTGCCCGGCTGGTGCCGTCCCCGCCCATGACGATGAGCACATCTGCGCCAATGCGCTCCATCTCCGCAGCGAAGAAGATGGTGTCGGACTGAGTCTCTGTGCGTTCCATGGGGTAGACCTCAAGCTGGGAGAGGTCGCCGGGGTACCCTGGAGACGCCCGCTTCTGGGTCAAAAGCCGTCCATAGCCCAGCCGGTCCGGCATGAGATATACCTTCTGCCCGCCCACCGCTGCGGCGGACAGGAGAATCCGCTCCAGAATGTTGAGCTTCTCCATGTCGTCGATGGTGGTGGCTGCGGTGAGCAGGCGGCGGATGTCCTTTCCGGATTGCGGATTACAGGCGATTCCTATGATTCCCATGTTACTGCTGGGCCAGCTTGCGCAGGGCGCTGTAGGTGGGACCGTGGCTCATCATGCCGCCGTCTACGCAGATCTCCTGTCCAGTCACAAAAGCGGCCTCATCGCTGGCCAGGAACAGGACCATATAGCCAATGTCTTCCGGGCATCCATAGCGGTCCACGTCGATCTGGTCCAGATAGATATCCTTGTAAAACTGGGGGACGTTGTCATTGTTCTGGGGGGTGACGATCAGGCCCGGATGGACGCAGTTGCAGCGGATGCCCTCCTTGCCGTACTGATAGGCGATATTTTTGGTCAGATTGGCCACGCCTGCCTTGGCGGGGCCGTAGGCGCTCCAGCCCAGATTTCCGCCCACGCCGGCGGTGGAGCCGATGTTGACGATGGAGCCGCCCTGCTTCTGCATGTGGGGAATGGCGTATTTGCTCAGCAAAAATACGCTCTTCAGGTCGGACTGGATCATTTCGTCCCACCCCTCAGCGGAAAGGTCCGCCACATTTCCGTCCTCGGCGGCAGTGCTGGCGGCGTTGTTCACCAAAATGTCCAGCCTGCCGGATTCCTTCACGGTCTCCTCGATCAGCGCGGTGACAGAGGCTTCCTCCGTGATATCCAGCCGGTGGAAGCTGGCGGAATATCCTTCCGCCTTGATTTCAGAGGCCACGGCTTCGCCCCGTTCGGCCCGGCGGCCGGTGACCACCACGTGGGCCCCTTGCCGGGCCAATACCTTGGCGATGCCAATGCCGATGCCGCTGGTGGAGCCGGTGACAACGGCCACCTTGCCCGTCAAATCAAACGCGTTTCCCATAAAATTCTCCTCATTTCTAACGTGATCTTCCATCCGCCCAGGGACTGCCGTGGCTGATGGTTCCGCCGTCCAGTACGATGCTCTCGCCGGTGATCCAGCGGGCGGCGTCCGAAATCAGAAATGCCGCCGCATCCGCCACACATTTGCCGTCGCCGTGCCCTCTGGACAGAAGGGAATGCCGGTCAATGCGGTCAAAGGACGCCTTCACCGGCGGCATCTGCTCCGCCATGGCCTCCATCTCCTCGCCGAGAACCAGGCCGGGCACCAGGCAGCAGCACCGCAGGCCGTCCCGGCCATACTGGGCCGCGATGGAGCGGGTCAGGGACTCCAGCCCCGCCTTGGCCGCGCTGTAAGCGGCGTAGCCGTCCTCCCCCCGCCGGGCCCCGGTGGAGCCGATGTTGAGAATGACGCTCTCCGGCTGCTTGAGCAGGTGGGGAATGACATATTTGCAGACGATGAAATGACACCGCAGGTTGATGGACAGGTGGGCGTCCCAGTCCTCCAGGGTCACCTCATGCAGGGGCGGCTGCTCCAGGGCGTGCCAAAAGGCGTTGTTGACCAGAGCGTCCACCCGCCCGGTCATCGAAAGCGTTTCCGTCAAGGCGGATTGGACCTGCGCTTCCTCGCGCACGTCACAGGAAACATAAGCCGCCCGGCCGCCGCCGGCCCGAATTTCCGCCGCCAGCTTCTCTCCCGCCTCATCCTGAATGTCCCAAATGGAAATGAAATAGCCCTGTCCGGCCAGTTTTTCGGAGATATACCGGCCGGAGCCCCCCGCGCTGGTTCCTGCGCCGCCAGTGATGATTGCTGTCTTCATAGTGCTTTCCTTTCAAGGAGGCGGAGCCGCCTCCCGCCGCTCCGCCCTCCAAATGGTCAATCTTCCTTGGATTCCGGACGGCTCTTTTTCAGCTCTTCCACACCGTCCACCTCTACACGGCCCTTCTCTTCCGCCAGCAGCTCCCTGCCCAGCGCCTTCTTAACGCCCCGGATGACGTCCATCTTGTCGGGGACGATCTGCCACTCCACCATACCCACGGGGATGTAGGTGTTGGGGGTCCCAATCCGGACAATGGGGCTCTTCAGGGCCCCGGCGTCCCGCTCCGTGACCTGGGCGGCGATTTCTCCGCCGAAGCCGCCCCGGACATTGGCCTCATGGGCGATGACCAGGTGGCCGGTCTTGCGGACGGAAGCCAGAACGGCGTCGATGTCGAATGGAATCAGAGTGCGGGGGTCAATGACCTCGCAGGAAATGCCCTGCTTTTCCAAATCTTCAGCCGCGGCCAGGGCGTCCTTGAGCAGCTTGTGCCAGGCCACGATGGTCACGTCCGTGCCCTCCCGGCGGACCCGGGCCTGACCGAAGGGGATGAGGGCATCCTCGGACTCCTCCGCCACGCCGGCTTCCTCGGTGTAGATGGTGGTGCGGCAGTCCAGCCAGATCACCGGGTCATTGTCCCGGATGGCGTACTTCATCATGCCGTAGGCGTCGTCCGGGAAGGTGGGCACGGCAATTTTCAGGCCGGGATAGTTCATCAGCCAGCCCTCTACACACTCGGAATGGTGGGCGCCGCACTGGGAGCCGATGCCCTGGGCAGAGCGGATGACCATGGGCACCGGGCACTTCTGATTGGACAGCCAGTACTGTTTGCAGGCGCCGTGGGCGATTTCGTTCATAGCCAGCACCAAGAAGTCCGGATACATGAACTCCACAATGGGACGCAGGCCCATCCAGGCCATGCCCACCGCCATGCCGGTGAAGCCCTTCTCGTCCAGGGGCGTGTCGATGACCCGCTCGGGGAAGGTCTTGTAGAGGGAGTACATCTTGGAAATAGCGCCGCCGAAGACGCCCACGTCCTCACCCATGTAATAGATTTTGCCGTCCCGCTGCATCTCCTCAAAAACCGCAGCCTCCAGGGCCTGCGCGTAGCTCAAATGCCTCATTACAGCTTCCCTCCTTCGGTATTGGAAAAGACTTTGTCCGCGCCCTTGGTCATGTCGCCGGTGAGCCTGGGCTGCTGATAGGCCCACTCAAACGCTTCGTTGATCTCCGCCTTGAGCTCCTTGACGTAGCCTTTCATTTCCTCTTCTGTGCAGACGCCCATCTCCAGCAGCACCTTTTCAAAGCGGGGGATGGGGTCAGGGTACTTCTCGGTCATGCGGGCGTCCCGCTCTTCGGTCTCGTAATCTCTTGGGTCCCCGAAGTAGTGGCCGCACTTGCGGTAGGTCATGACCTCCACCAAGGCGGGCTCGCCCCGGCGGGCACTCTCGATGGCGGCCTCCATGGCCTCCCGGACGGCGATGGGATCCTGACCCCAGACGCTGACGCCCTTCACATTGAAGCCGGCGGCCCGGCCGGAAATCTCCGAGCACTTGCATTCCTTCTCTGTGGGGGTGGTCATGGCTACGCCGTTGTTCACCACCACGAAGACTGCGGGAAGCTCAAACAGAGAGGCGAAGTTCATGGCCTCGTACAGGGACCCCATCTGAGCGCCGCCGTCGCCGTGGATGCCGATTACGACGCCGGGCTTCTTTTCCAGCTTCAGCGCCATGGCCACGCCCACGTCGTAGAGCCAGTCCGCGCCGATGAGTCCGTCAATGGGCAGCAGGTGCAGGTCCTTGATGTCCTGCTGGTGGTAGTCGCCGCCGATGCCCATGTTATAGCCGGTGGTGCGCTCCAGCATGCCGGCCACATAGAGCTTCATGTCGCACAGGGACAGGCAGCCGTGATTTCGGTGATAGGGCTTGATGTAGTCGTCGGGTCCGACAAGGGGCATCAGGCCGGCCTCCAGGGCCTCCTGGTTGGTGCCGAAGTGGAACATACCCACCAGCTTGCCCTTTTTGCTTTCGGTGGAGATCTTCTTGTCAAAGAGGCGGCACCGCTGCATGATCTTGTACATTTCGACCAGCTGTTCTTTGCTGTAAGCCATAATATTTGACTCCTTTCTGATTGGGACCGTTAGTCCTCCTCAATATAGCCGATGATATCGCCCACGTTGTAGGTCTGGCCCACCTCGCCAATGATTTCGGTGATGACGCCGTCGTACAGGGACTCTACCTGAGCGTTCATCTTCTCGGTCTTGATCTCACAGAGCTCCTGGTCCTCCTCCACGTGGTCGCCTACCTTGACGTGCCACGCCAGAATCTGACCGGTCTTCATCTCGGAACCCAGCTTGGGAATGTTGATCTCCTGTTTCATGATATTTGCTCTCCTTTTCACATTTTATTTCCGCTGTGCCCGCCTTTGGCCGGCGCATTTGGCAACGTTTCAGCCTTTCAGATAGACGGTGATAATTGCAATCGCCACAACCAGGGTGCTGCCCGGTCCCATTTCCTCCACATGCAGCCCCTGCTCCGCCGCGCCGCCCTGGACCGGGACCAGCTCCACGTCCGGGTAGAAGCCCACCGGCTCCTTCACCCTATCCAGGTCCAGCTCCCCCGGCCTGGGGCAGCTAACTTGAATCCGCAGGGCCAGCTGCTCCGGTCCGGCCCCATGGATCTCCCGGATACCAGCCATACAGCAGTGGCTCATGGCGTCCTTGACCGCTTTCTGGGCGGCCTTGGTCACGTCCCCGCCGTGGAGGTCTACACCGGTTCCAATTTCAATGAGGAAACGTCTTTTTTCCATCCTCAGCCCTCCGGCGCGGGCCGCTTGTGGTACATCCAGGTCCAGGGGTCCTGGAGCACCTTGTCCAGGGAGGCGAAGAACCGGACCACCTCGGCCCCGTCGCACAGGCCGTGGTCAATGGTGAGGGCGAAGGTGGTGATATTGGCGGGGACCACATTGCCCTCCCCGTCGAACCGGGGAAGCACCCGGTTGCGGTTAATGCCGAAAATCGCGCCCTGGGGCGGGGAGACGAAGGGCTGCTGGCTGTCGATGAGGGAGCCGCCCAGGTTGGACACCGAGAAGGTGCCCCCCTCCAGCTTGACCTTCATCAGCCGGCCCTTGCGGATGTACTCATAGGTCTGCTTGAGTTTGGCCGAGATCTCCTCAATGTCCAGCCGGTCCGCGTGCTCCAGCACCGGCTCCATCAGGGCGCCGTTGATGGTGGCCTGGACAGTCAGGTTGATATCCTCGTAGTAGATGATCCGCTCCTTCTGGCGGGAGGCGTTGAGGGCCATGTTTTCCTCCAGCGCGCAGGCAGCCGCCTTCACGTACAGGTCTCCAAAGGAGACCTTGATTCCCTTCTTTTCCATCAGCTCCTTCCGGAACTGAAACACCTTGTCTACGTTCAATTGAACCTGTCCGGTGCCCTGGGGATACTCATGCTTGCTGAAGGTCATGCGTTCCGCGATCACCTTCCGCATGCCTTCCAGGGGTTTGATCTCCCGGATCAGACGGCCCTGTTCATCGGTCTGTGCCATGTTGATTCCTCCTGTCTGCTGCCATCGTTGGCTTTTGCTGTTTGTTAAAGCAAGCAGCGTGCCAACATTGCGGTGTTGACAAGAACGCGGCTTCTGCGGTACTATGGCAGTACGATAAGAAGGGAGGCACGGCACGATGAACGATGAGAGACCTGAACTGCCCCTGGAGCGGCGGACCTCGCTGCCCAGCCATCAGGCCACCGATTCTCTGCTCTCGGTGCTGGACATTCTGGACGCAACTGTGCTGATTCTGGACTCAGATTCCAGAGTGCGTTTCTTCAACCGGGCCTACTTTGAAGCCTATCAGGGCCCCTTTTCCAAGGCAGGGGTTCCGCCGGAGGGGATCCTGGACCTGCGGCTTTCGGACCGGCCCAAGGCCGGCAGAGATTGGAGCACGATTTCACGTGTCCTCGCCTCCGGAAAAAACCTGCACAAGCACTATTTCAATGATGAAAGCCTCCACTATTCCGGCCTTGCCGACATTGTTCCGATTAAAACGGACCTGTTTTGCGGCGTCATGGTGATTCAGCAGGAACGGGAGCAGCTGAAGCATTTAACCCAGGAGATTGCCCGCTATAAGCAGCTGGCGGAGCAGCTGGAGCAGAAGCTGGAATCCAAGGAGGGGCTTCCGCCAGCCTTTCAGGAGATGATTGGAACCTCCGCCCCCTTTGTCAAAGTCCTGCGGACCGCGGCCCAGGTCGCGCCCGCCAGCAGCTCGGTGTGCATCCTGGGAGAGAGCGGGACCGGCAAGGAGATCTTTGCCGAGGCCATCCACCGCTCCAGCGCCTGCGCCCAGGGGCCCCTCATCAAGGTCAACTGTGCCGCCATTCCGGAATCTCTGATGGAAAGCGAGCTGTTTGGTTACGAAAAGGGGGCCTTTACCGGGGCAAACATCAATGGAAATCCCGGAAAGTTTGAGCTGGCCAACAACGGGACCCTGTTCCTGGACGAGGTGGGCGAGATGCCGCCCTCCATGCAGGTCAAGCTCCTCCGGGCCCTCCAGGAGCGGGAAGTCACCCGGGTGGGCGGCCGCAGGCCCGTCCGGCTTCAGTTCCGGCTGATCACGGCCACCAATCGAAATCTGGAGCAGATGGTGAAGGAGGGGACCTTCCGGGAGGACCTTTATTACCGCATCTGCATCATCCCCCTGCACCTGCCGCCCCTGCGGGAGCGCCGCTCGGACATTCCCCTGCTGGCCGGGTCCTTCCTATCCTCGCTGGACATGCCCCAATGGAAGAACCGGAGCTTTTCCAGCGAGGTGCTGGACCGTTTTATGAATTACACCTGGCCGGGCAACATCCGGGAGCTGAAAAACTGCGTGGAGCGCATGGCGATCCTCTGTCCCACCGAGGAGATCGACGGGGAATACCTGCCCAACGCGGTGTCCAGCGCCGTCCAACTTCTGCCGGGAGGCGATGTGGTCCCGGATCTGAGTCAGTACAAGCTCCACGAGATCTTGGACAAGGTGGAGTGTGACGCCATGCGCTCGGTGCTCAGCCTCACCGGCGGGAACAAGGCAAAGGCCATTGAGATTTTGGGCATCTCCAAACGAAATTTTTACTTGAAGCTGGACAAATACGGCCTGCGGTAAGCGGCAAAAAGGAGACGGCGAAGCTTCGCCGCCTCCTTTTTGCCGTCTCTTTTTTACCCTGGGTCTCCTTTTTAGCCGTCGGTGGCGCTGCCGGGCGGCCTGGGGATAACATCTGGTTTGGCATGAAGCTTGCTCCATAAAAGATAAATCAAACAAGCGCGCAAGCGCGGCGAAGGAGGCGGACGCCAATGGACACCTGTATTTTTCACTCCGTCAATTCCGGCCTGTTCTTCTGGCAGGCTGGGACCGGCCTGCTGGTGGACGGTATTCACGACGGCCGGGAGCAGGGCTTTTCCCCCATGCCGGATTTTCTCCAGCGGCAGCTGGACGCCCGGACGGGGCTGTTTGCCCACACCAGCGGAGTGCTGTTCACCCACCTGCATCGGGACCACTTCCAGCGCGAGGGACTGCTTCACCTGATGAGGTCGCCAGTTTCCCCAGCGGTCTACGGACCGGAGCTGCCGGAACACCGGGCCCGGATTCAGCCCGTCTCGGCGAACACCCGCCGGATCTGGATGGGAGCCGGGGAAATCCTGGCCCAAACCACCCTGCATGACGGCACGGTATTCCGGAACGACCCGCACCAGTCCTTTTTGATTACCCTGGGCCGGGAGCGGTTTCTGACCGCCGGAGACGGGGCCCTGACCGGCCGGGACGCCGCGGAATTTCTCCGGGCGGAAGGCGGGCCTGTGGATGGGGCCTTTGTCAACCTCTATCAGCTGGCGTCGGAGGACGGCCAGGAGTTCCTTCGGACACTGGCTCCCACCCGGATTTTTCTGATCCACCTGCCCTTCCGGGAGGACGACGCTTACCACAACCGGAGTCTGGCCCGGCAGGTAGCCCGAAGCCTGCCTCCGGACCTGCCTCCGGCGGAGATTTTGCCTCATATGGCCTGGATTGACGGACGGGCCGCCCAGTGGGAGGCCCGGGAGAAAGGAGGCGCTGAGGATGATCTATCTGGAATCGCCCAGTCGTGACCCCTATTTCAATCTGGCGCTGGAGGAGTACGTCTTTGAGCAAATGGACCGGAGCAAATCGTACTTCATGCTCTGGCAGAATGACAACACCATTGTGGTGGGCAAGTACCAGAACACCGCCGAGGAAATCAATCAGGCTTTTGTGGACTCCCATGGGATTCGGGTGGTCCGCAGGCTGTCCGGCGGCGGCGCGGTCTATCACGACAAGGGGAACCTGAATTTCACCTTTGTTGTGGACCAGGACAGCAACCTGGACTTTAACTTCAAGGTGTTCGTTCAGCCGGTGGTGCGGGCGCTGGAACGGTTCGGCGTACACGCCCAGTTCAACGGACGCAACGACATCACCATTGACGGCGCGAAGTTTTCAGGAAACTCCCAGTACGCCCGCCATGGACGTCTGCTCCACCACGGCTGTATCATGCTGGACTCCAACCTGACCAATGTGTCGGACGCCCTCAAGGTCAAGGAGGCCAAATTCGACTCCAAGGCGGTCAAATCGGTCCGAAGCCGGGTGACCACCATCAACGATCATGCTCCCCGGCCCATCTCAATGGAGGAATTCAAGGCGGCCTTGAAGGACTGCGCCATGGACAGCGGCGCATTGGAGCCTTATGAGCTAACCGAGAGAGACCTTGCGGAGGTGGGAAAGCTCCAGGTGGAGAAATACGCAGCCTGGGCCTGGAACTACGGCTTTTCTCCCGCCTATGACATGCGGCGGGAGATGAAATTCCCCGCCGGCCTGGTCACAGCCCAATTGAGCGCGGAGCAAGGGCGCATCAAGGAAATCCGGTTTTACGGGGACTTTTTCGGCAATGGCGGTTTGGAGACGCTGGAGCGGGCCATGGTGGGGATTCCCCTGGACGAAAACCTGGAGGCGGCGCTGAAACCCCTTCAGGTGGAGCGGTACATGAGCGGCATCACGGCGGCGGAGCTGGCCCGGCTGCTGCGCGATTGACAATCTCAAAAGACTCGGTGCCTGCCGCTTTGCGGCAGGCACCGAGTCTTTTTCACGCGCCGAACAGCGCCTGGGGATTTTTTGCCACCATGGCCTCCGCCGTCTCTGGGGAGAGGCCCATCTCCTGAAGCCTGGGCAGAATATCCTCAAACACATGGGTCCAGTTCCAGCGCTCCAGGTCCTTGGCATCCTGCTCCGAGTAGACCCAGGGGTCTCCCAGCATGCGTATGATGCTGTCATGAGAAAGAATCAGCTTGTCTCCGTATCCGCTTCCCGACAAGCCCACGATCTCCGCCAGCCGCCGGCTCTCCGGCAGGGCCCCGGTGAAGCCCTGGATCCCAAGCCGGTCAAAGCCGCCGTAAACGCCCTGTTCAAAAATGCGGAGCAGCTCGTCCATGTCCGTGCAGTTGTCCAGGTGGCCGATCATGATGTGCTCCGGCTTAGCTCCGTAGGAGATGATCCGCCGGGCCTGCTCTGCCCCCATGGTCCCGCCCTGGGTGTGGGTGATGATCCGCACGCCGGTTTCCGCCGAAACCCGTGCCGCGGCCCGGAGAAAGAGGTCCTCATACGCTGTGATCTGTCCGGCGCTTGTGCCCACCTTGATAACACCGGTGCGGATACCCGTATCGCCCACGCCCTGGGTGACCTCCCGGTACATCATCTGATAGATTTCCTCCGGCGCGTCCCCATAGGCCATGCGGAATTTGAAATAGGCGGGCGCCCCCTCACCCTCGTAGTAATAGCCAGAGCTGGCTACGACGTGGATTCCGGTCCGCTCGGACACGGCCTTGAGAAAGTCCACCTTCCGCCCGCAGTCAGCGGGCGTGGCGTCAATCACCGTTTTGAGGCCGCAGCGCTCCTTGGCCTCCTTCAGAACCAGCGCGGCCTGGTCCAGAGCCTCGTCCCAGCGAAACGGAGACAATACGGCATTTTCCCAGCCTGGGTAGCCGAACAGCACATGCTGATGGGAAAGGGTGCGGCCCAGCTCCTCCGCCCGGACCGGCCCCATTACGGTTTGCACATAAGAACTCATACGATCTTCCCCTTTCAGATTGGATGCTCTTTCTCATTTTGCAAGGCGCGTGCCAAACATCGTTCCACCAAACAGCTGCTGAAAGGGGCTAAAAAGAATACCGCCGTATCAAAAGGAGTCTTTATTTGCCATAAAACCGCCTGCAATCTCGAGGCAAAACTTGGCACCGGTTATGCTTTTATAAAAGGCAATTCGCCCAACGCGAAAAAATATGGAGGTGCTACTTATGGAAGGTACAATGCGCGCTTGGTTTATGACAGAGCCTGGAAAGATGGAGATGCGTCAGGTCCCCATTCCCCAAATCGGGCCCAAGGACATTTTGTTCAAGGTCTCCTACGCTGCTGTCTGCGGCTCCGATCTCCACGCCTTTGATTTCGGAATGGCGGTCCAGCACTATCCCATCACCCTGGGGCACGAGTTCACCGGCTACGTGGTGGAGGCTGGCAGCGAGGTGAAGGACATTCCGGTGGGCATGCGCTTCATGGGCACCAACATTCAATGGTGCGGTCAGTGCCCGGCCTGTCAGGCAGGCGACGTGTTCAATTGCCCCGACGTGACCCGGAACGGCCTTGGCTTCGGCGTGAACGGCGTATTTGCCGAGTACAGTGTCCTGCACAACGCCATGCTGAACGTCAGCGTCTATCCCCTTCCCGGCAATGTCAACGACCTGGCCGGAGCCACCTGTGAGCCCATGTGTGTTGGCGCCGGCATGGCTGACGCGCTGGATGTGCAGGACGGCGACCATGTGGTGATTTACGGCGCCGGTATCATCGGCCAGGGCCTGCTTCAGGCCATCAAGGCCCGGAACAAGTGCGAGGTGGCCATGGTCAACCGTTCCCCCTTCCGGCTGGAGCTGGCGAAGGAAAGCGGAGCCGATTACCTCATCAGCCCCACAGCGGAGAAGCCCGCCATCGACAGCCTGCGGGAAATCTGGGGCAGTGCCGAGTACCCCTACCACTACGGCGATCAGACCGAAGCCTGCAACGTGGATATCGCCATTGAGGTCACGGGAAATCCCGACATTGTGGCGGAGTGCTTTAAGGTGGTCCGCAAGGGCGGCAAGGTCAGCCTGGTGGCCAGCTACACCGATGACGTGGTTTCTCCCATTGCGCCGGCTGATATCTTCTACAAGGGTGTCAAGCTGGTGGACGGCCTGTGCGGAAACTTCGGCAAGTCCGTCCAGCTGATGAGCGAGGGCAAGTTCCGCACAGATCACCTGATCACCCAGGTCTTCCCGCTGGAGCAGCTGCCGGAGGCCATCGAGGCCGCAAAGAAGACGAAAAACAGCTGTAAGGTCTGCGTCAAGGTGGACCCCAGCGCTCCGGATTACCCATATAACAAGCAGGATTGAGAAAAGCAGGTCCTCCGCCGCTTGAACGCGGCGGAGGACCATCAAAAAAGGAGGGAATCTCTGTGTCCAGCACCAATTCCAAAGCCAAAAAAATGATTGCCTACGCGGGCATCCTGATCATCAATTTCCTGGCAATGTATTTGATTGCCAGTGTCGGTGTGTACAGCTACACCATCGCCGAGATCTTTGACAGCCTCTCCTCGGTGAGCATGGTGTTCACGCTGGAATGTGTGGCCAGAGGCGTCACCATCTCCATCGGAGGGAAAATTGGCGACAAAACCGGCCATAAAAAGCTGTTCTTGTTTGCCGTCGCGCTCTACACCGCCTGTTATGCCGCCGCAGCCTGCGCGACCAGCTTTTGGATGTTTACCATTGCCCGTATGATTTCTGGTCTGGCATGGGGCCTGTTTATGATGAACGGCTTTGTCCTTCTATCCGCCATCTTCGGGCAGACTGAGTCCCCCAAGTATTCGGGCTATAACCAGTCCCTCACTACCGCGGCCATGATCCTGGGCGCACCTATCGCCGGCGTAGTCTGTGCAATGAATTGGAGGCTGCAATTCTATGTGGCTGTGGCGCTTCTTATCATCGGGCTGGTTTTGTGCGCCTTCGGCATTCCGGAGATTCCGCCCAAAAGCGGAGAGAACAGCAAAATGGATACCCTAGGGGCCATTGCAGCTGCTGTGACCCTGGTGCCCTTCTCTCTGGCCATGAACTGGGGCGGTGCTTACGGCTGGACCAGTCCTCTGATTCTGGGTCTTTTAGCAGTGGCATTGCTGGGGCTGATTCTTCTGGTTTGGGCAGAACGGAAGGCCGCTGACCCGGTCATTCCGGTGAAGCTGCTCAAGAACCGCTACTATCTGTACATTTTTCTTCTGATGCTTTTCTACTCCATCATCAACGGTGCGGGAAACTACGGTCCCACCTATGCACAGGCTGTTTTGGGCGCTTCCAGCCAGGTTTCGGGCCTGATGAACGTTCCGGGCATGATTGTGGCGGTGATTTTGACCACTATCTTCGGCAACTACGCGGCGAAGACGGGAAAGTATAAGGGAATGGTCATGATATGGGCGATTGGCGCTCTGGCGGGCGGCGTGATTTGGATGCTTCTTGGCTCCGCGCCCAGCGCCTCCATGGGGCTGGTTATGCTGTTTGCGGGCGCGTTCCCGCTGGCTGCGGTCAACAGTGTCAACCAGATTGCGCCCTACACCTACCCCATGACCATCCTGGAGCCTCAGGACCTGGCCAGCGGGCTGGCTTTCATGGGATTGGCCGGAGCGCTGGGGTCCACCATCGCCGGCGGCATCTGCGCCGCGCTGATGAACAGCGCAGGCGGTCTGCCGCTGGTGTTCAAGGTGCCGGTGGTGTGCGCGGCGGTCATGCTGGCCTGCGCCCTGCTTTTCCAGGACCGGAAGAATGTGTAGTGCCTTGTCTCATGATCAGCGCCAGTACGGTTTTGCCATTGCTCGCCGGGCAGGGGATGATTGACATTGAATAACCCTCTTTGTGTTTTTCTGGAAATCATTCCGCTTTAAGAGGTCCGTTTCAGTTTTCTGCACAAAACGCTTCCTTTTGATCCTTATCTTGTCCCTTACAGGATCTTTATGAAGCAACCACATGCCTTACTTAAGAGCCTGTTCAAAATCTCCTGACACACCGTCTGAACCGGCCTTTTTCCGTCCAGCCGCGTCAAACATGCTCGGAATACATCCAGTATTCCTGCGCTTTTTCCCTTGCCGGACGAAAAAATTCCGGCCCATCCAGCGCACCCGGAGATTTTAAACAGGCTCTAAGAAACCGCCATGCTCCCCAAGGGCAGAGACTCCTTGGGGAGCATGGCAGTACGCCAGCATAAAGTTTTTTTGCCTACTTCTCTTTCAAGAAAAGTAGGCAGGGGAGGCTTGAATGAGGGTGAGGCCCTGGCGGAGGGCATAAGCCAGGGTGCTGCGGGTGCCGCCTGGAAGTCCATCGTAAACCGCAATCATGCGGGAGGACCGCTCCACCATGTACCGGTTGCGCCGCATCATACAGCCCGCCGTGTAATTTTCCTGAATCAGCGTGGTCAGGTCGCATTGCCCCAGCAGACTGCGGTAACGCTCCCGCTCCTCCGCCGGCCAGTTGTCCGCCTGGGTCCGGCAGGGAACCGCCGCTTCCAGCCGCACCTCCGGATACAGCCGGCGCAGAGACAACACAGCCTCACAGAAGTAAAGATCCGAACCGCGGGCCATGCCGCAGAGAAAATGACGGCAGCCGTCCTGGTAGGCCTCCAGCACCACCCGGTCCAGCCACCGCTTCAGTGCCGCACAGCGGGGGTCGTTCTCCTGTGTGCCCCAGGGCAGCTTTTCCGGCCGGTGCCCTGTGAAGCAGCAGGTGATTTCTCGAGACATGGCTTGCCCCTCCCTTCCCCTGGTATTGTACCTCGGAGCGCCAGGGAAGTCAATGCAGGAGACAGGGAAGCGTCCGCTATTTCTGAACCGGCTCTTTTGCCTGCCGCCCAGGCAGACCACGGCACAGAGGCGCGCTCACAACGGCTACAGCGGCGATTTTCAGCGCGTCAAAGGGCAGGAAGGGCAGCATGCCCGCCCAAAGCAGAGCTGTAAGCGACAGGCCCTTTCCCAGATAGACGTTCAAAATCAGACCCATGTAGGGCATGCCAACCAGATAAAGCACCGCCAGCCCGGCCAAACAGGCCACGGCGGTTCGGATGGGGCGCTGTCCGTCCCCAGCCAGGGCGCCCACCACCCAGGCCATGGGAATCAAACCCAGCAAAAAGCCGAAGGTGGGCTGAAACAGATAGGAAATCCCACCGCCGGCGGTGAATACAGGCAGTCCGATCAGGCCCAGCAGGACATAAACCAACTGGGAGAGCGCTCCGAACACAGGCCCCAGCAGCACCCCGGCCAGGCAGGTGAACAGCACCTGCAGGGTGAAAGAGGACTCCCCGATTGGGATGCGGAGGAATGCGCCGGTTGCGGTCAAGGCGGCAAACAGGGCGGTTAAAATCATGGTGCGTGTTTTCATGCGGTCAACTCCTATTGTAAACTTAGATATCAAACAGTTTACAATGAGCATAACATATTTCACGCTGTTTGTAAACCAAAAAATATTTTGATTTACAAATCCATGGGACAGCATAGCGGCTGCCGCAGGCCAACGACACCCATAGACCTCACCAAGTGACGCTCACTTCCGTTTCCCCCCATTCTCCAGCTGAAACGTTCAGCACCGCGGAGCCGGTGGAGCTGACCGTCCGCAAAATCGCCAGCGCCCGGCCCTGGAAGGTCCGGCTTACACCATCGGTATAGCCGGCCAGCGGCTTGGGATCGCCGCTGCCAAGGGCAGCCAGAACCACATCTCCCTCAGCCCGCGCTTGGATGGAGCAGTCTGAGCAGGGAACCAAGCGTCCCCGCGCATCCTCCAGCGTAAGCCTGACAAAAATCAGCTCCCGCTCCGGCAGACCCTCTGCTGGCTCTAACCGGGCCTTGAGCACGCACGCCGGTCCGGCCGTGCTCAGCGTGCTCCGGCCCAGCTCAGCGCCGTTGTCATAAGCTACAGCCTCCAGCATCCCCGGCTGGTAGACGGTCTCAAACAGCACCCGGAATCCGGTTTGGGCCCCGGCCGGCCGGCGGCCTAAGCTGGCCCCATTTTGAAAAAGCTCCACTGTGTCCCCAGGTGTGTAAACCTCTACCACCACGGGTTTTCCCTCAAAGCCGGGATGGGTCCAGGACGCGCCGTTGTCACTGAGCACCCAGGGGGTCAGCAGAGGCGTTTCTCCGTAATGATCCGGGTTCTGCACGGTAATGTAAGGGGATTTTCGCAGCCCGAATACAATCTCACGGAAATAGGAGGCGGGGCGGCGGAAGCCTGTCAGGTCCAAATCCCCGCAATAGCTCAGCTGACACGGGAATCCGGCCCCGAATCCTCCCTCTCCAAACCGGTAGGCGGGCACGCCCACCCCCGCTTCTCCGAGATAGTCCCATCCGGTCCAGGTAAAATCCCCGATGACCTGGGGCGACTTTTGAATGATGTCCCAGCTCCGGGCAATCTCCGGCGGGTAGGTTTCGCTGCCCACGATAACCCGGTTTGGGTACTGTCTCCCGTCCGGCTCGTAGCGGGCGGTCATATAGTTGTAGCCCATCACGTCCATGCCTGCCCCGGCCAGCTCCAGATTCCGGGAGATGATCGGGTGGACCGCAATTTCATCCGCATGGGCGGCCGTTGCGGCCATAAAGTCGTTGACGTTCCCACCCTGTCCTTCGCTGGAATCACTGCCCTCAATGCCGGCGACAATTTGCCCCAGCCGGTCACCGGAGGCGAATATGCCGTTGATGCCAGCCATCACCGGCCGGGTCCTGTCCAGACTCCGCACCAGGCTGGCCATGCGGCGGCCCAGCGCCGCACCGTGGGGGGTGGCGATTTCCGGAATTTCGTTGCCAATGGAGTAAAGAATCACACTGGGATGGTTGAAATCCTTCCGGACCATGGCGGCAAGGTCGTCCTGCCACCACTTCTCAAAAAACTGACTGTAATCATAGTCCTTTTTACTCCGGGTCCACATGTCAAAGGCCTCATCCATGACGTAGATCCCCAGCGCGTCACAGGCCTCCAGCGCCGCCGGGGCCAAGGGCTGGTGGGCGCTTCGGACCGCGTTGAAGCCCGCCTCCTTCAGCAGGCGGATCCGGCGGTGCTCCGCCTCCGCGAAGGTGGCCGCGCCCAGCAGCCCGCTGTCGTGGTGGATACATGCCCCCCGGAGCTTCACTGTTTTTCCGTTGATTCGCAGGCCGCGCTTAGAATCTACGGTCAGGGTGCGGATCCCGAAGGCTGTTTCCGCACGGTCGCTCACCCCGCCGTCCAGCAGCAGCATGGACCGGCAGAGATACCGTTCCGGCGTCTCTGCTGACCAAGGCCGGGGCTCCGGAACCGGCAGCGTCTGGGTCAAGGTCTCCTGACCGCCGCCCATCAGTGTCACCTCACAGACCTCTGACGCGGCCAGAGCGCCATCCGGCGCCAGCAGCTCTGTTTTCAGACAGACCTGCCGGGGCGTGGGCATCCGGTTTCTCAGCTCCGTCTCCACCGTCACCAGAGCCAGCTCCGGGTCCAGGCTTTGGGTGGAAACGCGGACGGCCGGAATGGAAACCAGTCCGCCGGTCCACAGGCTCACATCCCGGTAAATACCGCTGCCGGCATACCAGCGGGTATTGGGCATATCTCCGGTGCGGACCGATACCCGGATTTGGTTTTCCTTCCCATAGTCCAGAAAATCGTCCAGCGGCACGTCAAACGTAGTATAGGCATAGGGCATCACCGCCGCCCGCTGTCCATTGACGTAGACCATGGCGTTCCGGCTGACGCCGTCAAACCGCAGGGAGACCGTCCGGTCCCGCCATTCCTCCGGGGCGAACAGATTCTTGACATAGACGTAGCTGCCCCCGTCTCGGAAGGCTCCGTCGCCTCCCGCGGGGCTCCCCCCATAAGCTGGCAGGGAAATCGTGACGTCATGGGGGAGACGAACGGTTTGCGCGTGCTCCGGAACGCTCCAAATCAGCGCGAACGCGTCCTTATCTTCCCAAAACAACCAGTTGTCATTCCAATTTTGACCCCGCATGGCTTTGGCCCCCCTCAACGAAACCTGGCAAAAGAACACAGTTTAAAGTTCTTTTGGTTCTTTTCTTTCAAGAAAAGAACAGAAAAATCATAAGTGTCACATAAATTCCGCGCCCCAGATGCCGCCGCACCAGGGGTCTACCGGACTCTTGCCCACGAATTCGCCGCGGCCCATCAGTTTTTCCACCGCCGCTTCCACACAGAATTTGCTGGAGGAGTAGCAGTTGACAAAGGTGCTGATAAAGGGCACGTCTATCATGTGGTAGGGATTGCAGAAGCTGATGAACATGGTGGGAATCTCCCGCGTGTACCAGGGCTCATTGGCCGCCATCAGAGTAATCCAGTCCACCCGCCGGGTGGTGTTGTTGGAGCCAGTGGGAATATTGGCCGCCACAATGGACAGGTCAAACTTCTCCCTCATCTCCGCCACGCCCGCGGTGAAGATTTCCCCTTGCTCCATAGTGGCGTAGTCGTACAGCGCCACCTGAAAGCCCTCCTGCTCCAGCGCGGTTTTCAGCAGCTCCGTAACGCCGCTGTTGTCCCCAAACGCGCCGCTCTGCTGCTCGCCCAGCACGGTCAGCCGGACCCTCGGCGTCCTTTCCGGCGACAAGGGCAGCAAATGCTGATTGTCCTTTACAAGCGTCACCGATTTCCGGGCGCACTCCCTGGCCCAGTCCTGGTGTTCCTGACAGCCGAACACCGGCAGGGCCTCCGGACCAGGCACCAGCGTGCCGGCGGCCTGTTTCTGGGGCAGGCCCAGGCTGGCCTTCAGCGCCAGCTGCCGGGTGACCGCCTCATCCAGCCGCTCCATCGAGATGACGCCGGACTCCACATCCGCCCGAACCCCGGCCAGGTCCTCGTCCACGTTCTTGCAGAACAGAATGACGTCCGCGCCGCCGTTGATGGCGCTGGCAATGGCCTGCCGCCGGGTCATCGTGCCGGTAAAGCCCACCATGGGTGTGGCGTCCGTGGTGATGAGGCCGTTAAAGCCCAACTCGCCCCGGAGCAGGCCGGTCATCAGATAGCGGTTGGTGGAGCCGGGCAGAATGTCCTCATCCCGGATGCCGGGACACATCTTCCGGGTCATAGCGGGCTGGAGAATGTGGCCGGCCATGACGGTCTGGGCCCCCTTGTCAATGAGGGCTTTGTATATGCGGCCGTAGGTGGCCTCCCAATCCCCGGCGGACATGCTGTTGACCGTGGAAAGGAGGTGCTGGTCCCGCTCGTCCACACCGTCGCCGGGAAAGTGCTTGATGCACACCGCCATGGCCGCGCCGCTCTCCGCCACGCCGTCCATGAACGCTCCCCCCATGGCCAGAACCCGGTCCGGGTCGGAGCCGAAGGTCCGCACATTGGTGATGGGGTTGCGCCAGTTGTAGTCAATGTCGATGATGGGCGCGAAGGCCCAGTTGCAGCCCGCGGCCGCGCCCTCCCGGGCGCAGACCAGGCCCAGCCGCCGGGCCTGCTCCGTCTCACCGGTGGCGGCCACCTCCAGCGGGCGGCCGAAGAAGGTGCCGGTTTCCGCCACGCCGTTGCCGCCGCTCTCCAGGTTGCAGGCCAGCAGCAGAGGGATCCGGCTGGCCTCCTGCATGGCCCGCTGGGCCTGCTGGATCTGGGCCGCGTCTCCCGCCCGGTACATAAAGCCGCCGGGATGGTATGTACGCACCAGGTTTTGGAGGGCCTCTGTATCTGTGGTGATATCCGTCACGCAGAAGAGCTGCCCCACCTTTTCCTCCAGGGACATGGAAGCCAACGTGTCCTCCACCCATTGAATGTCCGCGCCGGACAGATAGAACGGTTTTGCTTTTAAGTCAATCATAGTTTGATTCCCCATTTCTCTTCTTTTTCTTGAAAGACTGAACGACACTTGCTTTTGCGAAGCAAAAGCTTAGTGGAGTCCGTCCGAGCGAAGCCGGAAAAAGAAGCAAAAAGAACGTTAAACGGCGCTGTCAAGAAGATTTCGCAATGGTTAGAAGGTCAGAAAAACACCTTAATTCATAAGCCGCCCGGCCGCATTCCGCGGCGGGCCCGATGCCGGCTGTGTCAAATCCTCCCCGCTGTCCGGCCTCGATTCCGGCCTCCGCGTCCTCCACCACCAGGCAGTCACGGGGCTCCAGCCCCAAAAGCCGGGCCGCCAGAAGGAACACCTCCGGATGGGGCTTGGAGCGGGTGATCTGATTGCCGTCGGCCACTTGGTCGAAATAGTTCCTTAGGCCGATGCGTTCCAAAATAAGCGGGGCATTTTTGGAGGAGGATCCAATCGCCAGCAGCAGCCCCCGCCCCCGCAGCGTGTCCAGCGTCTGGCGCACCTCGCCGGACAGGTCCGCCGGAGACATGTTCGCCAGAAGTCCCTGGTACAGCTTGTTTTTATGGTCCGCCAGCGCCTGTTTTTCCGCCTCTGTGTAAACCTTTGGCGCCTTCTCCAGCACCACCTCCAGGCTCTCCATCCGGGAAACGCCCCGCTGGCGGGCATTGTCCGCGCGGCTGAACTCTGATGCGCCGATTTCATTGGCCAGGGCCTTCCACGCCTGATAGTGATACTCGTCGGTGGAGCAGATCACACCGTCCAGGTCGAAAATGATTCCCTTGTATCTCATGCCCGTCCGCCCTTCCGGCTGGCCACGGTGACCAGCTGGCGCTGGAACAGGCCCTGCTCCGCAAAGTCCACCATGGCAAAGGCCAGGTCGTCATAGGAAACATAGCTTTGGCCGTCTTCATTATATAAGATGTGCCGGTCGCAGCGGGTGAGATAGTCCCCGGTGCGGGGGCCGTCCTGGTCCAGCAGAAGAGAGGGGCAGACAAAGGTCCAGCACACTCCCGGCCTGCGGCCCAGCGCGTCCAGGCCCTGGGCCAGACTGCGGGAAATCCCCCGCAGAAACACCGGATGCTCCGGAGTTTCACAGACGCATCGATCTTCTGTCCCGTCCTCGTACAGACAGCCCGCGCCGCCGGTCAGAATCAGGTGGACATCCGTCCCCTCTGTCAGCGAGGCCAAGTGCTCCACGGCCTGGCAGTTCACCGCCGGGTCAGCGGTAAACCCGCTGCCAAAGGCGCTGATGATGGCGTCAAAGCCGGACGCCTCCTCCCGGGTCAGCTCAAACAGGCTCTTCCGCAGAATCTCCGCCCGGCTGTCCCCGCAAGGGGTCTGGCGAACAACCGCGGTCACCCTGTGGCCCCGGTCCAGCGCCTCAGCCGCAAGCTTTCCGCCCAGACGTCCTCCCGCCCCGATTACTCCGATTTTCATAGGAAACACCTCAATTTAGATTCTTTAATTTTGAAAAACAAGGATTATATGGAACTCCAAAGCAAGGCTGAGCCCGGACGCTTCCCCGGAAGACCGTGGACGGCGGATCATGCCCGCTGCCTTCCGGGATTCCTGATCACCGCGTCTGAGCGGACCGCCGCTTTTTCAGCGTGACCAGTTCCATTACCTTGTTTTCGTTGTTGAGATAGATGAGGAAGAGGACCAGAATCGCCGAATTGATAATGCCGTAGATGGTGCTGGTAAAGGTGGTGTTGACCGCGCTCATGTTGCCGAAGGCCAGCTGCAAAAACTCATAGCCTACAACGGAGACCACAATGGCAAGCTGTTTGTTGCAGAACCGGCCCACAAAGCCCGCAAAGAACAGAGGGCAGAAAGCGTCGAACATCTTGGGCACCGTGCCGAAGTTCAGGTAGCCGGAAACCCGCGTGTACTGAATCTGACAACCGAACAGGAACCCGGCCAGCCCCGCCAGCCCGCCGGCAATGGCGTAGCAGAGCAGGGCGTTGACCCGCTCGTTGGCTCCGGTGTTGACAGCGATTTTCTGACCGCTTTGCAGGGCCCGGTAATCGTAGCCGAATTTGGTGTAGTGAAAGACCAGCACCATAAAGGCCAGCGCCGCCGCGAGAATGAGGATCAGGAAGAGAGGCGAATTGCCGTTGGCTCCGATAAACGCCTTCAGCTGGTTGGAAATAGCGGGCTGAAGGGTGACGACGCTGTTGCTCTCCGAGCCGTTGGCTGCGATATAGGCGATGGCCTCGTAAAGCAGGGCCACGCCCAGCGACAGAATCATCGGCGGCAGGCCCAGGGTCAGGTAGAGGCCGCCGGAAATCAGGCCGCCCAGCAGTCCGGAGCCCAGCCCCGCCAGCAGCAGGAGGCCCACGCTGTTCACGCCCTGGCAGGCCAGCATGATGACCACCGTGCTGGACAGGATGATGATGGAGCTGACGGAGAAGTCGAACCGCCCGGAGTGGAGGTTGACAGACACGGCAAAGGCCACCAGGGAGAGGTAGGCCAGGCCGTAGAAGAAGGTTGACATGGAAAGGCCGTCCTTGAACAGCACGGTTCCATAGGCCCGGCACATCAGGATGGAGATGACCAGACAGATGGCCGGAATGACGAGGATGCCTCCAGCCCGTTTGAGCAGCCCTGCCGCGCTGCCGCCAATGTTGTTTGTCATGGGAAAACGTCTCCTTTCCGGATTTGAAATGGGTGTTCGCATCACCAGAGTCCGCCGCGCCGGTGGGCTCTGGTCGTGGGAATACCCGCTTTCTTCCGCGCCCGGACGGGCGCGGAAGAAAGCATGGTTTGTCAGCTGAAATCCGGGCAGGGAACGCCGGTTTCCGCCTCAATCATGGCGGCGATCATGCCGCCTACCCGGTAGGCGTGCTGCTCCGCGCCGAACATGATGGAGCCGCCGAAGATGGAGAAGTCCGTGCTGCCCTGCTCAATGTAGTATTTGGCCATGCGGTAGCCAACCTCGCCCTCGTTGTACTTGGCGGGACCCACCGCCCCCAGATAGCTGTCCAGGGTGTTCAGGTCCAGGAGGTCGTCCTCCTCGGGGTGGAAGGCGAAGATACACAGGGGCATGTTGTTGCTGTCGCAGGTGGTGGCCTGGTCGTAGAAGCTGCCGGAGGACAGGGTGATGACCGCGTCAAAGCCCGCGGCGGCCCAAGTCTGGATCTGGTTCACCTCGTTGGTGGCGTTGCCGTCGGTGGACTCGGAGAAGGTGACGGTGAAGCCCATAGCCTGAGCCAGCTCGTTGAGGTAGGCCTCGTAGGCCAGGGCCTCGTCAGAGGTGACGTCGTTGCGGAGGATGCCGATCTTGTAGGACTTGGACAGCGGGGTCACATCCGCGCTGGCGTACTGGCTCTTCAGATCCTTGATCTGGTCCCAGCCGGCGTTGGACACCATGCCTTCAAAGGCACTGTAGTCCGCGCCCATCATGGCGGAAACCGCGCCAGCGCCCAGGGCGTAGCTGCCGGAAGCGTCCTCAGTCATGATCTCCTCCAGCTCCTCGGGAGAGTTGGCTACAAGGTGGCTCATGTTGACAGCGGCCGCGTTGCCGTCGCCGTCCACCAGCTTGCCGCCCTCCAGTGCCCGCAGGGTCAGTGCCACGGCGGGGGCGATCATGCTGGGATAGGAGCCGGAGCAGAAGTTGTACACGCCGCCGGAGAGCAGGTCGGCAAACTCCTGGGTCAGGGAGTCCACGCCGCCCACCCGGATCTCAGTCTCACCAGCCTCACGGGGCAGGCCGCCGAAGTTGAAGGCGAACTGGGCCGATCCGGAGGCCAGGACCACCTGGCAGCCGCTGTTGACCATCTGGGCCAGGGAGCCGAACCAGGCGTCGTCAAAGTTGTAGCCCTGGGCATAGCCTGTGATTTTGAACATCTGGGAGTCCAGGCCGCTCAGGTCCAGGGTCTGGTCGGCCCGGAGCTGCTCGGCGATATCCGCGTAAGTGGTCTTGCCTTTATAGTTGGTGCTGTAGCCCTCGGGCGCGGCCGGGGCAGTGGGGGCCGGGGTGCCGGACGCCGGAGCGGTGGGGGCGGGCGCGCCGCTCTGGGTGGGCGCGGGGTCGTTTGCGCCGCCGCCGCAGGCGGTCAGGCCCAGCAGCATCGCGCCTGCCAGCAGGCCGGCGGAAAGGCGCTTCCAAAGTTGGTTCTTTTTCATAATTTCCTCCTTACAATCTCGCTTCCGATATTTCTCTTCTTTTTCTTGAAAGAAAAAGAAGCAAAAAGAACTTTAAGCGGCTTACTTTTGGAACTTTTCATAAGAACGGGGCATTCGCGGCGAGTTTGAAGTTCTTTTTGGATACTTTTTCTTTCAAGAAAAAGTATCTCACCGCGGCAGCAGCCTGGTGCGGTAGCTGAGGGACAGCAGGGTGACTACGGTCAGGAATAAGACCGCTTTCACCACCTGGGTGACAGCGGAGCCCGTGTTGGACTCCAGCAGGAGCAGGGTCATAAACTGGTCCAGAAAGGCCATGGAGAAGCCGCCGGTGAAGGCGGCCAGCGCCTTGGACCGGGGCCCGCCGGAGATGGCCATGCCGCCGAAGACAATGGCGATGAGCATGTTCATGCCCACCCCGCCGCCGGAGGAGGCGGAGATGGAGACGTCCTGAAGGATGGTGAAGAAGGCCGCCAGGCCGATGCCCAGTCCGGCAATGGTGAAGGAGAAGATGGTGACGCCGGTGGGCGCGATGCCGGTGAGGCGGGCACAGACCGGGTTTCCGCCGATGAACTTCTGCCTCCGGCCCATTTTCATGAAATTGAAGAGGAATCCGCACAGCAGGACAAAGACGGCCAAGACAAGCAGCTGAAACCAAATATTGCCGATAACCTGATAGAAGACGTTGTCCGGATTGCTGGGCCGGGACAGGCGGGTGTCGATGCCGCCTGCGTCCACGTTGGAAATGATGAGGCTGGCCAGGGCGGAAAAGACGCTCATCATGGCAATGGTCATGACGAACACCGGCAGATTGAAGACAGAGGCCAGGGAGGCGTTCAGCAGAGAGAGGAGTACGCACACCACCAGGCACACCGCCAGCATGAGCAGAAGGCTGCCCGTCCAGTTGTAGACCGCCGCGCCCAGGGCGGCGCTGACCAGCATGTTGGCCCCCAGGGACAGGTCGAAGGAGCCGATGGCGAAGATAAAGGAAGCGCCGGTGGCCAGAAAGCCCACAATCATGGCCCGCTTGATGACCACCTCCAGGTTGGACTGCACATCGTAGCCCCGCAGGATACAGATGGAGAAGAAGAGAATGGCCAGCACAAGGGTGCCGGTGATGGGAATGACGTTGACAAGCCGCTTCATCAGCAGGGCCTGCCGCAGCTTCCGCTGCTGTCCCTCTCTGAGGGCGTCCGGCTTGGTAATGGGTTCCATGGTTCATCCCCCCTTAAATCATGTATTTGATGATTTCGTGGTCGCTGAGATCCGGACTGCGCTGAAATTCCTTGGTAATCCGGCCGTCCTTCATGATGATGAGCCGGTCGGACATGCCCATGAGCTCGGTCATCTCTTCAGAAATCATAACGATGGTTTTGCCCTCCCGCTTCATGTGGTACATCATCTGATACATGGCCTGCTTCACGCCCACGTCGATGCCGCGGGTGGGACAGTCCAGAATCAGAATCCGGGAACCGCAGCCAATCCACTTGCCGAAAACCACCTTCTGCTTGTTGCCGCCGGAGAGCTGAGAGACCTCCTGGTCAATGGAGAAGCACTTGATCTGCATCTGTTCCCGCTGCTCCTCCACGTAGGCTTTCTCACGGCCGAAGAGAATCAGAAAATCGTTGATGGCGATCCGGTCCAGGCCGGCGATGGCGATATTGTCCCGGATGGAGGTCTGGGTGTTCAGGGACTCCACGTCCCGGTCCTTGGCCACGTAGCCAATGCCCCGCTTCATGGCGAAGGCCGGATTGACCACCTCCTCGCCCTCCTCCTTCTGGCTGTACACCAGCACGGAGCCGGACGCCGGCCTGATGTCCCCGAAAAGCACCTTGCCCACGGTGTGCATGCCGCAGTGGGACAGCCCGCCAATGCCCAGGATTTCGCCCTCGTGGGCCTGGAGGCTGAACTCCACCATCTGGTCCCCCAGATTGGCGTCCTTGATTTCCAGCACCACCTTCTCGCCGCAGCTTCCATCCCAGTCGCTCCGGTAGTAGTCGCCCTCCATCTCCCGGCCGATCATGGCCGTGCGGATGGCGTCGTCCTCGTACTCCTCCTTCTCGAAGGTGCGGATGATGTGGCCGTCCCGCAAGACCGTCAGCGTGTCGCACCGCTCCTTGATCTCATCCAGGTCATGGGAGATGAAGACCACGCTCCGGTTGGACTTCCGCATCCGGTCCATCAAGTCGTAGATGATATCCCGCCCTGTCTGGGACAGGGCGGTGGTGGTCTCATCCACCACGATAATTTCCGGGTTCTGCATCCAGACCTTGGCCACCTCCACCAGCTTCCGGTCCTGCATATCCAAGGTGTTGGTGACGGCGGACGCCCGGATGTGGGACGCGCCGATGTCGTCCAGGGCCTCCTGGGCGGCCCGGACCATGGCCCGGCCGTTGATGAAGCCCCAGCGCTTCCCGGACTTGCCCCCGAAGGAGGCGAACCGGTCCGCCTGGCACAGAAACATGTTCTCCGCCACCGTGATTTCCGGCACAGTGCCCGTTTCCTGGACAATCATGCCCACCCCCTGGGTGGCGGCCCACTGCATGGAGGAGGGCTTCCAGGGCTGGCCCTTGTAGGTCATCTCGCCGGAGTCCGCCGGCTGCATGCCGGAGAAGATGGAGGTCACCGTGGACTTGCCGGAGCCGTTTTCTCCGATCAAGCCCCGGACCTCCCCCCGGCGTACCGTCAGGTCCACCTGGTCCAGAGCCACCACCGGACCAAAGGTTTTGGTGATTTTTCTGCACTCCATGATGATTTCATGCTCTGCCGCCCGCTCCATACGCGCATCCCTCCCCATCAAAGCTGCCTGCCGCCAATAAAAAGCGCCCCTCAGCTTTTGAGCTGTCATTTATCTGGTTGTGCTGGACAGATATGTGTCAGATTTTAAGCTGTTTCGGATTCAAGCCTCGTTTTACGCGGCTTTTTCCCTTGTGCAACTCATTTTATCCGGAAAAATGCACAAAATCAATAGATTTTATTATGGAGTATATCATCATTTTTTATCCGCTTCCTTGGAGGCGAAAGGGCGTTTACCCGGTTCCTGACCGAAAACATCCCAGGTTGAGATGAAAAAATCAAGGCTCTCGTTGACAAGTTGCACAAGAAATGCTATCGTATTTGTGCAACCGTACTGGTTTTATCATATTTTTCTTTTGTTTTGGAGGCAGAGCCAGTGAATGACACCTACTCTTTCGCGGAATTTCCGCCCAATATTCCCTTTCGGGTACAGTTTCACCGCATCACCGCGTTTCCAAAGCACTGGCATTCCACCACAGAGCTGCTGTTTGTGCTGAAGGGGCCGGTGACCGCTGAGGTTCAAGGGGAGCTCAGCCACCTGTCCGACGGCGACCTGCTGCTGATCAACGCCAACCAGGTCCACGAGCTGCGAAGCGCCAGCACCTGCCACGCCCTCAGCGTTCAGCTGGATCTCCACAAGTTCGACCTGCCCCGGGAGGAGGCGGACCGGCTTTACTTCGCCTGCGACTCCAGCAAGGACCCGGACAAGAGCCGCTATGACAACCTCCGCACCCTCATCGCGCTCATTGTGGAGCGAAACACGAACCAGGACGCGGCCACCCTTTACGACAACAAGTCCTTTGCCTACAGCATGCTCAAGGAGCTGACGTGGGGCTTTCAGGCCCAGCGGCCCCAGGAGGAGGCCGGGCGGGACAAGTATCTGGACCGGATGACGGAAATTGTGAGCTACATTGACAGCCACTACCGGGAGACGCTGAAGCTCAGCCAGCTGGCGGAGGCCATGCACCTGTCCCCGCCCTATCTGTCCAGCCTCTTTCCCCGCTATCTGGGCGCCACCTTTTCGGAATACTACAACAGCGTCCGGCTGGGCTACGCGGTCAGCGACCTGGTCAGCGGGGACGCGTCCATCGACGCCATCGCCCTCAAGCACGGCTACGCCAACGCCCAGGCCTTCAGCCGGGCCTTCAAGGCGAAGTACGGCGCACTGCCCAGCCTTTACCGGAAGGGACACCGGGAGCTGAGCCACAGCGGCATGGGCCCGGACCGGCGGACCAGCTATCTCAACTACGACGTGGCCGGGTCCGCCTTTGACATCTCCGCCCTGGCTCAGTACCTGCCCCGCCGCAGCGGGTCCGCCGCGGGCAGCGGGCCCGCGGCCCTGCTCACCGCCCACTGGAACGAGGTTCGGGGCGAATTCGGCAGCCACTGGCGGAAGCTGCTGGGGGTGGGCAGCGCCAAGCAGCTTCTCTACCGGGAGGTACAGGCCCAGCTGGAGGAAATCCAGCGGGAAATCGGCTTTGAGTACGTCAAATTCCACGGGCTTTTCTCCGATGAAATGATGGTGGTCACCCGCACCGCCGATGGGATGCTGGACTTCAACTTCAAGACCATTGACCTGGTGTTTGACTACCTCTTTTCCATCCGGCTCAAGCCGGTGATTCAGCTCTCCTTCATGCCCATCGAGCTGGCCAAGGACCGGGGGAAGATGATCTTCAACAACAGCTACAACACCTCGCAGCCAGCCCGGCTGGAGGAGTGGACGGCGCTGGTCCGGGCCTTCTTCACCCACATCATGGACCGTTACGGCCTCCCGGCGGTGGAGGACCTGCCGGTTCTGCTCTGGAATAACGCCGACTCCTCGGTGGAGATGTTCGGCATGCAGGAGGACCTGGCCTTTTTCCGGCTGTATCAGGAGACCTACCAGACCATCAAGGAGATTGACCCGAACATCCAGGTGGGCGCACCCGCCATGACCTTCATGCACCAGGAGAGCGTGGCCTGGGCCCGCCGCTTCTTCCGGTGGGAGCTGGACCACGGCATCCGGCCGGACTTTTTCTGCTCCCAGTACTACGCGGTCATCTGGCAGACATCCCAGCTGCGGGCTCAGGTAAAGATTGACCTCCACTCCTGGCAGCCGGACCATCTGGTGGCAGCGGAGCCCGCGGCCCATTTCCCGCTGATGGCGGGGATCCCCCTGACCACAGACCCGGACCAGCTCCGCAAACACCGGAAGTTTCTGGACGGCTTCAAGGCGGAAACGGGGCTGGAGCGGATCCCCACCTGGATTACGGAGTGGAACCTCAGCGTGTCCCATAACAATCTCATCAGCGACACCCTGTTCAGCGGGTGCTATGTGCTCAAAAACGTGCTGGAGCACAGCGAGGGGCTGGAGGCCATGGGCTACTGGTCGGCCACGGACTTTATTGAGGAACAGCCCCTGGTGATGGAGCGCTTTCACGGCGGGCTGGGGCTGATGACGGTGGACGGCGTGCGGAAGCCCCAATTTCTAGCTTTCCAGCTGCTGCGGCTGCTGCGTCCCAGGCGGCTGGCCCAGGGTGAGGGCTACATTGTCACCCGGTCGGAGCACACGATCACGATGATGCTGTACAATTATGAGCACTACAGCGACATCTATGCCAGCAACAAGACCTACAATGTCAACGCCACCACCCGGTATACGCCCTTCACAGAGCAGAAGCAGCGGAGATTTCATATCCGGCTGGACGGACTTCCGGCCCGGCCGGTGCTGGAGGGGGTGGAGTTTATCGTCAACCGGGAGAACGGAAGTGCCTACGACGATTGGATCAGGATGGGCGCGCCCCCTGGCGGGGCCAATCTGGTGCTGGACCGTTACCGGCTGGACTATCTCAAGGGCGGGGCCCACCCGCTGGTCCACACCATCCGCCCGGTCATCCGGGACGGGGTGCTGGAGTATGAAGCGCTGCTGGAGCCCTTGGAGTTCCGGCTTCTGCAAATAAAATTCCGTTAAAGCTCGCTGGCTTTTTTCAAGAAAGCGGGAAAGAGAGGTGCGTATGAAGGAATATCTGCTTTATGGACAGGTGCAGCAGCGGCTCAGCGATCACATGCGGGAGACCGGCAAGGCTCTCAGCTTTTTTGACGCGGTAGCGGCGCTCTGGCGGGAGAAACAGTTCCAGACCGCGCCGGATCTCCCCGCTGTGTCCTTTGAGGCTTGGGACGCCCAGGATATGGACGCCTTCCGGGACTATGTGAACCGCCTGCCCGTGGATCTGGACCAGTTTTACCGGGATTTTCAGGCCAACCGCTCCACCCGGCAGGCCTCCCGTCAGATTCCCGAGCTGGACGTGACGCCCATGAAAATCGCGGAGGACCAGGCCATGGGCATCCATGAGCACGAGTCCTTTGAAATGCTTTACGTCATGCAGGGCCGGGCCACCCTCGCCCTCAACGGCGCGACCCGCCCGCTTCCGTCCGGCGGCCTCTGCCTGGTGGCCCCCTCCTTCCGCCACGACGTGGTGGCGGAGGCCGGAAGCGTGGTCGTCTCCATCACCTTTGCCGAGCACACCATTGAAAGCACCCTGTACCGCCTGCTCAGTGGTGAAAATATCATGTCGGACTTCTTCCGCGCCAGCCTCAGCCGCGGCAGCCGGGGCTATATCCTCTTCCACCTGCCGCCCTCCCAACAGGTGCGCCTGCTCATCCGCAGCATCTTCCACGAGGGCTACTGCCGCCAGGACTACGCCCGGCAGATCTGCACCAGCTACATTGAGATTCTGTTCTCCTACCTTTTGCGGAGCTCCGCCCTGGATTACGAGCGATACAGCGAAGACCGGAGCGAGGACCGGTCCCCCGCGCTGCTGCCCATCGTGCAGTACATTCAGGCCAACTACCGGACCACCTCCCTCCAGGAGATCGCCGCCCGGTTCCACTACGAGCCCAGCTACCTGGGCAAGCTCATCAAAAGCCACCTGGGAAAGAATTATACCGAAATTATCAGTGACCTGCGGGTCACCGAGGCCAAGGGCCTGCTGCGGAGCACCGGCCTGAGCATGGAAAAGATCGCGGAACAGACCGGATTTCAGAGCGCGATTCACTTTTCCAGAAGCTTTCGGAAGAAAACCGGGCTCTCTCCCAGCCAGTACCGAAAGGAGCGCCTCCGGGAAGAGAGGCCGGGCTATGACCGAAAAGATTAAGAATATATCCGATTCCTGACTTTCCTTCTGGAAACGCCAATGCTATGATGTTGTCAGATTTACCAGAGAAAAGCGAAAAAAAGGCGGCGGATTGTGAAAAAGGCAGACAACGCCCCCTCGTTTTTCACAGGAAATCCCTCCTCATTGCCTGTCGCACAGCAGGCAGTCCACCGGCGGGGAACGGGCTGTTCCCTGTTTCCCGCCGGGTCATTCCGTCTGATAAGCGGCGATGCCGGTTTCAGGATAACCCAAATTCAGCAAGGAGGAATTCAGCATGAAACGACAACTCAAGCAGGCCCTGGCCGGTTCTCTGACCCTGGCCATGGTGCTTGGAGCCTCCGGCGGCGCGTTGGCCGCCCAGGTTCAGGGCACACAGGCCCCCGGCGTCTCCGTCACCGTGGACGGCAAGCCGGTGGATTTGAAGGACGTGAATGGAAATCCTGTTCAGCCCGTCATCATCGACGGCACCACCTATCTGCCTGTCCGGGCCGTGTCCGAGGCCAACGGTTTGAATGTGGACTGGGACGGCGAGAGCCAGGAAGTGAAGCTGACCACCAATGCTCAGCCCTTGGTGATTGAATCTGTGGTGGCGAATTGTACGTCTGAGCCTTATGGAAAGGCAATCAATTCTTTTACCTATTATGTCAATTCTACAGCCTCTGTTCTCGGCTTGACAACTGCGGATTTCAAGGCAACGCACTGTGTCTATGACGGTCTGGAAACCCATGCGCCCTTTGATGCAAACGCCGTGGAGATTTCCTTCACTGATAAAACTGTCACTGTGAAAGTCGAGCCTTTCTATCCGGATATGAGCTTTACCCGTGAAGGTTATTGGCATCTGACCTGCACGAATCCCGCGTTTAATCTGGATGCCGGTTCTACACTAGTATACCGCGATCCGGTAGTCGATGCCTTTGAGGAATTTACCCATACCAGCGGCGACGCTCTGTTGGATTGCTATCTGTACACCCCGGCGGGCGAAGCCAAGAATATGCCGCTCGTGATCTTCAACTCCGGCGGCACCGGCATTTCCGTGACTGGAGACCCTTATGGAGCAAACTTTGCCGTTTCCTTTGCAAAAGCAGAATCTCAGGCCTCTATGCCCTGCTATGTCCTTTATCCCCAGCGGATGGAAGGCAGCGTGGACAATTTGTGTGCCGGGGTGAAGGAAATTGTGGACAACCTGATTTCCGAGGGCAAGGTAGACGCCAACCGGGTTTACATGACGGGCGAATCTGCCGGTTCCATGTTTACCATGAATTTCGTCAGCCGTTATCCGGGTTTTAATACCGCAATCGCTATTTTTAACGGTGGCGGCGGCTATGAAGATGCACCGCTGGAAGAGACCATGAAGGTTGATGCCGAATCTCCCTTCTCCGACGCGGAAATGAAACAGCTCGCGGAATCCGGCACAAAAGTCATGCTGGTACAGAGTCTAGGCGACACGACCTCTTATCCGGTCAAGTATGCGACTACCTATCAAAAACTTGTCAATTACGGCATGGAGCCAGACGTTGATATCCTCTGGCATTACTATACTGCTGACAAGTTCAACGCTCTGCTGAACGATCGCACTTATTGGGAGCCCGTGGCAGACGCTGGCTATGTGACCGACCCAATCACTGGTGTTAAGACCTATTATTATCCCGAAGGCAAGCTACACAACAGCTCCTATCCTGCGGCGAATGACAATTTTATCAAGACTTGGCTGATGGACCAGCGCAAAAATGAATATGAAGTGGAATTTACTGAGAATTATTCTGCTCAATATGTTGCAGCGCATACTGATTACTCGGTCATTCCAGAGCGGTACACCCGCATGGCGGTTCTGGAAGATGTCCCCTGTGTTCCTGCGGGACAGAAGAGCACCGTGACTGTTTACACGGATGATGCTGGTGAGTTCTACTACCTGGCTTTCATGACCTTCTTCCAGCCGGATACCATGCAGTACGTTGAAGCGATTGCGGTTAACGGCGTTGGTCATGTGGTAATGGACTGCTCCGGCACTTGGTGGACTAACGATATCAATTTCTCTACCATGCCCCACATCCTCGCACTCGAAACTATTGATTGGCAGCCTTATGAGCGGTAATCGCAATATCAATTTAATGAGGAGGAATCATGTATGAAAAAGCAACTCAAGCAGGCCCTGGCCGGTTCTCTGACCCTGGCCATGGTGCTCGGAGCCTCTGGTGGCGCGTTGGCCGCCCAGGTTCAGGGCACTCAAGACCCCGGCGTCTCCGTCACCGTGGACGGCAAGCCGGTGGATTTGAAGGACGTGAATGGAAATCCCGTTCAGCCCATCATTGTGGACGGCACCACCTATCTGCCTGTCCGGGCCGTGTCCGAGGCCAACGGCCTTACCGTGGACTGGGACGGCGAGAGCCGGGAGGTCAAGCTGACCACCGGCGGGGAGAGCGATGCCGCGCCGACCGGGCTTTGCTATGCCAGCACCACCAACGGAAATGTCATGGGCTACAAATGGGACAATGTGAATTATTTCTATGGTATTCCCTATGCCAAGGCTCAGCGCTTCCACATGCCGGAGGCCCCCGACAGCTGGACCGGCTACCGGACCTGCATGATGCAGGGCGAGGTTGCCCCCCAGAACAAGACCGAGATGGAGAAGTTCGACTTCATGGCCTATTCCAGAGAAATGGTGGAAAATGAACAGACCTGTCTCAACCTGAATGTGATGTCCACCGATTTGACAGGCAGCAAGCCGGTGATCTTCTGGATTCACGGCGGCGGCTACACCACCGGCGGCTCCCTGGAAAAGACTGTTTACGACGGCGGCAGCATAGCGGACTTTGGCGACGTGGTGTTTGTCAGCGTCAATCACCGCCTGAACTGCCTGGGCTTCCTGGACCTGTCCGCCTACGGCGAGGAATACAAGAATTCCGGCAATGTTGGTATCGCGGATCTGGTATTCGCCTTGGAGTGGGTCCGGGACAACGTGGCTAACTTCGGCGGCGACCCCAATAACGTCACGATCGTCGGCCAGTCCGGCGGCGGCAGCAAGGTGACTACTCTGATGGGCATGCCCTCCGCTCAGGGCCTGTTCCACAAGGCGATGGCCATTTCCGGCGGCTCCGCCAAGGTCACCCGCACCACCGAGTCCGCTCAGGCCGAGACTGCCAAGGTCCTGGAGCTTCTGGGCGTCACGGCGGAAAACGTCAAAGAGCTCGAAACTATGGACTATGTGAAGCTGTACAATGCCTGCAATGAGGCTGGGGTGTCCTACGGCCCTGTGGTGGACGGCGATTACTACCCCACTGGCACCTATGAGCTGTCCAAGGACATTCCCTTTGTCTGCGGCAACGTGCTGGGCGAATTCAGCACCAACGTGGGCAACATCATCTTCTCTGGCGCTGGCGGCAAGGAAGCGGTGGAAAGCAATGTGCTGACCAACATCAGCGAGGAGCAGGTCATTGCCCAGCTGACCCAGAAGTGTGAGGGCGACGCCGGGCGGGCGGCAAACATTGTCGCCGCTTATAAGGAAGCCTATCCCGGACACAATGTGGCGGAGGTGCTGTATATCAACAACCGCACCGCCGGAATGTCCTCCTACGCGCTGGCTGAGGCCATGGCGAGCTATGGCGGCACTGTGTATCAGTACATCCAGGCCCGTTCCTATCCCTTCTTTGGCGGCATTGTGCCCATCCACACGGCCAGCGACATTCCGATGTGGTTCCACAACGACGATATGATTCCCGCCTGGACCGCCGGTGAGGAGGCCGTGTTCGCCAAGTTGTCTGACGAGATGGCGGGCGCTCTGTGTGCGCTGGCCAAGACCGGCAGCCCCAATCAGGACAATCTGACGTGGGAGCCCTGGACCGCCGAGGATGACGGCATGATGGTCTTTGACAGTGAGAGCGGCATGCGCTATCATCACGAGGACAAGCTGTTCGAGCTGATGCCCGCTGGCGGCGGATTCCCCTTCTAAAAATTGGATTTTTTCAAAGAGCAGCCCCCGGACCGTAAGGTCCGGGGGCTGTTTTTTATCTTCCGTCAATTTTTCACTTTTTCGCTTGATAGATTCCGGATTTTCTGCGGCAACTCCGTAAAAAACGACGCCACACTCCATAAGGAATCACCTTGTTTTTGTGTATTTCACCAGATATAATTTGAAATACAGCCTCAGAAACCGGCGCTTTTTCTTCCTATCACAAATAATCCAGGTTTTAGGCCCGTTTTTCTTAAATGAAAGCAGGAAATTCAAAATAGTTCAAATCCTATGCTCCAGACTGCGAAACAGCGCGCCGCTGTTTTCAGGATAGAACAAATGAGGAGGAAAACAAATGAAGCACCAAATCAAGCGTATCCTGGCCTGCGCCCTCGCGATGGCAATGCTGCTCGGCGTGAGTGTGGCGGGCGCTTCCGGTCCGTCGGAAGTGGTTCTTCCCGCGGCCCAGGCGGAGGTGTCCGGCCAGGGCGTCGGCCGGGACCAGAAGGTCCAGCCCACCGCCTACGACGAGGCCACCAACACGGTCACCAGCATGGGCACCGGCTCCGCCGTGACCTACACCGTCCCCGGCGGGGTGGACGGCGTGTTCGACCTCTACCTCACGGTGAGCAAGTGCCTGACCGCCAGCAGCTCCGCACCCTTCGGCCTCTCCGTCAACGGCGGCATCCCCCACGCCTTCCCGCTCTCCTACGGCGTCAGCGGCGACTCTCCCTTCGCCTACAAGGAGGACGGAGAATGGGACGTGGGCGCCCTGACCGACACCGGCCGGTTCCTGGTGGAGCGCTCCGTGGCGCTGAAGTCCGGGGACACCGTCACCATCAGCGGCCTCTACGGCAGCAGAGCGGCGGCCCTGCCTGACCTGGCTTATCCGGACGTGGGCGATCTGCTGCTGGCCGCGCCCGGCGCGGAGGTTGCCACCGGCTATGACAACACGGTCAAGCCCGCCCAGGCCGTGGACCCCAGCGACCCCCTGTCCGGCCTGAACATCATCTGGCTGGGCTCCTCCGTCACCTTCGGCACCCAGTCCGGCGGCTATTACACCATGGCGGACGCCATTGCGGACCGGCACGCCGCCACCATCTGTGAAAAGTACGCCATTGGCGGCACCACCCTGGTCAACACCGGCACGGATTCTTATGTGGCCCGGATGAAGACCATTGACACCAGCCGCGCGCCGGACCTGTTTGTGGTACAGCTGTCCACCAACGACGCCACCTCTCACAAGCCCTACGGCGAAATGTCGGACAGCTTCGACCCGGCCAGCTTTGACGACGCCACCATCACCGGCGCGATGGAGACCATCATCTCCTATGTGCGGGCGGTGTTTGACTGTCCTGTGGTGTTCTACACGGGCTCCTACTATGACAGCGAGGAGTATTCCGCCATGGTGGACGCACTGCTCAAGCTCCAGGAGAAGTGGGACATTGGCGTGGTGAATCTGTTCCACAACGAGGAAATGGTGAAGCTCTACGACACCGAGCAGTATCACGTTTACATGCACGACACCATTCACCCCTTCCGCCAGGGCTATATTGAGTGGTGGACTCCCGCTTTCGAGGCCTATTTCACGGAATTCCTCGCCGGGCAGACCAAAACCACCGGCATTTCCGCCCAGAAGGTGGTCTTTGACGGCGGGGAAACCCAGGTGGAAGCCTACAATGTAGACGGTCAGAACTACCTCAAGCTCCGGGATGTGGCCACCGTTCTGGCGGAGAGTGATTTGAAGTTTGATATCACCTACGAGGCGGGCAAGGCGTCTCTCCTGCCCGGACAGGCTTACACGGCCGCTGGCGGCGAGCTGGCCCCTGGCACGGTTCCCGGCCGCGAGGCGCTGGTAAAGACCAGCACACAGTTTGATTTGGACGGCCAGGCGGTTTCTCTGGACGCCTACAACATTGACGGGGCCAACTTCTGCAAGCTGTCCGATTTGTTCAAGGTGGTTGGCTGCGGCATTGGCTGGCATCCGGAGAGCGGCACGATTTATCTGACCTCCAAGGGCGGCATGGAGCTGCCGGAAAACCCGGACGAGGCGGAACGGGTGGTCATTCCCTCCAAGTACACCAAGTGTCAGACCGTGGTGTTTGAAAAGCTGGGGCTGGACATTCTGGTGGCCATGAACGACGCGGAGACCGAGTTCTGTCTTTCCTTCAACGCCTTTGGCAGCGATCAGCTGCTGTATGGCACCATGGAGAACGGTACGCCCACAGTCACCTTTGACAAGACCGGTTTCTTCACCAACGACGCCCCCACGATTCTGGCTTCCGTGGACGCCGGCGCATGGGAGGTCCTGATTCAGGAGGGCGTGATTCCGGCCAAGTATACCAAAACCCAGACTGTGGTGTTTGAAAAGCTGGGGATTGAAATTCAGGTCTGCATGAACGAGGAGGAAAGCGAATTTTTCCTGACCTTCAACGCCTTTGGCAACGACCAGCTGCTGTATGGCGCCATGAGTGAAGGCGTGCCAACGGTGGAATATGATAAGACCGGATTTTTCACCAACGACGTTCCCACGATTCTGGGCTCCGTGACTGCGGATGCCTGGGAGGCGCTTTGAGTTGGAACTTTGCGGTAGGAAGCTGAGCGAGTAACAGGAAACGCCGCAGACAGTCAAGCTGTCTGCGGCGTTTTTCTTATTGAAATTCCGTATACTTCCAGACGCCGTCTTCATAGATCAGGGCAAGGGTAATTTCTTCTCCGTATTCATTCCAATAATCATGTCCGTGGAAAAGGGCCTCATCCGCTGTGCGGGAAATCATCCGGTCAACGGTCCATTCAAAGCCGCCGTCTCCGATTCCGTAATTTTCGACCACATACAGCGCGCCGTTGTACCGCAGCAGGTCGCCGCCCATGTAGTCCCCAGGCTGTCCGCTGTACTCAATCACAGACGCCGTATAGCTTACGGGATAACGGCGGGAAAATTTTTGATGCCATATATTGTTTACCGCGGCCTCCACCTCAGCCGCTGTTGTGCAGCCAGGCACCCGGTAGGCGTGGACTTCGCCGAAATCGCCCCACAGATTTACGAGGATGTAATCGTTGGTGTCCTTGGGAACAATGGATCCTGTGTCCAACTCAAAGACCATGGAGGGGATTTCTTTGGCCGCGATTTTCGCCAACGCCAGCAGGCCCTCGTCGGAAATCTCGTTGAGGGCTTTGCCGTCCCGCATGACCTCCAGTCCGGCCCGGATAACCGCCAGTTGGGCGTCTAGGTCCCACCAACCGCCGGAGATCCTTTCCAAGGTCTGATGCTGGCTCCGGATTGCCAGGTAGTCTGCCTTTGTGACCTCGTTTTCGTAATCCCCGATGTAGTAGTATTCGCCAGTTTTGACCCCTTCATCATTGAAGTAGGTCCGATCTCCAATGTGGACTTCGTAAGCGGAATAGTAGTATGTAGTGTCGCCCCCGCCGAAATCGCCGCCGCCAACGCTCTCAAACTGGAGTCCCCGCTCACCAGTCGCGGTGTTTTGGCACAGATACCACAGAAAGTAGCCCCCTGCCAGTGTGCCGATCTCTTTCGAGGTGAGCTGGCCGTTCTGCCAGTCGTAGAGGTAGGCGGCTGGCTCACAGGCCACAATCAATTCGACTACGCCGTCGCCGTCCACATCGGCCAGGCAGGCGTCGCCGTACAAATCGTCTAATGCGGGGGGAAGCACGGCCAGCATGGCCTGGGCCATGGCGGACTGGTTGACGGCAGCGGGCAATTCCTCCGCCTCATAGCTCTTCGAGGTGTCCACAATCACCGTGTTTGTGACGCCGTCCCAGCCCACGTAGAAATTCAGGGCAGCGCCCAAATCCCGGAGCTTGAAGAAGTTGTTGCCGTTGATGGTGTAGGCCGTCAGCGCTGCCTCCGCACCATCCAGCCATACGGAAGCGGAGCTGGGCGCGGCGTACTGGTCCCCGGCGGCCAGAGGGAAGAGCTCCCCGCCCACCGGGAGATAGGACGCGCCCGAGGTCAGGTCAATCCGCTGGGCTTCGCCGTTCCAGGCGATGGAGAACTGCTTCCCCGTGCCTACCAGGAGCTGGGCCACGTCCCGGAGCTTGACGTAGTTGTTGCCGCCGATGTTGTAAGCCCCCAGCTTTAGGGGGGTGCCGTTCAGGGTCAGGTCAATGTTTCCCGCTCTGGCCAAGTTCCCGGCGGCCCAAGCTGCGGGCAGCCCTGTGACGGCAAGGGCCAGGAGAAGAAGGATCGCGGTGAATCGGATACGCTGCTTTTTCATTGGATTCGCCTCCCATATTCGCTGTTTCTTGCAGTATACCAGATGTTTGGACATATTCCAAGCCTATAACAAGCCTATAACAAGCCTATAACAAGCAATCCGTGAAAAAAACGGTCCCGCCAGGAGGCGGGACCGCTTTCCCTTCTTTTTCTTGAGCGATTGAACGACACTCGATTTTGCGAAGCAAAATCTTAAGGAACCACTGATTAAATCAGTGGTTCCTTAACACCCTTTCGGGTGAAAAGAAGCAAAAAGAACTTTAAACGGGCGCTGCCCGTTTCAGTTAAACTTGTAAATCTTCCGCGCCACCCGGTACAGGCCCACGGAAAGTCTCCGTCCCTGATAGCCGGGGAAGTTGGATACAATGCTGATAGAGCGGTACTTCATCCGGTGATGAATCACCGGGTCCACGGTCCGCAGGTACTCCCACAGCTCCACCTTTTTGCCCAGCGCCTCCGGCGATCCGTCAATCATCAGGAAAATGGAGGAAATGGTCATCATCATGGCCAGATAGCTGAACATGTACCGGGCCAGCTTTTTCTGACGCTCCATAAGCTGACGCAGGTCGTGGGCGTCAATCATGGTTTTGGTAATGCGGACCTGCTGGTCCACCCGAGACACCATCACCTTTTCGTTGACGCTCTGGTCCGCCCGGCCGATGAAGTAGCGGTACAGGTCCAAATCCATGTAGTAAATACTCTTCACATAGGGCAGGGGCTGATACACGAAGATATTGTCTACATAAAAAGTGTGCTTGGGCAGCTCAATGCCGCAGTCCCGCAGCAGCTGGGTCCGGTAGATGACCGAGTGCATGAGAAGGTATTGAGAAGGCCGGAACCGGCCGGTGTCCTTCCATGTAAATTCCTGGTCCACCGGGAACACGTTGCGGTAGTTGACTGTATGCTGGGTGTTGTCCTCCACATGTTCATACACATAGTTGCAGATCATCAAATCCAGGGGATTTTCCCGCTGGGCGAACTCCCGCAGCTTGGCAAGCACCTTCTGAAGGGCGTCTGCGTCCAGCCAGTCGTCAGAGTCCACCACCTTGTAGTAAAGCCCTCTGGCGTTCCGAATTCCCTGGTTCACGCCCTCCCCGTGGCCGCCGTTGGGCTGGTGGATGGCGCGGACGATGTTCGGATACTGCTCCGCGTAGCGGTCGCAGATGGCCGGGGTGTTGTCCTTGGCGGAGCCGTCGTCCACCAGGATGATTTCAATGTCCTCGCCGCCTGTCAGCAGGGTCTCCACACAGTGGTCCATGTAGGCCTCTGAGTTGTAACAGGGCACGGCAAAGGTGATCAATTTGTCCATGGGTCTCGCTCACTTTCCAAGAAGCTCATCGCAGAGGGCCAGCGCACGGTCCACGATGGCGTCCATGTTGTAATATTTGTATTCCGCCAGACGTCCCAGCAAGTGGAGGCTGCCGAACTGGTCCGCCTCCCCCTTGTACCTGGCGTACAGGGCGTTGTTCTCCGGATTGATGATGGCGTAATAGGGAATCTCGCCCTCCTGGCCAGTGTAGGCCCTGGAATACTCCTTCATGATGGTAGTCACACCGGGCAGCTTCTGGCCGGTCATGTGCTTGAACTCGGTAATCCGGGTGTAATCCTCGTCCACCGTGTAGTTGACCGTGCCATGCGTCTGGTAGGCGTCCTGGGGATAGGTCTCAAACTGGAAGTCCAGGGTGCGGTAGGGCAGGGGACCGTACCGGAAGCCAAACAGCTCGTCGGCCTGTCCGGTGTAGATGACCGGCCCTTCAAAAAGAGTTCCGTCCAACGCCACCCCACGATCAGACAGCTCCAGCCGCTTCAGGGCGTCGGTCCCCAGCTCCAGGGTGATGTTGGGATGGTCCAGCATATGCTCAAAAAGGCGTGTATAACCCTCCAGGGGCATGCCCTGATAGGCGTCCTGGAAGTACCGGTCGTCCCGGGACAGGCGCACTGGCACCCGGGCCGTGGTGTTTGGGTCGATCTCCTCGGGGGTCTGTCCCCACTGCTTCATGGTGTAGTGAACAAACACATGCTCATACACATAGTCCGCCAGAGCGGAGATTTCCGGGTCGGGATTCTGCCGCAGCTCCAGGATGGTGACCTGACTCTGGGCGGGATAGGCGTCCAGAAGCTTCCGGCCCAGCCGCTCTCCCTCCCCGCTGCCGAAGGCGGCCTTCAAGGAGTCCAGGTTAAAGGGAACGGGAAAGAAAAAGCGGCCATCAGTTACCTTTTCCCCAGGAACCACCTGGGGGTTGTCCCTGGGCAGCTTGGCAATCACTCTGTGCTGATAGCGCCGCCACTGGGTGAACCGGGACAGGAAATCAAATACCCGCCGGCTGTTGGTGTGAAAAATATGGGGGCCGTACTGGTGAATGAGCACGCCGCTCCCATCCAGGCAGTCATAGGCGTTGCCGCCGATGTGAGATCGGCGCTCCAGCAGCAGCACGCGCATTCCGCCGCGCTCCGCCAGCTCTCGGGCCGTCACCGCACCGGCAAAGCCCGCGCCGGTGACCAGTGCGTCATAGGTCTGATTCATAGTCGTTTTTCCTCTTCTCTTTCCAACCGAAGGGAATAAAATCGGTTCTGTTTTCTGCTTCTATCTTATCATAACCAGAGAAAAAAGAAAATGAGAGAAAACATTAAATTTTCCTTTAGAGCCTGTTTAAAATCTCCCGGCACACTGTCTGAACCAGTCTTTTTCCATCCACCCGGAGATTTTAAACAGGCTCTTAGAAACACTGGGGCAGATGTCCAATTTTGGACATCTGCCCCTAATGCAAGGTCGTTTACCCAAACCGGTACACAGTCCGGCTCCGGTACACTGCCCCGCTCTCCAGCCGGGCGCTGGGGAAGCCGGGCTGGTTGGGAGAGTCCGGGAAATACTGGGTTTCCAGACAGAAGGCGTCCCGGTTCTGATAGACCGCGCCGCCTTTGCCCGCCGGACAGCCGCCCACAAAATTGCCGGTGTAGAACTGGACGCCGGGCAGCGTGGTCAGGACCTCCATGGAAATGCCAGTCTCCTCCGACCAGGCCCGCGCGATGGTCCGTAGGGTCCCGTCCCAACCGTCGATCACCCAATTATGGTCATAGCCGCCTGCCTGAACCAGTTGGGGGAAAGGCTCCTCAATCCGGGCCCCAATGGGCTGAGGCGTCCGCAGGTCCATGGGCGTCCCTTCCACCGGCTCCAACGCTCCGGTGGGGATGGAAGCGGCGTCTGTGGGGGTGTAGCGGCTGGCCAGAATCTGAATCTTCTGCGGATGGACCGAACCACTGTCGTGTCCAGCCAAATTGAAATAGCTGTGATTGGTGAGATTGCAGAGCGTCGCCCGGCCGCTGCGGGCCTCATAGGAAATTTCCAGCCCGTCCCCTTGCAGGGTGTACGTGACCTTGACCCACAAGGCGCCAGGGTAGCCCTCCTGTCCGTCCGGACTCACCAGAGAAAGGGTTACGGCGTTCCCCTCCGCCTCCTCCACGGTCCAGACCTGTTTATCAAAGCCAACCAGACCGCCGTGGAGGTGGTTTTCCCCGTCATTGGCCGCCAGAGTGTATTCCCGGCCGTCCAGGGAAAACCTGCTTCCGCCGATGCGGTTGGCGTACCGGCCCACCAGCGCGCCAATATACTTGTCCTGGCTCCGGTAGTCCTCCAGCGTGTCGAAGCCCAGCACCACATCCACCGGACGCCCTGTTTTGTCCGGCACCACAAGGCTCCGCACCGCGCCGCCGTAAGTGAGAACCTGGCAGGAAAGCGGGCCGTTCCGCAGGGTGAATTCCTCCACCGGTGTTCCGCCGGGCATTTGTCCAAACAATGCTTTCATGTCCCGCTTCGCCTCCATAGAGCCAGTTTAAAGTTCTTTTGCTTCTTTTCTTTCAAGAAAAGAAGAGAACCTCATACCGTACCCAGGAAGCGCAAAAACGCGGCCTTGCCCTCCTCGTTCCGGGCGTAGACGCCCGCGTGCTCCAGCACCTTGGCAAACACCAGCCCGGTTTCCTTCTGTACAATCTCCAGGGCGTTTTCCGGCGTGATCTCGTACCGGTCCGCGAACGCCTCCGCCCAGGCGGCGTGCTTGGCGGTAAGCTCACTGGCCCGCAGATCTGTCCCCTTCGCCAGACCGTCCGCCACTGCCGCCAGCTCTTCCTTCAGGCGGGCCGGAAGCACCGCCAGACCCATCACTTCAATGAGGCCGATGTTCTCCTTCTTGATGTGGTGCAGCTCCGCGTGAGGATGGTAGAGCCCCAGCGGATGCTCCTCCGTGGTCAGATTGTTCCTCAGCACAAGGTCCAGCTCATACACACCCTCCCGCATCCGGGCAATGGGTGTAATGGTGTTGTGGGGCACCCCGTTCGTCTCCGCCAGAATCATGGCGCTCTCGTCGGTGTACCCTCTCCAGGCTGTCAGAATCCGGCCGGCCAGCTCCACCAGCCGCTGGCTGTCCTGGCTGGAAATCCGAATCACCGACATGGGCCATTTGACAATCCCCGCCTTCACATCCTCAAAGCCGGGGAACGCCACCGGCGTTTCCACCGGCGCCTTCGCCATGGCAAAGGTGTACCGTCCGCCCTGGAAGTGGTCGTGGGCCAGTATGGACCCGCCCACAATGGGCAGATCCGCGTTGGAGCCCACAAAGTAATGGGGGAACTGCCGCACAAAGTCCAGGAGCTTCCCGAAACAGGACCGGTCAATCTTCATGGGCACATGCTGGCTGTTGAGGCAGATGCAATGCTCGTTGTAATACACATAGGGGGAGTACTGCAAAAACCAGGGAGAATCGTTGATGGTGATGGGGACAATCCGGTGGTTCTGCCGGGCAGGATGATTCACCCGGCCGGCGTAGCCCTCGTTCTCAGCGCAGAGCTGGCACCGTGGATAGTTGGAAGCCGGCAAATCACGGGCAGCGGCGATGGCCTTGGGGTCCTTTTCCGGCTTGGACAGGTTGATGGTGATGTCCAGCTCGCCGTACTCCGTGGAGGCCTTCCACTGCATGTCTTTGGCAATGCGGTCCCGGCGGATGTAATTGGTGTCCTGGCTCAGCTTATAATACCAGTCCGTCGCCTTCCTGGGGTCCTCCCGGTACAGCGCCTGGAATTTCGCAATTACCTGGGCCGGACGGGGGGTGAGCCGCCCCATCAGCTCCGTGTCGAACAGGTCCCGGTAGACCACGGAATTTTCCGCCAGCACACCCCGCGCGTGGGCGTCGTCCAACAGCGCCTCCAGCACTGGAGCCAGCTCGATTTCCCCTTCATTTTTTGGACTTTCTGCAATACTGTCCAGCTTTAATACATCCAGTATCGTGTTGACTGCCCAAACACGCTCATTTTCCTCAATCAAGCCGGTTTGCAGGGCGTAGTCCACCAGCTTGGAAACAGCATGGTCCATCATTCGCGAATTCACCTCTGAAGCCAAATTTATCAAGTTGGGCTCCGCCCAAACCTGCTGGGGTTTGAAAAGGGCGGCCCTAAACATTATTCCGCCACCACACAGCCGCCCAGGGATCGGATGTGGAGCACATGGCACATACCCGGACCCAGGAGGGCCTCCATCCCGTTCCGGAAGGCGTCCAGCTTTTCGTTGGGTACAAAGGCCTGAACGGTCCCGGCAAAGCCGCCGCCGTGGACCCGGATGGCCCCGGTCCCCTCCAGCAGCTCCCGGCCCAGGGCCAGGACCATGGGAATGGCCTGCTGCCTGGGATCGGCGGTGGACCAGGTGTTTTGCAGGTGCAGGGCGGAGGACAGGCCGGAGGCGTTCACCAGGGCCAGGAAGGCGTTGAAGTCCCCCCGCTCCAGGGCCTCTGCCTCCTGCGCGGCCCGGCGGTCATCCTCATAGAAGTGGAGGGCGCGGAGCACTGCCCGGTCGCCGCACTCCTTCCGCAGGGCGGGAAGGGCGGCACGGAAATCCGCCTCGGGCACCTCCCGCAGGACCTCTTTCCCAAAGAGAGTGGCCACCGCGCGCATTTCCCGCGTGATGTCGGAGTAATCCTCAGTCAAGTGCTTGGCGCTGTGGTCGGAGCCGGTGTCCACGATGCACAGGGCGTGGCCGGATTGGGCAAAGTCGTATCCAGCGGGCCGGACCACCGGGTCCTTCGGGTCTCCAAAGTCAATGGCCACCGCGCCGCCCACCGAGGAGCCCATCTGATCCATCAGACCACTAAGCTTGCCGAAGTGGACGTTTTCAGCATACTGGCCGATTTTAGCCAGCTCAATGGGGTCCAGCTTTCCGGCGCAGAAGAAATGATTAAGGATATTGCCGATCAAAATTTCATAGGCGGCGGAGGAGCTGAGGCCGGATCCGGAAAGGACGGTGGACACCGCGCAGGCATCGAAGCCCCCCAGCTGGAAGCCGCGCCGGGCGATTCCCTCCGCCACGCCCCGCACCAGGGCGGCAGAGGTATTTTCATCCTCTGGCCGGGGACGCAGGTCCGTCAGGTCCACCTCCAGGGTGGGGTAGCCCTCGGAATGGACACGAATCACACGGCTGCCGTTCGGCGCGGCGCAGGCCAGCATGTCCAGGTCCACGCTGCCGCAGAGCACACGGCCCCGCTGGTGGTCGGTGTGGTTGCCGCCAATCTCCGTGCGGCCCGGGCCGCTGAACAGGGCTGCGGGGGTTTCCTCAGCGGGCGAAAAGGCCTCCTGGAAGGTCCGGGCCACCTGAAGGGCCCGCGTCCGGGCCTGGGACAGGCTGTCCTGGCTTCCGTCCAGGGCATACAGCGCACTCAGCCGGCTGTCATATGTACCGGCCTCCAGTGCCTGGATGAGCTGCTTGCAGGAACTCATACGTCATCACCTCATTTGATGTTGACACAAGTATATTGAATTTTTGTCCAAATTTCAATCCTGAGTTTTCCGTTTTTTGAAAAATTGCAGAAGAAGGTGGTAATCTTGATGCGGTTCGTGGAAATTTAAAATTTTCCGTTTATAAAAGAACACTCCCCCAACCTTTTCCATTGTGAGGAGCCTCCCAGTAGCGCACCCATCGCAGGCCCTCGGAGAAACCGCCCACCCTCCCAAGGGAAACCGCTCCCCTGACCGGCATGGCAGTCCGCCAGCATAAAAGTTCTTTGCCTACTTTCTTTCAAGAAAGTAGGCGGTCAGGGTGTTGACCATCAGCATGGCGCGGGTCATGGGGCCTACTCCGCCGGGCACCGGCGTGATAAAGCCCGCCTTCTCCGACACCGGCCCGAAGTCCACGTCGCCGCACAGCTTTCCCGCCTCGTTCCGGTTCATGGCCACGTCGATGACCACCGCGCCTTCCTTCACCATATCCGCTGTAATCAGATTCACCCGGCCTACCGCCGACACCAGAATGTCCGCCCGGCGGCACTCCTCCGCCAGATCCGGCGTCCTGGAATGGCAGACCGTCACCGTGGCGTTCCGCTGGAGCATCAGCATGGCCTGAGGCTTGCCCACAATGTTGGACCGCCCCACAACCACGCAATGCTTGCCCGCCGGGTCAATCCCATACTCGTCCAAAAGCTCCATCACACCCGCTGGCGTGCAGGGCTGAAACGCCTGCTCCCCAATCATCAGCTTCCCCACATTATAGGGGTGGAAGGCGTCCACATCCTTGTTGGGGTCAATGGCCAGCAAAACCTCCCGCTCGTCCAGGTGCTCCGGCAGGGGCAGCTGAACCAAAATGCCGTCAATGTCCGGCCGGCCGTTCAGCTCCCGCACCAGCGCCATCAAATCCTCCTGAGCGGTCTCCGCCGGAAGATGGTGCTCCTCACTGTAAAAGCCGCACTCCTCGCAGTCCTTTTTCTTCCCGTTCACATACACCCGCGAGGCCTGGTTGCCGCCCACCAGCACCACCGCCAGGCCGGGCTTCCGCTCCAGGTCCCTCACCCGCTCCGCCACCCGGGCCTTTACCTTGGCCGCAAGGGCTTTTCCATCCATGATTGCCGCCATCAGGACTCCTCCTTTTCTTCCGGCGGCTGTGCCGCCGCCTTGCGGGCCGCTCTGGCCGCCCGCACTCGATTTACATACAAATCCTCCGGGGTTCCCCGCATCAGCCGCCAGGCCAGAATGGCCACCGCCACAACCGCCGAGGCAAAGCCCAGCACCTGGGAGGTGCGGATGGGCATTCCAAAGAGCTTCAGGCCGAAGAAATACAGGCTGTCCGTCCGCAGGCCCTCGATGATGCCCCGGCCAAAGCCGTACCAGGCCACGTAGCCCAAAAAGATTTGTCCGTCAAACCGCCGCCAATGTCTCGCCACGTACCACAGCAGGAAAAAGCCCAGCACATTCCAGGCGGATTCATAGAGGAAGGTCGGGTGAACCTCCATGTAGGTCCCGTTTACCGTCAGCCCCATCCGCCAGGGCAGTCCAGTGGGCCCGCCGAAGGCCTCCTGATTGACGAAATTGCCCCAGCGCCCGACGGCCTGACCGATGAGCAGTCCAAAGCAGCCCAGATCCGCCATAGCCCCAAATTTGATTTTTTTCACCTTGCAGAACACCGCCGTCACAAGGACCGCCATGATGACCGCGCCGTAAATGGCAAGACCGCCGTCCCAAATGGCGATCATCTGTCCAAAGTCCGTGACCAGCTTTCCGTCCACCTCCTTCTGGAAGAAGGAGAAGTAGAAGATGATATAGTAGAGGCGCGCACCGATGATGCACAGGGGCACGGCGAAAAAGAGCATGTCAATGAGGCCGTCCTGCTTGATGCCGTAATGCCTGGCCTGACGGCAGCAGAAGGACACCGCCAACAGAAAGCCGCAGGCGATGATAATGCCGTACCAGTAGATGTTATGGCCGAATACGGTAAAGGCCACCCGTTCCAGCTGGAAGGTCAGGCCCAGGCCGGGAAACGTGATTGGATTCATTTGCAGTTCTCCTTTTTTGCGGTTTCCTGTTATTATAGCATATCCAATCATGGCCTTCAAGGAAATTTCCCCGCCTGGAAAAAATCCAGAAAGTGCGGCTTTTTACTATCCAATTCAGCCAAATCTATGATACAATGGCAGCAATCAACCATGTTCAAAGGAGGAAAGACCATGCCCATCATCACCTTTTTGGGCCAGGACCGCACCCGCCAGCTTTCCGCTCAGCCGGGACAGACCGTTTTAACCGCCCTTCAGGAGGCCGGCTGTGTGGAGGTGGATGCGCCCTGCGGCGGAAACGGAACCTGCGGCAAGTGCCTGATTGAAGTCTCCGGCCCCGTGGAGCCGCCCGCGGAGGACGAGCGGAGCCGGCTGCCCGCCGGGACAAATCTCCGGCTGGCCTGCCGCTGTGTGGTCCAGGGGGACTGCACCGTCCGGCCTGCCGCCCTGGCTTCCGGCGCGGTGGTGGCCAGCGAGGGGCAGGCCGTCTCCTTCCCCCTCCTTCCCAGGGAGGGGCTGGGCGCGGCCGTGGATATCGGCACCACCACCGTGGTGCTCTACCTGTACGACCTCTCAAACGGGCGGCGGCTGGCCCTCCGGTCCGGCCAGAACCGGCAGCGGGCCTTTGGCGCGGATGTGATTTCCCGTGTTCAGCACGGCAGCACAGCCCCCGGCGGCCTGGAGCAGATGATCAAGGCCATCCGGGAGCAGCTGGCCGGCTATCTGGCGGAAACCTGCAGGGAGGCCGGGCGCTCTGTGGACGAGGTGCGGGACATCATGGTGGCGGGGAACACCATCATGGAGCACATTTTCGCGGGCCTCTCCCCCAGCTCTATCGCCGTGGCCCCCTTCACCCCGCTTTCTGTCTTCGGAGACACGGTAAACGGGGAGGACTGCGGACTCACCGGCCGGGTTTACCGGTTCCCCTGCGTGGCGGGCTATGTGGGCGGAGATATCACCGCCGGCCTGCTGTCCTCCGGAGCGTACCGCGCGGAAACGCCGGTGCTCTTTCTGGACATTGGCACCAATGGGGAAATGGGCATTGGCAGCCGGGACGGCTTCCTCACCTGCGCCACTGCCGCCGGGCCCGCCTTCGAGGGCGCGGAAATCACCTGCGGCATGTCCGGCATTGACGGAGCCATCAGCCGGGTCTGGCTGGAGAACGGACAGGTCCGCTGCTCCGTGCTGGGCGGAGGCCAGGCTAAGGGAATCTGCGGGTCCGGACTGGTGGACGCTCTGGCCGCCCTGCTGGAGTTGGGCGCGGTGGATGAGACAGGGCGGCTTCTGCCGCCGGATGAGGCGGAGGACTCCGTCCTTCCCTGGCTGGAGGAAGCGGAGGGCGGCGTCCGGTTTTACCTGGACGAGGCGCGGACCGTCTACATCACGGACGGAGACGTGCGGAAGCTTCAGCTGGCGAAGGCCGCGGTGGCAGCTGGAATCCAGACCCTGCTTCTCAAGTCGGGACTGAGGGAAGACCAGGTATCCACCCTCTATCTGGCGGGCGGGTTCGGCAATTACATCGGCCAGAACAGCGCCGCCGCCATTGGGCTGCTGCCCCCGTCCATGGCGGACCGGATTGTTCCTGTGGGCAACAGCGCCGGTATGGGCGCGGCGGCCCTGCTGCTGTCCGGTGAGGCGCGGACGGCGCTGGAGGAATTTTTGCCGAAGTGTACCTATCTGGAGCTGTCCGGATGTCCGGAGTTCAACGACGCCTACATTGAGTGCATGATGTTTGAATGAGTTCAGGCTGTCGAGAAACTCGACAGCCTGAAGCTGATTTCGTCATTCTGACGAAATCAGTCGCCTGCGGGCGGGTGACTGCACGCGAAAGCGGGGGCTTCGCCCCCCTTTCACACTATCCCCCCACTCAAAGCCCTAGCAGTTTTGTCATCCTATTTTTAATTTTCTCTTTTTCGACAAGCTGAGTTCTTTTTCTTGAAAGAAAAAGAACCAAAAAGAACTTTAAACTGTGTTCTACCGCCAATCTGCCAATAGAACCAGTTTAAAGTTCTTTTGCTTACTTTTCTTTCAAGAAAAGTAAGTCAGCGTATTTCCAATTCCTCGGGCACGCTCTGATTCGGGTCCATGGGGAAGGCCACCCGGACCACGAACAGGTCCGCGATCAGCTCCACCTCCAGGCTGCCGCCGCAGGCCTCGGTAAAGCTCCGGGCGATGGACAGCCCCAGGCCGCTGCCGCCGTCCGTGCGGCTCTCGTCCCCACGGACAAACCGGGCGGTGAAGTCCGTGCCGTTGGCCACCTCCTCCCGGGAGGTGTTCTTCACACAGGCCACAGCGGTAGTTCCGTCCGCCTGCAAGGTCAGGTAAATCCGAGACCCCTCCAGAGAGTAGCTCAGGGCGTTTTGCAGCAGATTCTGAAACACCCGGTACAGCCGGTCCCCGTCCGCCCGAATCATCACCGGCTGGTCCGGCACGCTGGTCCGCAGGGAAACCGGGCTCCGGCCGATGGCCTCCGCCATGTCCGCCACGGTCTGCCGCAGCAGCTTGCCCAGATCCAGCCGCTTGACCGTCACCGGAAGCTGGCCCGCCGACGCCTTGCTCACGTCAAACACATCCTGCACAATGGATTTCAGCCTTGCCGACTTGTCCTGCAAAATCCGCACATAGTCCTTCACATGGTCCGGCAGCTCCTCCTCCTGGCTCAAAAGCTCCGCGTAGCTGATGATGGAGGTCAGCGGCGTTTTCAGGTCGTGGGACACGTTGGTCACCAGCTCTACCTTCATCCGCTCGCTTCGGGTCCGCTCCTCCACCGCGTGGCTCAGCCCCTCCTGAATGAAGTTCAGATCCTCCGCCATGCGGGCCAGGTCCGTGTCCCTGGGCAACGCCAGGGGCGCGGTCAGATTGCCCTGCCGCACCCGCTCAATCTGGTCCGCCAGGGCCCCCAGGTCCTCCGCCAGCCGCACCTTCTGCCGGAGCCGGATCACAGCGCCCCCCGCCAGGGCAAGCCCCAGCAAAATGGCGAGACAGAGGCAGGCCACAGCCAGGTATCCGTAGAACCTGTCATAGAAAATCCGGTACATGAGAAGATAAAACAGGATGGAAACCACGGGCGCGCCCAGCAGCATCAGACCGGTTTCCGCCGCGCCCCGCCGGGCCAGCCGCTTTTGAAGGGGCCGGTTCAGATCCTTTGCCCGGACGGCGCGAAAAAAGGAGCGGAAGAGACTGCGGTAATTGCCCTTCTCATGATAGCGGATGTCGTTGACAAACAGCAGGTAGAACACCCAGAAGCAGACGAGCACGCCCCAGAAATAGGGCAGAATCTCCGACAGATAGGACTGCCAAATCCAAAGCACATCCTGATTTCGGTACTCAATTCCATGCAGCGTGGCATTGACCACCTGCGGGAAGTATATGGACCCCGGGAAGAAAAATACGAGGGCCAGCCACTGTAAAACGATCTTCGCTTCCACCCACACGTTTCCGGTGACTTTGGCCAGCCAGCGGTCCGCTCTGGCCTTGTCCTTCCTCAGCCAGAGGTAGACGGCGAACAGAGCGGCGCCAACCGCCAGCCAGAGCATCCAGGCCCGCATGGCCGCGCGGGTCCCGTCCAGATTCTGCTGCATGTGGTAAAATTGATTGCCGGTCTGCTGGGAACCATATTCTTTATAGTTGGCGTTGATATAGATTTTGGGCTTTTCAATGGCGGCGATGACCACCTTTACCTTTTGAGAGGCTTCGTCAATCCAGAAATTTTCATAGCCCGGCACAAACCAGAGGCTGTCTCTGCTGTAAATCCCGTCGCCGTAAACGTCCAGCGCCTTTCCGTCCTTATCAATGGTCACTTTTCCCTGTTCATAGCGAAGCACAAAGTTATAGCCCTCCGGAAGCGCGCCTCCATCCAGCGTCTTCCCCTCCGGCACGTTGCTGTACAGCACCTTGCCTTGGGCGTTGGTGATGGTGTACAACAGGTTCAGATTGCCTTTGATGCTGTCGTGGAGGCTGTCCGCCTGCTGTTTGTATCGTTCGGCCCGCTCCTTCTCCAGCTCTTCCGGTGTTTTCTCCGGATCTATGGTGGCAGCCGGTTCCTCCGGTACGGCGGTTGCAAACGGCATATCCAACCCATACCCCCAGTCTGTCCCCTCCTGGACGATGGTGACCTGGGGATGCAGAGAAGAAACCGCGGTATCCTCCGCAATCCCATAGTCGTAATAATACCAGGTGCCATCCGTGCTTTGATAGGTATAGCTCCCGTTGACCGGTCCGCCCACCGCCATGGCGATGAAATCCTCCAGATAAGAGCTGATTGCGTCCCGGAACCGGCTGGTGTCCTGATAGTCGGAGGAAAACAGGTCCCCCCGCCAGTAGCTTCCATAGTTGAGCACCTGACAGCCAATGCTGACCACGTTGCTGAGCACAATGCTCACACCCAGAACAAAGGCCAGAAGCCCCAGCCAGGGCTTACATTTTTTCCATTTTGTATCCAATGCCCCACACCACCTTTACATAATCTGGTTCTCTCGGATTGAGTTCAATTTTTTCCCGAATGTGGCGGATGTGAACCATGACGGTATTTTCCGGCGCGAACGCCTCCTCGTTCCACACCCTGCGGTAGATTTCCTCCGCCGGAAAGACCCGGCCCAGGTTGTTCATGAACAGCTCCACGATTTTCGTCTCCGTGGCCGTGAGCCGGACCGGCTCCCCGTCGGCCAGCAGGGTCCGTTCCTGAATCCGGAAGCAGAGCCGCCCATTGACAATTTCCCCATCCTGGCTGGCGGCGTTCACGTCGCCCAGGCAGGTGTAGCGCCTGAGCTGGCTCCGCACCCGGGCCGCCAGCTCCTGGGGGTTGAAGGGCTTGGTCACATAGTCGTCGGCCCCCATGGACAGGCCCAGGATTTTGTCCGTGTCCTCGCTTTTGGCGCTGAGCACGATGATGGGCAGGTTCCGCCGCTCCCGAATTTTGAGCACAGCGGAAAGCCCATCCATTTTGGGCATCATCACGTCGATGAGGATAAGCCTCAGCTCCGGCGTGACCGCCAAATCCAGGGCCTCCATCCCATTGTAAGCCCTGAGCACCCGGTAGCCCTCCTTTTCCAGCAGGGCGGAGATGGCCCCTACGATTTCCCGGTCGTCGTCAACCACTAATACACATTCGTTCATTTGGAACTCCTCCTTGATGCTCACAGAATACCATGGATTTCTTAGGACTAAGCCAATGGATTTCTTAGCGTTTTCTTAAAAAGTGCAAGCAGCACTTTCAGCTCGATTATACAACGAATCTCCCGACGGAACAAGAAGAGCCCCGGCGGCGCGCCGGGGCTCTTGAGTCAGCAGTTTAAAGTTCTTTTGGTTCTTTTCTTTCAAGAAAAGAACAGAAAAAAATCAAAAGATCCCGGCCAGGGCGTCCGCGCGCTCCATGGCCTGGGAAAGGAGGGCTTCCGGGTCGTTCCGCACGTCGTCCAGGCCCTCCGCGCACAGAAGCCGGAAGTCCTCCACCCCGTACATCCGGCCCAGCGCCTCCACATACCGGGCCCCCATCTCAAAGGAAGCCGTGTCCGGCTGAGAGAAATTTCCGCCCCGGGTGGTGATATAGAGCAGCTTTTCCGCCTTGCACAGGCCCAAAAGCGCCCCCTCCTCTGTGTACCCGAAGGTAATGCGGTTGACGGAAACCCGTTCCAGATAGATTTTCAGAATCGCCGGGAACGACAGGTCCCAAAAGGGCGCGGCCATGACGATTTTGTCCGCTCCGGCAAACTGATGGGCCAGCGCGAACATGGGATGATCCAGCCGGTCCTCCCGCCAAAGCTCGTCCCGCTCCCGCAGGAGCTCCGTGGTCTGAGGCCGGAGGTCCATGTCATTCAAATCCAGCCGGGTAATCCTGTGGTCCGGGTGGCAGGTCTGATAGCGGTCCAGAAACCGCTGGGCCAGCTGCCGGGTGCGGGAGCGCTCCGCCCGGACACAGGCGTCAATATACAACAATTCACTCATAGACTCAGCTTTTCCCTCCTGTAACTCATTTATGCAAAAAACGGCCGCTTGCGCGGCCGTTTTTCCAGATTAAAACAGCTTTTTCAGAGCATCCACCGCACCGGAAACCTGGTCCACGGAAATCTTGGCCTTGACGCCGGCGATCACCTTTTCGATGATTTCATCGGGTAGGTCCACACCCAGGATCTGCTCTACCGCCTTGATGGGCTCGGTCTTGAACCGTTCCTGAAGGGCGCCGTCCTTGGAAATCTTCTCCACAATCTGGTTGATCTGCTCTTTAACATCCATTGGAAATCCCTCGCTTTATGTCAGTTGTACTGCCGGATCTCGTCCAACGGGGTCTATTATAACCGAAAAGGACCCCCTGTGCAAGACGAACGGGAAATTTTCTCACAGACCGCCTCAAAGCCCCAACTCACGGCGTACGATTTCCAATAGGTCCTCCCTCATCAGCTCCGCCGGCGCGGAAATCAGCGCCACCCGCTTTCCCTGCCGGAGCACCAGCGCACTGCTGGTCTCCCCGTCCTCCGTCCGGTGGACCCCGTACCAGCTCCCGTCAAAGCCCTCCAGCGCCACCGGCTCCAGCTCATAGGTATGCCGCAGATGATACCGGCCGCCCTGGGCCGCCTGGATTACCAGATCCTCCGCCACCCGGCGGGCGGTTTCCTCCGTGCGGCAGCGGTAATACCGGCTCTCCAGCGGCCCTTCTCCGATTACATCCTCCGAATAGGTCCACCAGCTGGAAAACAGGGAGGTTCCGTGCTGATACTCCGCGGAAAACAGGTTTCGGTTCCATCCGAAATCCTCCTGCTGAACCACCGGCTGGCCGGACACCTCCTGCCGCCAGATCGCGCCGGTCACGTCCGTTCCACTGCTCAGCGCGGCGGCGCTGTACTTCTGCCAGGGGCCTTTCCAGTCCAGCAGGACCAGCCCGGCCAAGACCGCCGCCAGCACTGCGGCGAATTTCAGCATAGCCCGCTTTTGCCCTTTGGTGTAGGTCCTGCCGCTGACCTCCACAAAGACTTCCAGCAGCAGCCAACCGAGCCAAATCACCACCCAGAGGTAAGCCGCATACATGTTTCCCGTGGCCAGCCCATCCGCCGCCACGCTGGCCAGAATTGCCACTGTAAACAGCAGGCAGAGCAGGGAACCTGCGCTGTGGGCCAGCATAAGGGGCCAGGGCGGCGCGGGCAGCGTCCCCCGCTTCCGCACAGATCGCCGGGACCAGAGCGTGACCGCCAGATGATTGATGCCGCTGAGGGCCAGTCCCACCGCCAGCAGCGGCAGAATCACAAGGCAGGCGTCCCAAAACCAGCTCGTGTACCATCTGTGGAGCACATCTTCCCGCAGGTTCCTTAACATTCCCTCCCCGCCTTGAATGGCCAGAGCGGGCAGCAGGTTCAGCACCAGCACCAACAGCAGGCAGAGCAAGCTTTCCACCAGCCGCCGGCGGGTGTACCGCTGGAAATTTCCCGCCTCCAGCTCCCCGTCCGTCTGCACCGGCACGGGGCGGCGGCAGGGCAGGGACTTGAAAATCCGCATTTGGTTGGTGGTCCCCACCAGCTCCCACCCCGCGTCCTCGCACAGCCGGAGATAGGCCAGACGGTCCTGCTCGTCCTCCCTGGGCGGCGCCAGGTCCACATAGTAGGTCAGCTCCGTCCGGTTGGTGGGGATGAATTCCCCGGTGAGCAGGTGGTCCGTGGACACCAGCTCCCAGCCCTGAGCCGCCAGACGGTTCAAATAGCGCTGCACGCCCTTGAAGTCGCCGGTGGTGAAGTAGAGAAATTTATGTTTTGTCTTGCCCACGTCAATCACTTCCTCAATTATCTGTCAGAACGGAGCACAGTAGGGCGGGGGCTTGCCTCAGAACATTTGCCTTCCGTCCGGGCAAACTTTGCCGTAAAAAATCCGTCCGCATTGACCAGCTCCCAGCCCTGGGCCGCCTTTTCATTCAGGTAGTCCTGCACGCCCTTGAAGTCTGCTGGGTCAAAGCGGCACCAGAACCGCTTCGTCTCCATCGGCTCAGCCGTCGTTTTTTTCATGATTCTCCCCTCCCAGAATCGCCGCGCCGTCCTCCGCCTGCCGGCGCAGCCGGCCGTACTCCTTCCGGAGCACGGTCCAGCCCTGTTCCGTCAGCCGGTAGACCTTCCGTTTGTCCTCCTCCTTCACCAGTGCGATGAGTCCCTCCTTTTCAAACCGGGCCAGCAGGGTGTACAGCGTTCCCGGCCCCACCTGAACCCGCTTTCGGGACAGGGCCTCAATCCGTTCCATCACGGCGTAGCCATGGCCCGGATCGGTCAGGGCCAGCAGGACATAGTACATCTGCTCTGTCAGGGTCTCCAGCTTCGCCCGCGCCACGGTCCCACCTCCCTATATCGAATATTGATATACAATAGTATATATCAATATTCGATATAGGTCAACCAAAAACAGGCGTCATTCCGCAAATTGGAATGACGCCCGATTTTCGCTTACCGCAGCTTCTCCGCCAGCTCCTTCAGCCGGTCCGGGGTGTTGTCCTCCGGGCAGCGCAGAACATGTTCCAGAAGCGCGCTCTGAACCCGGCCGATCTCCGGACCGGAAAAGCCCAGATCCCGCAGCGCTCCGCCGGACAGCGCCAGCCCGCCCACGGTCCAGCAGGCCCCGGAATCCAAGGTCTCCTCCAGCAGGGCCCGGAAATTGCCGCCGGAGACGTCACCCATGGCCGCGGCGGCCCGGCACCCCGCCTCGCCCAGCTCTGCCAGGGCCTTCCGCCAGCCCAAGCCGTCCATTGGCAGGCCGCCTCTCCAGAGCCGCCAGCCGGCGGACCCGGCGGAAATAAGACTTTTTTCCGTTTTCAGGCTTTGCAGCAATGGTCCCGGCTCCGCCTCCAACAGGGCGCACAGCCCGGCCCACCGCTCCAGCGCCGCAGGGACCAGCCGGGTCAGGCCGGTGAGGTCAACGGCCTGGCGGGGCAGCCAGCGGTCCATCAGCCCCATGGAGAACAGCTCCCCGCCCCGCTGGGGAGACTGGGCGCAAATCAGCTTTTCCACCTCTGCCCGGACCCGCCCGGCGGACAGATGGTCTGTCTGGCGGACGCAGCGGCCCATGGCCCGGGCTGTCTCCGGGTCCAGGCGGAAGTCCAGCTGAGCGGCGAAGCGCAGTCCCCGAAGCATGCGGAGGCTATCCTCCTGAAAACGCCGCTCCGCCTCGCCCACGCAGCGGATGAGGCCCTCCTTCAGGTCAGCCCGGCCCTGAAAGGGGTCGTGGAGGACTTCGTCCGCGCCCAACGCCATGGCGTTCATGGTGAAGTCCCGCCGGGCCAGGTCCTCTTCCAGGGAGGAGACGAAGCGCACGCTGTCCGGATGCCGGCCGTCGGAGTAGCGGTTTTCAGCGCGGAAGGTGGTCACTTCAAGGGTGTTGCCGTCCAGGGCCACGGTGACAGTGCCGTGCTTCAGGCCGGTGGGGCAGGTTCGGGGGAAGAGGGCTATGACCTGCTCCGGCCGGGCGCTGGTGGCCATATCGTAGTCGCCTGGAGTCCGGCCCAGCGTCAGGTCCCGGACGCAGCCGCCCACGAGGTAGGCCTGATACCCCGCGCGGCGCAGCGTATCAAAGCAGGTTTGCACATAGCTTGGCCAGAGCGCCATACCGGGCGCCTCCTTTCTCTTCTTTTTCTTGAAAGAAGAAGAAGCAAAAAGAACTTTAGGCTGATTGGGCCTTGTTTGATCAATGGCAATGTGCCCAACAGCGAGGAATTTTTTCGTCTGGCAAACAATTTTTTCGCAGGAATCCAAAAAGATTTCAAGAAAAAATTGTGCCGCCCAGGCGGAAAAAGGACCGCTGCTTGGGCATGTTGACATGTTTCAAACAAGGCCTAAGCTGTTTTCTCCTGGAGATTGCGCGAAGGCGAAAGCCAGCTGGCTTCACAGTATCAAAACTGGAAAAAACGGCTATATTGAGGATATAGGCTCTGAGCCTGCACAGGCTTGAAAAGAGGATAAAAAGGGATTATAATGTCAAACGATGAACGCTCTTTTTGCTTCTTTTTCTCTTGAGAAAGAGAGGATACTTTGGGAGGGATTATAAGTAATGACAGTCAGTGAATTGAAGCCCTATTTGCGGCCTGGCGTCCGGGCCCACCTGGTGGGGATTGGCGGCGTTTCCATGGCCCCGCTGGCGGAGGTGCTTCATGGCATGGGTATGGAGATCAGCGGCTCCGACATGCGGGAGAGCGCTTCGGTGGAGCATCTGCGCTCCCTGGGCATCACGGTCCAGATCGGGCACCGGGCGGAACATGTCCAGGGCGCGGATCTGGTCATCCGCACAGCCGCCGTCCATAACGAAAATCCGGAGATTGCCGCCGCCCTGGATGGGGGAATTCCCATCTTTGAGCGGGCCCAGGCCTGGGGGGCGCTGATGGGGGATTACCGCCATGCGGTCTGCATCTCCGGCACCCACGGCAAGACCACCACCACGTCCATGTGCACCCACATCGCCATGGCGGACGAGGCCGACCCCACGGTGATGATCGGCGGCACCCTGCCTCTGCTGGGGGCCGGCCACCGGGTGGGCAAGGGAGATACCATTATTCTGGAATCCTGCGAATACTGCAATTCCTTCCTGTCCTTCCGGCCTACTGTGGCGGTGATTCTGAATATCGAGGCCGACCACCTGGACTTTTTCAAGGATTTGAACGATGTTGAGCGCTCTTTTTCCGCCTTCGCGAGCCTGGTTCCCGCTGGCGGCATGGTCATCGCCAACGCCGACGACCAGAACACCATGGACACCCTGGCCAATTTGGACCGGCCCATGATGACCTTCGGCATGGGCGAGTACGCGGATGTGTACTGCGATAACCTGCGGGTGGAGCAGGGCCTTCCCTCTTTTGATATCTTCTACGAAAAGGAGTATTTTACCCACATTTCCCTTCAGGTGCCCGGCGTCCACAATGTGAAGAACGCCCTGGCCGCCGCTGCCGCCGCTATCTGCATGGGCGTCGCGCCAGAGGCGGTGGAGCAGGGGCTGAACGGCTTCCAGGGCGTGGGCCGGCGGTTCGAGTATAAGGGAAGCTGGAACGGCGCGAAAATTTACGACGATTACGCCCACCACCCCGGTGAGCTCCACGCCCTGCTGGAGGCCGCCAAGGGCCTGGGCTACCAGCGGGTGATCTGCGCCTTCCAGCCCCACACCTACAGCCGGACCAAAGCGCTGTTTGAGGACTTTGCCCGGGAGCTGGCCGCGCCGGATATCACAATTCTCGCGGAAATCTACGCGGCCCGGGAGAATAACGATGCCGGCATTTCGGCCAAGGACCTGGCGGACCGGATTCCCGGCGCGGAGTTCTACCCCACGCTGGAGGAGGTGTCCAGCCGGCTCCAGGCCCTGGCCCAGCCCGGCGACCTCATCCTGACCGCCGGCGCAGGCGACATTTACACGGTGTCTTCCTTCCTGGAACATAGAGTTTAGAGCCCCTCTTTTTCCCCTCCAGCGGGCTTGGGCAGATCCCAAAACGCGGCGCACACCGGTCTGAGATGTGCGCCGCGTTTTCATATATCAGGGAAGGTAGGCTCTGGGATTGACCGCAGTGCCGTTAATCCGCACCTCAAAGTGACAGTGGCTGCCTGTGGACCGGCCTGTGGAACCGGCCTTAGCAATGACCTGACCCTTGTACACCTTGTCTCCGGCGGAAACCAGAAGCTGAGAGTTGTGCCCGTAATAGGTCACCATTCCGTTGCCGTGGCTGATCGTGACCAGATTGCCGTAGCTTCCCTTGTAGCCCGCAAACGTCACCGTGCCGCCGTCCGCCGCCCGAATCGAGGTCCCGTAGGGCACCGCGATATCCAGGCCGGAATGATAGCTGGTGCTGCCGAAGATATACCGGTAGCCGAAATTAGAGGTAATCCGCCCGGACACCGGCCAGGCAAAGCTGCCGGTGGGCATGGTCTTGGGCCGCTCCTTGGTGCCGACCGCCCGAACCGTGGTGGTGGGCTCCGAGAGCACCACCGTGCTCAGCACGGTCCGTTCCCGCTCCACGCCGTTTACATAGATAACATCTGCGTTCACCTCATTCTGTCCGGGCACGCCCTGAACCAGAATCTTAGTGTCGCCGGTGTACATGTCGGGATCCTCCTGATCCTCCACCGGACAGGGAACCTCCTCCGTATAGGTGATGTTCTCCACCGTGCTGACCGACAGGAAGGGGATGATCTCCCGGACGTTAATCAGCTGGCCGATCATCAGCATCTCCGGCGTGACGCCGGGATTCAGCGCCTCCAGCTCGGACATGCTCATGTCGTTGCGGTAGGCGATGGCCATAAAGGTGTCGCCCTGCACCACCTCATAGGTGGTCTCGCCGTTGGTGTTCACCGTCAACGCGGCGTAAACCGCGTCCATGTCCTGCACAATGTCGGCGGCGGTGTACTCGTGGGTGATCTCCACGTCCTCCACAAAGGAATGGGACGTGGTGTTCTCCGTCAGGTAGGGGGCCGAGATGCGGTCCAGAATTTCCGTCAAATCGGCCTGATTCACCGACGCGCCCATAATCTGCCCGTTCACCCGGAGCACATAGGTCTTCATAACCTCGCCGATCTGGTCAAACAGGTAATTCTCAAAATTGCTGACCGGCGGGAACTGGTCCTTCTCCGTCAGGGCAAAGGTGTACTCCACCGCAGGCTCCAGCAGGTAGTTGTACCCCAGAATCTGACTGGCACGCGCGGCAACCCGGTCCACCGCGCCCTCAAACTCGGTCTTCTCATGAATGACCCCCAGCTCCACGCCGTCCACTGTGACAATATAGCTTGGCGAATAGAGGGTGGTCAGCACAAAAAACAGGCCCGTCAGCAGCGACAGCACCAAAAAAGGCGCCCGCCCAAATTTCAGCTTGGACAGCACATCCTCGGCCCGATGCAGCACCCGGCCCGCCTGCCGCCCTGTCAGAACGGCGGCGTCCTCCAGCGCGGGAATCAGTCCGGACGGTTTCTTTCCCGCCTCTGGCTTGGGCAGGGGATGTTCTGAGCGGGGCTTACGCAATATCTCGTCCATAATTGGAACCTCCACCAGCCGCCGCCCCGCTTGGATGCGTGGGGCCCGGCTGAAATCAGCAGTGTTCATCAATGGTTACAAAACGGTTACAATCCAGACTATACACAATTTTTTCTTTCCCGTCAAGTCTTTTTCTGCGCCGGCCGGACAAAAAAGCTTCAAGGGCAAACATTTGTCTTTTCTACAAGGACATTTTCATGAAAACCGTCTTTATTTACAATTTGGACACAAATGATTCGTTGAATTTTTTTCACTTTGATTCTTGTAAAAAACCGAACAAGTGCTATAATACGCTGTACTGAGATCGTTTCCAGACGGTGCGGGGCTGTGCAATCGCGCGGCCGGGATGGCTGGCGGAATGGGTCCAGATGACAAAGCGCCTGAACTGTCGTGACAGCTCAGGCGCTTTGTTTCGCTTTCGGGTGGAATGAGGAACGGATTGGAGCTTATCCACAAGCTTGCCTCATTTGTGGATAAGCTCTATGAAATCGGGGATGCAATGACAGGGGAGGAAATGGTCACTCCTCCTCCGCCTCCACCCGAACGACGGCAGGGCGCACGCCGTCCGTGCAGCATTCAATGCGGACATCCGGCTTGTACCAGGTGTTTTCTTCCCGGCCAGCCATGGCGGAAACGTTGTATCCTCCTTAACAGCTTAAAACATCAGTTGAAGCCATACCGTCACCGCCACAGCAATCAAAATCACTGTCGCGGCGGCTTCCAGCCAGTCGGACAGAGTCCTGCGGCGGCGGGCCCGGCGGGAAGCGCGGACCGGGCGGCGGGCCGGAGCCTCGGGCGGAGCGTCCAGTGCCAGGGAACCGTCCACCGCCTCCAGCTTGTGGCGGTATTCCTGTAGATCAACCACCGTATTACGGCGGCTGTCAGCGGATTTTTTAGAAGTGTGGACCGTTCGCATGAGTTCCCCTCCTGTTCATCGTTGCGGAAGTGAATGTAACAAGAACCTTTGTTCGAGATAAATATACAACAAGCGTTCTAGTTTGTCAAGAGAAAAATCGAACAATGTCGAACATTTTTTCGGTTTGAATCGAACAACAGATTTTAAAAGCGGTACCATTAGGCGAAGTGCGCGGATTTGCGGGAAAGGAGCGCTGGCAATGACAGGAGAGACGCTTGATGTGAACGGCAGAATTTTTGCTGTGGAACAGCTGCTTGGGAAAGGGAAGGGCGGATATATTCCCTACGAATTTTGTGGCGCGGGATGACCTGCTGTACTACATTGACTTTGAGTGCAACGATTACATGGAGGAATGGGACTTTGAGCATTGGGGCGTGCGCTACTGGTCCAGGACCCAGGAATTTTTGGACTATGCGGCGGAGCACGAGAGAAAAAAGTCAGAAAACGGGACTTGACTTTACCAACTAAAAGTGTTAAAGTACATATCAGGCAAAGGCAGAAAGAGAGGAACTGAGCCATGGGGAGCAGTGTGATGAACCGGTCCTATGCGTACCGCTATTACGGATGGAATAGCGGCCATTCGTCATGCCTGTGACCGGCGGGGTTCCACGCATCGGAAGGGAAGCGGCCGCGGTGTCCAACGGGCACCGCGGTTTTCTGTTCTTTTCTTGAACGAAAAGAACCAAAAGAACGTTAAACGGCTCACACCCGTTCATGGGCGGGGCCCGAACGCAGTCCGGCAAGAGAACGGAAATGGAAAGGATGAGTTTTTATGGTTATTATTATGAAGCCTGAGTTTACCGGCAAGCAGCTGGAGAACGCGATCCGCGCCATGGAGGAGGGCGGCGTCAAGGTAATGATCTCCAAGGGCGCGGAAACCACCATTCTGGGCGCGGAGGGCGACTCCAGCCGCCTGGATGAGGAGCGGCTGACCCAGCTGGAGGGCGTTGAGCGGGTCATGCGGGTCAGCGAGCCCTACAAGAAGGCCAACCGCAAATACCACCCGGACGACTCTGTCATTGACATTGGCGGGGGTGTCCAGGTGGGCGGCGGAGCGCTGACGGTGATCGCCGGGCCCTGCTCGGTGGAGAGCGAGGGGCAGATTGTGGGGGTGGCCCAGGCGGTGAAGGCCTCCGGCGCGGCCGCCCTGCGGGGCGGCGCGTACAAGCCCCGGACCTCCCCCTATGCCTTCCAGGGCAAGGGCATGGAGGGCATCCGGCTGCTGCTGGAGGCCAAGGCGGCCACCGGCCTGCCCATTGTCACCGAGCTGATGAGCTCCGACCAGATTCCCATGTTTGAGGAGTGCGTGGACGTGGTTCAGATCGGCGCGCGGAATATGCAGAACTTCGACCTTTTGAAGAAGGTGGGCCGGATGAAGAAGCCGGTGCTGCTCAAGCGGGGGCTCAGCTCCACCATTGAGGAGTGGCTGATGAGCGCGGAGTATATCATGAGCGAGGGCAACAATCAGGTCATTCTGTGTGAGCGGGGCATCCGCACCTTCGAGAATTTCACCCGGAACACCCTGGACCTGTCCGCGGTGCTGGCGGTGAAGACGCTTTCCCACCTGCCGGTGGTGGTGGACCCCTCCCACGCCTGCGGCAAGGCCTGGATGGTGGAGGGCATGGCCATGGCGGCGGTGGCCGCCGGGGCAGACGGCCTGATTATCGAGGTTCACAACGACCCGGCCAACGCCCTGTGCGACGGCGCCCAGTCCATCACCCCCGGCCAGTTCAGCGCTCTGATGGCTAAGCTGCACCCCATGGCTCAGTGCGTGGGGAAAACGCTGTGAGTTTCTTATTGGAAAAAAGGTTAGACCGCGCATTTATGCCAGTCTCCCGGCAGAATCAGCTTGAAGTTTTCGTTTGCTTCGTTTCTTTTTCAAACGAAACGAAGCGAACGTTTGGGGGCGACATGTGATGAAACAGATTGTGATTGTAGGCTTGGGCCTGATCGGAGGGTCCATCGCCATGGCGCTGGAGGGCTTTGAGGACTATGAGCTGGTGGGCGTGGTCCGCTCTGACGCCACCAGGGACTATGCCGTTGCTCACGGGGTCTGCGACCGCATCACCCAGGACGCCGGGGCGGTGATCCCCACCGCTGATGTGGTGTGGCTGTGCCAGCATCCAGGGGGGATTGCGGCGTTTTTGAATCAGTACAAGGACCAGTTTAAAGCCGGGGCGCTGGTTACAGACGTCTGCGGCATCAAGACCGCCATCATGGAAGCGGCCCGTGTGCTGCCGCCAGAGGTGGATTTTATCGGCTGTCATCCCATGGCGGGAAAGGAGACCTCCGGTATTCAGAATGCGGAAGCCGCCCTGTTCCAGCGGGCGCATTACATCATCACGCCCGGCCCGGACAGCAGCGCGGAGCATGTGGACCTGATGGAGCGCATGGCCCGGCACATGGGATTTCGGGATGTGGTGAACACCACGCCGGAGCATCACGACGCCATTATCGCCTACACCAGCCAGGTCATGCACATCATGGCGGTGGCGGTGTGCGACGACCCGGATTTGTTCGGCTGCAAGGGCTTCGAGGGTGGCTCCTTCCGGGACTGCACCCGTGTGGCGGCGCTGGATGTGCCCCTGTGGACGGAGCTGTTTTCCATGAACGCGCCCGCGCTGTGCAAGGTCATCCGGAATCTGGAGGACAACCTCCGGGCTTACCGGGAGGTCATTGAGTCCGGCGATACCGGCGCACTGGCGGATAAGCTCACATGGTCTGCCAACCGGAAACGGAAAATGAATCTGGAATAATACAAAAACGCTCCTTATCCCCCAGGGTAAGGAGCGTTTTTGACATGCCAGACATGCGGCAAATCATTCCGCCAAGGCCTCATGACAGATTTTTCTTTTCAGCGGCGGCGGGTTGTGGTATGCTGATAGAAACCACACATTGTGCAGGTTCCGTTTTTTCTCCCGCTGGTTTCGTGATGCCTCGCCGTTTTTTCAATCCGCCTTGAATCAGGCTGGCTGCCTGTGTTAAAATCAGCGCTGTCAAGATTGGTCCTGGAAGGAAAGCAGGCGCGTTGTCTATGAGGAGCTACAACGCCGGAAGCAGGGCGTTGCGCTGTCCGAGGCGAGATTATGTTTTCCTGACCCGCGCACGGGAAGCCCTTCCGTGCGGACGATTTAAGATTATCTCAGCGGCACATTTCCAAAGTCAGATTGTACCGATTGTCTTAGAGCCTGTTTAAAGTTCTTTTTGCTTCTTTTTCTTTCAAGAAAAAGAAGGAGCAACCAAGAAAGGAGGCGGACGCCATGCCGCTGCGCTGGGACAGTCCGGTGGAGGAGCTGCCGGGCATCGGGCCCGCAAGGGCGAAACGGCTGCAAAAGCTGGGACTCTCCACTGTGGGCGGCCTGCTGGCCTGGTTCCCCAGGGACTACGAGGACCGGCGGAAGGTCTCCACCATCCAGGACGCCAAAGAGGGCGAGCCCGCCTGCATCCAGGGCCTGGTAGCCGAACAGCCCCGCCATTCCTTCGTTCGGAAGGGACTGGAGCTCATCCGCTTCCGGGTGGTGGACGCGGCCTCCTCCATGACCGTCACCTTTTTCAATCAGACCTACATCAAAGACGTGCTTCACCTGGGCATGGAGTACATTTTCTATGGCCAGGTGGAAGGTCCGCCCGGCCGCCGCCAGATGAACAATCCGGTGGTGGAGCCTCTGGACAAGCAGCGCTTCACCGGCCGCATCATGCCGGTCTATCCGCTGACCGCGGGCATCTCCAACCATCTGATTGCCGGCGGCGTCCGCCGGGGTCTGGACGACTGCCTGGACCAGCTGCCGGACCTTCTCCCCGAGGATGTTCGCAAAGAGCATCAGTTGGCCTCCGCCGCCTACGCCTGGGAAACCGTCCACTTTCCGCCCTCCTTCGAGGAATTGGAGGTGGCCCGGCGGCGGCTGGTGTTTGAGGAGCTGTTCTTCCTCTCCGCCGGCCTCACCATGCTCCGCGGCCGCCGGACCGGAACCCACGGCCCCAAATGCGAACCGGCGGCGCTGGAGGACTACTATGAGACCCTCCCCTTTGCCCTGACCGGCGCTCAGAAGCGGGCGGTGGAGGCCGCGGCGGCGGACATGACCTCGGGCGGCGTGATGAACCGGCTGGTCCAGGGGGATGTGGGCTCCGGCAAGACGGTGGTGGCCGCGGCCTGCGCCTGGCTGGCCGCTCAGAGCGGCTGGCAGTCAGCGCTGATGGCCCCCACCGAGCTGCTGGCCGGGCAGCACGCCCAGACGCTGGAGCCTCTGTTGGGCAGGAGCGGCCTCACGGTGGGCCTGCTCACCGGCTCGGTGAAGGGGAAGGCCCGGAAAACCCTTCTCAGCCAGCTGGCGGCAGGGGAAATCGACCTGCTGGTGGGCACCCACGCCCTGCTGTCCGAGGGGGTGGAATTCTGCCGCCTCGGTCTGGTCATCACAGACGAACAGCACCGGTTCGGGGTCAACCAGCGGGCGGCGCTGGCGGAGCGGAGCGGCGAAAAGCCCCATGTGATGGTCATGTCCGCCACGCCCATTCCCCGGACCCTGGCCCTCATTATCTATGGAGACTTGGAAGTCTCTGTGATTGACGAGCGGCCGCCCGGCCGGCAGGAGATTGACACCTTTCTGGTGGGCGAGGACAAGCGCCAGCGGATGTATGGCTTTGTGCGGAAGCAGGTGGAGGAGGGGCATCAGGTGTATTTGGTCTGTCCGGCGGTGGAGGAAAATCCGGAGGCCGGGACGGGGCTTACCCTGAAGGCGGTGACAACCTACAGCCAGACCCTGCAAAATCAGGTGTTTCCTGACTTGAAGGTTGGGCTGGTCCATGGTAAAATGAAACCCAAGGAGAAGGAGGCCGCCATGGCGGCTTTCAGCCGGGGGGAGACGGACCTTCTGGTGGCTACTACCGTGATTGAAGTAGGAGTGGACGTGGCCAACGCCACCCTGATGGTCATCGAGAATGCGGACCGGTTCGGCCTGTCCCAGCTCCACCAGCTGCGGGGCCGGGTGGGCCGGAGCGGGCACAAATCCTATTGCGTGCTGGTGTCCGGCAACCGGAATCCGGAGACGCGGCAGCGCTTGAAGGCTCTGTGCGCCACCAACGACGGGTTTCAGATTGCGGAGGAGGACTTGAAGCTTCGAGGGCCTGGCGACTTTTTCGGCCAGCGGCAGCACGGCCTGCCCCCTCTGCGGGTGGCGGACCTGGCGGAGGATGTGCAGCTCCTGCAGGAGGCTCAGGCCGCGGCCCGGACGCTGCTGAAGGCGGACCCGGAGCTGTCCGCGCCGGAGCATCGGGAGGTACGGGAACGGGTGCGGAGCCTTTTCGAGAATAATCCGGATATTTTCAACTGATTTTTGGTTCTTTTCTTGAAAGAAAAGAACCAAAAGAACTTTAAACTGATGGCGTATATGACAGCACCGGCTTACTTTTTGAAAAAGAACAGATAGGAGACGATACCAATGAGTAAAATGGAAGAAGTGCGAACCTTACGCGGCGACCCCGGCATCCACTACAACTGCGCCCAGGCAGTGTTCATCCCCTTTGCCAAGGACTTCGGCCTGGACCGGGACACAGCCTTTGCCCTGTCCTCTCAGTTTGGCAGCGGCATGGGAATGGGCTCGGTCTGCGGCGCACTGACCGGCGCGCTGATGGTCCTGGGCCTGAAGGGCGGCACACCCGCCCAGCGGACCGCCCTGATCCGGGCCTTCCGGGAGGCCCATGACGGCGAGCTTGACTGCGCCGCCCTGCTGAAAATCGACCGGGACAAGGGCAACAAGGACAAAAAGCCCCACTGTGACCGGATGGTGTATGACGCGGTGCAGATTCTGGAAGCCATTCTGGGCGAGGAATAACCCATGTCCTACTGTGTCCATTGCGGAGTGGAGCTCCACCCCACGGCAGGCCAGTGCCCCCTCTGCGGAACGCCGGTCCTCGACCCCGGCGTCCCGGAGCGGCCTGAGGGTCCCCCCCCCTTTCCAACCCAGCGGCGGGAGGTTCCGCCTGCCGACCGCCGTTCTCTGGCCCTGCTCATCAGCGCCATGCTGGCCTCGGCTGGTGTGGCCACGGGCGTGCTCAACCTGTGGTTTTTCTATCCCCGCGTGCCTTGGTCCCTGTACATCATTGGGGCCTGTGCCATGCTGTGGCTCGTTTTCGTGCCGCCCCTCTGGTGGCGGGGAATGTACCGGCTGCTCCGCCTGCTGGTGGATATCGGGGCGGTGGCCCTCTACCTGCTGCTCATCGCCCTGGCTCTGGACGGAATGACCACCTGGTATCTGGGGCTGGCCCTGCCCATCGTGCTCCTCATCGGGGCCTTTGGCCTCTTCCTGACCCTGACGCTGGGAGGGCAGCGCTCCATTCTCTCCACCATCACCCTGTGTATCGGGTCTGTGGGCCTGTTCTGCGTGGGGCTGGAGCTGCTCATCTGCCGCTACCTGTCCGGCGTGTACTCTGCCAGCTGGTCCATCATTGTGCTGGTGATTTCCGCTGCCCTCATCATTCCCCTGCTGGTAGTCCGCCGTCATCCCGCCCTGCGGGAGGAGGCCCGGCGGCGGTTCCACATCTGAAAAAACTGCCATTGCCTCTGTGCCCTGCGGGTCCGGCGGCCATGGCAGTTTTTTGTCCGGCCCGCCGGATCTGCGGGCGGCAAGATTACAATTTCCTAACAAAGCCCTCCGGGGCCTTGTCTTTTTGCCTGGATGTGATTATGCTACAGAGGAAAACTTGGAAAGGAGATGATTGCCATGTTGAGACAAATCAGAGGCAAGAACGATATCATCAAACAGATGGAGGTATTTCTGATTTGAATTTGGCAAGTTCAGTCGATCAAAAGCAGCTTCAAAATGTTCTGCTCAATGTGGGAACCGTCCGCCCGGTCTTTATCTGGGGCGCTCCCGGCATCGGGAAATCCGCCCTGGTGGAGGAATTCGCCCTGGACCTGGGGCTGGAGTGTGTCTCTCTGCTGGGCAGCCAGCTGGCCCCGGAGGACATCATTGGCGTACCCCAGATTGTGGACGGGAAAAGCGTCTTCTGCCCGCCCCGGAACATCGCCCGCGAGGAGCCCTACTGCCTCTTCCTGGATGAGCTGAACGCCTGCTCTCACGAGGTGCAGAAGGCGTTTTACTCCCTGATTCTGGAGCGGCGCATTGGGGAATATCACCTTCCAGAGGGGTCCATTGTGGTGGGCGCGGGCAACCGCGCTCAGGACAGCGCCATCACCCGGCCCATGTCCTCCGCCCTGCTCAACCGCATGTTCCATGTGGAGCTTCGGGCGGACAGCCGCATCTGGCTGGAATGGGCGTCCGGCCACGGAATCCATCCCTATGTGTACGACTATATCTGCGCCCGGCCAGATCATCTCTGGAGCCAGCCCCCCAAGACAGAGGAGCCCTTTTCCACCCCCAGAAGCTGGCACATGCTCAGCGACGCCCTGCTCAGCTACGGCGATTCCGCCAGTGAGCAGGAGCTGGCCGTCCTGGCCTTCGGGGCGCTGACCGCCAGCCATGCCACCCAGTTCCTGGCCTATGTGAAGCAGGTCCGCAGCGCCTATTCCCTGGCCGGAATCCTCAGCGGCGGGCAGCGGTGGCCGGAGTCGCCCCAGGAACGGGATGTGCTCTACTTCCTGGCCCAGAGCTTCCGCGCCCAGCTGGTGAAGGAACTTCCGCCCCAGAAGGGGCAGCTGTCCGGACACGCCAAGGCTCTGGCCCACCGCTCCAAGGACCTGCTTGTGCAGCTGGCGGAAATCAGCCTGGAAATCGCCCAGATGGTGATTTCCGGCGAGGACGGGAAGAGCCTGCCCAGCTGGTTCATGATCGACGCGGTGCGGGAGCTCCCGGCCCTGACCAAACGGAGGGCGGGCGCTTGAAAACGAATCGTGGCCGGCAGGAGCTCTCCCCCCAGGAGAAGCGGTTTGAGGAGGCCAGCCGCCGGATGGAGGCAATTCCTGGCCTAGATCGGGTGTGGCGCTCCGTCTGCGTCCGCCGCGGCAATGACTACCCCATGGCCCGGGAGGATTGGGCCTATGTGACCGGGGACGGCAGCATTTATGTGAATCCCCGCCGGGACGCCAGCCCGGCGGAGTGGGTTTATATCCTGTCCCATTGCTGTCTCCACCTGGCTCTGGGGCACATTCAGCCAGAGCGGCAGAACGACCCCCTTTGGGAAAAGGCCTGCAACTGCGCGGTGGCGAAATACCTGGCGGAATCCAAAATCGGCACGCCGCCCGCTGGCTTTGACGTACCTCCGCCCGCGCATGTGCGGGAAGAGGGCTCCTTTTGGGACTGGCTGAACCACAACTCCCACAGTCAAATCCCCAGCTACAGCACCATGTCCGGCGGCCGGCCGGACATGCGGCCGCCAGAGCGGGAAGATCCCCGCAGGCAGGCGGCCTTCTGGGCGGACTGCTTTTCCGAGGGACTTCGCTGGAACCTGACCCAGGCGGTGCGGGAAGCGGGGGGCCTGCCCCGTCAGACGGGATATGAGCCGCTGAACGACGGGGTCCGGCAGGCCAAGGAGTGGTTTGTGTCCAGCTATCCCCTGCTGGGGGCCATTGCCGCCGGGTTCAAGCTGGTGACGGACGAGGCCGCAGTAAACCGGCTTCGGGTGCCCGTGGCTGCGGTCTCCAGCCGGATGCAGGAGATTTATGTAAATCCGAAGGCGAAGCTGACCCAGCAGGAGTGGCGGTTTGTGCTGGCCCACGAGTTTCTTCACGCCGCCCTGCGGCACGACGTTCGGTGCGGGGACCGGGAACCGGAGCTCTGGAACGTGGCCTGTGATTTTGTCATCAACCTGTGGCTGCGGGAAATGGGCGTGGGGGAGATGCCGGAAGGGCTGCTGTACGATGAGCAGTTCCGGAACATGTCCGCTGAGGCGGTCTACGGCCAATTGGTGCTGGACCTGCGGTACTATAGGGGATTGAACCCCGCCGACCTCCTCTATGACAGCGGCGGGTGGGCCTGCGATGAGGCGGAGGCTCTGGACGACTATTACCGCCGGGCCATCCAGCGGGGACTGGAGTACCACACCGGGCAGGGCCGGGGGTATCTGCCCGCCGGGCTGGCGGAGGAAATCCGGGCCTTGGCGGTCCCGCCCATCCCTTGGGACGTGAAGCTGGCCCGGTGGTTTGACGAACGGTTTCAGCCCCTGGAGCCCCGCCGCACCTACGCCCGGCTCAGCCGGCGGCAGAGCGCCTGCCCGGACATTCCCCGCCCGGCCTGGCGCACGCCGGAGGAGCCTTTGGCGCGGCGGACCTTTGGCGTGGTGCTGGACACCTCCGGGTCCATGGACCGGCACCTGCTGGCCCAGGCCCTGGGCGCTATCGCCAGCTACAGCGAGGCCAGAGATGTGAGCGCGGTCCGGGTGGTGTTCTGCGACGCCGCGCCCTACGACCAGGGAATGATGCGGCCGGAGGACATTGCCGGCTCGGTCCGGGTGCTGGGCCGGGGCGGAACCCGGCTTCAGCCGGGAATCGACCTGCTGGAGGCAGACCCGAAGTTTCCCAGGGAAGCGCCGCTGCTGGTGATTACAGACGGCGGCTGCGGCCGGCTGAACCTGCGGGGCCGGGACCACGCCTATCTGCTTCCCAGGGGCAGGTATCTGCCCTTTCCGCCCAAGGGAACGGTGTTTCAGTTGAAGTAAGGCGTGCGGAACGGCGGGGCTTCCGCTGTTCCGGCGGATATCTGTATTTCTATGCTGTCGAAAAAGCCGGCAGCCTGACGCTGATTTCGTCATTCTGACGAAACCGGCCGCCTGCGGGCGGGTGACTGCACACGAAAGCGGGGGCTTCGCCCCCCTTTCACACGATCCCCCACGCAAAGCCCTGGCCGTTTTCTCATCCTATTTGAAATTCCCTCTTGTTCGGCAAGCTGGTATTTCTTCTTTTCTTTTGAGGAAAATGTGCTATAATGGGGACGGATTCATCTGCGGGCAGCAGGCCCGCGGACAAATTATATAGATGGAGGCGCTTGCTTTTATGCTGAACGTAGACCTTTCCCCCATTTCCAGCTTCGTGACGCCGGAAACCCTGGCCGCTATGGAGCCCCGCGTCCGGGCCGCTCATGAGACCCTGACCAGCGGAACCGGCGCCGGCAACGACTACACCGGCTGGCGTTATCTGCCCCGGGATTACGACAAGGAGGAGTTCGCCCGCATCCAAAAAGCCGCGAAAAAAATCCAGTCCGACTCCAAGGTCCTGGTGGTCATCGGCATCGGCGGCTCGTATCTGGGCGCGCGGGCCGTGGTGGAGCTGCTCCGCTCCCCCAACTACAACCTGAAAAAGAAGGATACCCCGGACATCCTCTTTGCTGGCAACACCCTGTCCACCGACGCCATTTTGGAGACCATCGAGCTCATCGGCGGCCGGGATTTCTCCATCAACATCATCTCCAAGTCCGGAACCACTACCGAGCCCGCCGTGGCCTTCCGCATTTTTAAGGACCTCATTGAGAAAAAGTACGGGAAGGAAGAGGCCCGCCGCCGCATCTACGCCACCACCGACAAGGCCAAAGGCGCCCTGAAGGGGCTGGCTGACGCTGAGGGCTACGAAACCTTTGTGGTGCCCGACGACGTGGGCGGGCGCTACTCTGTCCTCACCGCCGTGGGCCTCCTCCCCATTGCCGTCACCGGCATCGACATTGAAGCCCTCATGGGCGGCGCGGCGGAGGCCATGGAAGCCTTCTCCGTTCTGTCCATGGACAACCCGGTTTGGAAGTACGCCGCCGCTCGGAACGCCCTCTACGAGCAGGGCAAACGGGTGGAAATTCTGGCCTGCTACGAGCCCTCCTTCCGCTTCATGTGCGAGTGGTGGAAGCAGCTCTACGGCGAGAGCGAGGGCAAGGACGGCAAGGGGCTTTTCCCCGCCAGCACCGAATTCACCGCGGATCTCCACTCCATGGGCCAGTTCATCCAGGAGGGTGAGCGGATTATGTTTGAAACCGTGGTCCGCTTTGACAAGCCCAAGGGAACCGTGACCATCGGCGAGGACCCGGACAACGTGGACGGCCTCAACTTCCTGGCCGGGAAAGACCTGTCCTTCGTGTCCGAGCAGGCCATTCGGGGCACCCGTCTGGCCCATGTGGACGGCGGCGTACCCAATATCCTGGTGGAGGTCCCCGAGGTCAGCGAGCGCTGGCTGGGCCAGCTGATCTACTTCTTTGAGCTGGCCTGCGGCGTCTCCGGCTACCTCCTGGGGGTGAACCCCTTCAACCAGCCCGGCGTGGAGGCCTACAAGAAGAACATGTTCGCCCTGCTGGGCAAGCCTGGCTACGAGGATATGAAGCAGGCCCTGGAGGCGCGGCTTTAATCCGGCGGAACAGCGTTTTTGAGAAAGTCTCTCTTGCCTCTTTTCCCACAATCGTGTTATAATGAGCGGCTGGAAGACAATCAACGGACGGCAGGGGCGGATTCCGCCCGAAACGCGGCCCCCTGCCGCCGGAACTACAGGAGGAAACAGCAACATGTCCAGAATGATCGGAACGGTGTCCAGAGGCGTCCGGGCCCCCATTATCCGGGAGGGCGACAATCTGGCTGAAATTGTGGCCAGCTCCGTGCTGGCCGCGGCGGAGAGCGAGGGCTTTTCCCTGCATGACCGGGATGTGGTGGCGGTCACGGAAGCGGTGGTGGCCCGCTCACAGGGCAATTACGCCAGTGTGGACGACATTGCCGCGGACGTGCGGGCCAAGTTCCCCGGCGGGGAATTCGGCCTCATCTTCCCCATCCTCAGCCGGAACCGCTTTGCCATCTGCCTGCGGGGCATCGCCCGAGGCGCGAAAAAAATCACGCTGATGCTCAGCTATCCCTCTGACGAGGTGGGCAACCACCTGGTCTCCCTGGACCAGCTGGACGAGAAGGGAATCAACCCCTGGACCGACGTGCTCACCGAGGAGCGGTACAGGGCGCTGTTTGGGGAAAACAAGCACACCTTCACCGGGGTGGATTATGTCCAGTACTACAAGGACCTGTGCGCCGGGGAGGGCGCGGAGGCGGAAATCATATTCGCCAACGACTGCCGGGCGATTCTGAACAATCAGAAAAACGTGCTGGTCTGCGACATTCACACCAGGGAGCGGAGCAAGCGCCTTCTGAAGGCCGCTGGGGCGGAGATTGTGCTGGGGCTGGACGAGCTGATGACCGCGCCGGTGAACGGCAGCGGGTGCAACGAGCGTTACGGCCTGCTGGGCTCCAACAAGGCCACGGAGGAAAAGGTGAAGCTTTTCCCCCGGAACTGCGAGCCCTTTGTGCTGGAGGTGCAGGCCAGATTGAAGCAGGCCACCGGGAAACAGGTGGAGGTTATGGTCTACGGCGACGGCGCCTTCAAGGACCCGGTGGGCAAGATCTGGGAGCTTGCGGACCCGGTGGTGTCTCCGGCCTACACAGGGGGGCTGGAGGGCACGCCCAACGAGGTCAAGCTGAAGTATCTGGCGGACAACAACTTCTCCCAGCTGTCGGGCGACGCCTTGAAGGCCGCGATTACGGAGTATATCGCCAACAAGCCCAAGGAATCGCTGGTGGGCAGGATGGAGACCCAGGGGACCACCCCCCGGCGGCTCACCGATTTGCTGGGAAGCCTGAGCGACCTGACCACTGGCTCCGGCGACAAGGGTACGCCTATTGTGCTCATTCAAGGATATTTTGACAATTACGCGGACGCGGAATAAAGAAGAAGCCCTCCTGACTCGATTGTGGGTCAGGAGGGTTTTTCGCACGGTGGTTCCGAAGGAATCCTTTAGAACGGCGGGGGCAAGCCCCAGCCCTACATGCGGTGGTTCCTCCCCGTCATTGCGAGGAGGCCCGCGGGGTCCGTGGCAATCCGTATCTCCAGACTGCTCAATTCTCCCGTTCCCTGTTTGAACCGGCGGAAAACCGCATACAATGAAAGGGTAATTCCGTTGAGAATGGAGTGAGGGACCTTTGAACGACCGCAAATTCACCGCCCGGGCCCTGGAAGCCCTCCGGCTGGCCCAGGAGGCCTCCGCCCAGATGGGCCATGGCTATGTGGGCAGCGAGCATCTCCTGCTGGGCCTCGCCTCCGAGGGCCAGGGCCTGGCCGCCCGGGTGCTGGCGGAAAACCGCATGGACCCGGAGACCGTCCGGGCCTCCATCGCCCGGCTGGTGGGGGTGGGAGCGCCCGGCTGCTCTCCGACCCAGGGTCTGACCCCCCGGTGCAAGCACATCATTGAGCTGGCCCTGGACGAATCCCAGCGGCTGGGCCACCGGTATGTGGGCACCGAACACCTTCTCCTGGGCCTGCTGCGGGAGGGGGACGGCGTGGCCGCCCGCATCCTGGTTGGCAGCGGCCTAGACCTGAAGCGGCTCTACGGCGAGGTCACCGCCGCCCTGGGGGGCCAGCCCCTGCCCTTCCATCCCCCCCGGCCTCGGGAACCCCGAGAGGAATCGTCCAAGGACTCCAAGCTGCTGGAGCAGTTTTCCCGGGACCTGACCCGGCTGGCCGCTCAGGGCAAGCTGGACCCGGTGACGGGCCGGGAGAAGGAGCTGCGGCGGGTCATTCAGATTCTGACCCGGCGGACCAAAAACAACCCCGTTCTCCTGGGGGAACCGGGCGTGGGCAAGACCGCGGTGGCGGAGGGGCTGGCCCTGCGGATCTGCGGCGGCGACGTGCCGGATCCCCTGCGGGGCAAACGGCTGCTGGCGCTGGACCTGTCCTCCATGGTGGCGGGCACCAAGTACCGGGGCGAGTTCGAGGAGCGGGTCAAGCGCCTCCTAAAGGAAATCCAGCGGGCAGGGAACATTCTGGTCTTTCTGGACGAAATCCACACCCTGGTAGGGGCAGGCTCGGCAGAGGGGGCCATCGACGCGGCCAACATCCTGAAGCCCGCCCTGGGCCGGAGCGAATTGCAGGTCATCGGCGCCACCACCCTGGAGGAATACCGGCGCTACATTGAGAAGGACGCCGCTCTGGAGCGGCGGTTCCAGCCGGTGACCGTAGAGGAGCCCGCTCCGGCGGAGGCCCTGACCATTTTAAAAGCCCTTCGGGACAAGTACGAGGCCCATCACCGGCTGTCCATCACCGACGGAGCCCTGGACGCGGCGGTGGAGCTGTCCCGCCGGTATCTCCCCGCCCGGTTCCTGCCGGACAAGGCCATTGATTTGATGGACGAGGCGGCTTCCCGGGTGCGGCTGGAGGACGCCGGCCCGCCCGCGGCCCTGCGGGGACTGGAGGGCCGGCACCGGCAGGCCCTCCGGGAGCTGGAGGAGGCGGTCCACGGCCAGGACTTTGAGCGGGCCGCCCTGCTGCGGGACGCGGAGGCCTCCTTCCGCCGCCAGCTGGAAGAGGCCCGGCTGGCCTGGTACACCGGGGCGGACCGGGAGCGCCGTCCGGTGGAAGCTGGCGACGTGGCGGCGGTGGTGTCCGACTGGACGGGTATTCCGGTGACTGCCCTGACCGAGGAGGAGTCCAAGCGGCTGCTGAAGCTGGAGGAGGCTCTCCACAAGCGGGTGGTGGGCCAGGAAGACGCAGTCCAGGCGGTGGCACGGGCCATCCGCCGGGGCAGAACGGGTCTGAAGGACCCCAAGCGGCCCATGGGCTCCTTTCTGTTTCCCGGCCCTTCCGGGGTGGGCAAAACCGAGCTGAGCAAGGCGCTGGCCGAGGCCCTGTTCGGCACGGAAGAGGCGCTTCTCCGCTTCGACATGTCGGAGTATATGGAGGCCCACACCGTATCCCGGCTCATCGGCTCTCCTCCGGGTTATGTGGGCCACGAGGAGGGGGGCCAGCTCACGGAGCGGGTGCGGCGGAGGCCCTACGCGGTGGTGCTCTTCGACGAGCTGGAGAAAGCAAATGGTGAAATCTGGAATCTCCTGCTGCAAATCCTGGAAGACGGGGTGCTGACGGACGCCCACGGGCGGCGGACGGACTTTCGGAACACCGTGGTGGTGATGACCACCAACGCGGGGGCCCGGCAGCTCAGCCGGACGCCGCTGGGCTTCTCCAACGGTGGCCAGGCGGACGCCCGGCAGGCGGTGGAGCGGGAGCTGAAGCAGCTGTTCCGGCCGGAGTTTTTGAACCGGGTGGACGAGGTGATTGTGTTCCAGAGCCTGACGGAGGAGGAGCGAAAGCGGGTAGCCGCGCTGATGGGCCGGGAGACCGCCCGGCGGCTGGAGTCGTCGGGGGTAACGCTGGAGCTGGAGGACTCGGCCTTGACGGTCATCGCCGGGCAGGGCACGAATCCGGAATATGGCGTCCGGCCCCTCCGGCGGTACTTGCAGCGGCATCTGGAGGATGAGGCGGCGGACCTGCTGCTGCGGGGGGCCCTGGCCTCCGGCGACCGGCTGAGGGTGACTGGCGAGGATGGCAGGCTCAAGCTTTCACCGAAAAAAAGTCTCGCCAAAGGGAACTTTTCCCCGCCGCCATCGTCCAAACAGACAGCGCCTTCTTTTCTTGAAAGAAAAGAAGCAAAAGAACTTTAAACTGGTTCTATAGATAGCTTGCCTAAAACCGTAGCTTGAAGTTCTTTTTGCTTCTTTTTCTTTCAAGAAAAAGAAGGGATATCATCAAAATTGGAGGAAACAAAATGAAACGACTGATTGCGGCAGGCCTGGCCCTGCTGCTGCTGACCGGCCTGCTGGCCGCGTGCGGACAGAAAAACGACGCACCTGAGGAGACAACCGGACTGACCGCGGAGGACCGGACCGCCCGGTACGCGGAAGCCATCAACAACTGCGGGGCCGAGGCGGTGGAGTACAATCCCCCCATCACCACCCCAGGGGGCGACAGCGAGCTCATCTTCCAGACGCTTGGTGTCACCGAGGAGGATATGTCCTCCTACGCCATCTCCATGTCCCTTATGAATGTGCAGGCCTACACCATCGCACTTATCATGCCCGCAGAAGGCAAGGCCGGCACAGTGCTGGACGCGGTAAACGGCTACGTGGAGCAGCAGCAGAAGAACTTTGAGCTGTACCTTGCCGACCAGTACGAAATCGCCAAAAACGCCAAGGTGGAGACCCTGGACGACGGCACAATCGTTCTGGTCATGGCGGAAAACGCCGGCGATATTTACACCGCTGTAACAGACGCCCTGAAATAGACGCAAAGCAGCCCGCAGAAGGAATTTTGTCCTTCTGCGGGCTATTCTTGCAAATTTTAGGGGCCGCTGATTGAACCGGCGGCTCCTTTATTATTTCAGGGGAACCAATTGCCTCAGGAGGAAAAGGTGCTGTTCCCTGGGTATTTGGTCATTTTCCAAGGAGGTTTTCAAAAATGCGAACGGCTTTGTTCCTGTCCATAATTGATAATCCGCCTTTTCTGTGCTAAACTGTAAGTAAATTGGCAGGAGGAATGGTATGCTCAAAATTATGATAATCGAGGATGACCCAGCCATTCGGGAAGAGTTGGCGCTGCTCCTGGAAAACGAGGGGTATACAGCTCTGGTAATTAAGAGGTTTACAGATATACCTGCACAAGCAGCGCGG
>JAAWCD010000031.1 GCA_022793095.1 Oscillospiraceae bacterium | reverse complement strand
GAGCCTCCCGAGGAAACGCCCGCGCCGGTGGAGACCGATCCTCCGGGGGAAACGCCCGCGCCAGTGGAGACCGATCCTCCGGAGGAAACGCCCGCGCCGGTGGAGACGGAGCCTCCCGAGGAAACGCCCGCGCCGGTGGACGCCAGCCGCAGCGATATTCCCATCATTGACGTCACTGTGCCGGAGTCCGGACGGATTGTTATCAATCCCTACGGCCTGCCGGTGGAATCAGACCATGGAGTCTCCACAGAGCAGATCGTAGGGGAAACGCTGACGATTACCAATCACAGTGAGGTCCCGGTGACGGTCTGGGCCAGCGCGGCGGGAGGCGTCACAGAGCAGAGCGGTGTCATCTACGCTTCGGAGCCGCCTGGGGATGACGCGAGGGAAAAGGAGCTCTTCCTGTACGCTGAGTTTCAAAGCGAAGATGGGGAGTGGTCCGGAGCCTACCAAGGCGCGGAACATCAAATTTTAATTTCCGGGCAGGCATCTGTCATGAAAGAGGTGCTGACGCTGGACGCGGGACCCTCTCATGGGGTATTCCGTCTGTTTGGCGCGGCCTCTGCATCGCCGGAGGTTCCCTGGGGGGAAGAGGACGAGATTTCCGTGACGTTTACCTTCACGTTCACGGCGGCTGACCTTCCGGACGTTATTTTGGCGGCGGATCCGGAACCCACTCCGGAGCCCGCTCCTGAACCAACACCGGAACCCACCCCGGAGCCCGCTCCCGAACCAACGCCGGAACCCGCCCCGGAGCCCGCTCCCGAACCAACGCCGGAACCCGCCCCGGAGCCCGCTCCCGAACCAACGCCGGAACCCGATCCTGAACCAACACCGGAACCCACCCCGGAGCCTGCTCCCGAACCAACGCCTGAGTCAGACCCTGAACCCGATCCTGACCCGAACGGGGAGATTCAGGATGCAGAAAGCGGTCCCGCTCACAGCCAAGGTGCTGTGAGCGGGACCTGTTTCTGTCGAAATTCATCTGCCTGCTACAGCAGATTTTTGATGGAGGGCTGTTCCATCCCGGCAATCAGGGCCAGCTGGGCCATCAGCTCGGCATTGGCGGAGGAATACTCCCCATCCTCCCGGCACTCAATCCATTCCAGGACCGCTTGGAATTTGATATCCACCTGATCTGTGTCCGCGTGCCGCAGCACCGTGTACAGATACCTGGAGGCCCCTTCCCACCGGTCCTGTGCCTCCATGGTCAGCCGGCCGGCCATTTCCCAGTCGCCGGTCTCCGCCGCGTCCTCCGCCTGGGCCAGGACGCCGGACAATGTTTGCGTGAAGGACTGAATATACCAGGCGTTCCACCAGGAGACGGCCAGCAGGAGAATCAGGACGCTCCCCGCAATCCAGGCCCTCTTCATGAGCGCCACACCTCCTTGGGAACAAAGTAGGTCCGGCCCCGCTGGTCCACCGTGAGGAAGTAGACCTCCCGGACCGAGGAAAGCTTGTGGGCCGCCAGCTGTTTGTCCAGCCAGTTCTGGTCATAGCCCCGCGTCTTCAAATTAGCCTCCAGCAGCCGGCCGTCGTTAATCAGAACCAGAGGCAGGGACGCGTCCTCCGGCGTCAGCCCCAGCTGTTCCGGTGTGGCTGGCTGCTGGTTGGCGTACAGGATGGTGGACAGCCGCCCGCTGGTCTCCAGAATGGCGTATTTGACGGCGGAGGGATCCAGGATGCCCTGGAGCCGGAGTTCCTCCAACAGCTCGTCCAGTGTGAGCCGGTTGCGGGTCATCTCCCGCTGGATAATCTGCCCGTGGTCGATGACAATGCTGGGCTTACCGCACATGAGGGCGCGGAGCCGCACGCTTTTCATGGTGAGGACAGAGAGCACCATGGTGATACAGAGCAGAACGATGATGGGCGCCACGCCGAAAGCCAGGGGAATACCGAAGTCCTGCATGGGCACGGCGGCCAGGTCGGAAATGAGCATGGCGAGCACCAGCTCGGAGGGCTCCAGCTCCCCAACCTGACGCTTTCCCATCAGGCGGATACCAGCGATAATCAGCAGATACAGAAAAATGGTGCGGGCCAGCGCGATAATCAAGGGGCGGGTCTCCTTTCAGCAGCTTATCAGCGCTTATTATGACCCGTCCGCCCGCCTTTATCCCCTGAGATGTTCAGAAGCTGTACCAATAGCCACAGTGCACGTCCTTGCGGCCCAAATCGCCGTTGGCTTCGTTAAAAAAGCTTAAAATACATCCAGTATTCCTGCGCTTTTTTGCCTTGCCAGCAACGATTTTGGCTCGCAAATCCGCACACTTCGCCTAATGGTACAGCTTCTCAGAAAATGCTCAAAAAAAGCTCTCCGCTCAGCCGCTCCAGCAGTTTGATGCCCGCCACGCTGTTTCCCTTGCCGTCCAGAGCAGGACCGAAAATCCCAATGCCCATGCGGGTGGGGACCACGGCCATGATGCCGCCGCCCACGCCGCTCTTGGCCGGAACGCCCACCCGCAGGGCGAATTCTCCCGAGCCGTCATACATCCCGCAGGTCATCAGAATCGCGTTGACATACCGGGACATGGGCGCGGGAAAAATCCGCTCATTGGACACCGGAAGCCGTCCCCGGTTGGCCAGCACAGCCCCGATATGTGCCAGGGCCCGGCAGTCCATCTGGATGGAACAGGCCCGGAAATAGCAGTCCAGCACCTCTTCCACGCCGTCTTCAAGCAGGCCGTGGGACTTGAGCAGATAGGCCAGGGCCCGGTTCTTGCTGCCGTGGCTTTTCTCCGAGCGGTAGACCGCCCCGTCAATCCCGATTTCTCCATCTCCGGCCAGCCGCCGGGTCAGATCCAGCAGCCGCTGGAACCGCTCCTCATAACTGCGGCCGTGAATCAGGCTGCACATGACAATGGCCCCCATGTTGACCATGGGGTTGATGTTCCCGCTGTCCAGGGACTGGTCTCCGGCGTTGATGGCGTCAAAAGGCTTCCCTGTGGCCTCCACGCCCACCCGGTTCAGCACGAATTCCGGGCCGTTGTCCAGCAGGGCCTGGAGCAGCAGAATGGGCTTCACAATGCTCTGAATGGTGAACAGGCGGCGGCAATCCCCCGCCCAGCTGTGCTTTCCCTCGCTGCCGGTGACATACACCCCAAGGGCCTGCGGGTCCCCCTTGGCCAGCTCCGGAATATAATTGGCAACCTGTCCCTGGCTGGCGAAGGGACGGCATTCCTCCAGTAAACGCTCCAAAAGCTCTTCCATCTTTCCTCACCTTTCGGTTAAAGCAGTCTTTTCTCTATCATTAAAATAACAGTCCTGCCCCATTCTGTCAACGCTCAGCGCCTACTTTTCCCAACGTACTCCATATGACAAACGCTCCACTTGAATTTTGCCTTGAAGTGAGCTACAATACCCATGCACCCGCAAATCAAGTTTGGGAGGAATTGATTTTGATGAAACGAAAACTGGCATCCATCCTGTTGGCGCTGAGCATGATGCTGACGCTGCTGCCAACGGCGTCAGCCTTTGAACAGCCAGCGGATACAGACTACTGGGTGGGCCTTACCCGGGCGCAGGCCGTTGACATGATTAACCGGATTGCCGGCAAAACCGAGACCCGGGATATCGTTTTGATCTGCTACCCCTCGGATGGCGCCGCAAATATTTCCACTGCCATCACGCAGTTTGCCAGCATTGCCAACAGAAACAAGTATAAATTCTACTATTACGCCTGCTCTGGCGGCGCCGGGGACCCTTCCCGAATTGATGAAGAGCTCAAAAAACTGTTTGCCCAACCATCTGGCGCCTGGCCCGACTGGCCTATTGCTGTCACCTATAACTCGTCAACCAAGAATGTCTTGTGCGGGGAATATGTGGTCACCTATGCTCCCGTCATAGGGGAGGATGGGATAAACGCATTGTATGACCTGATGGAGAAGAATGGTGTAACCAGCGGTTCCGCCGGGGCGGACCCGGAGCCCAGCCCCAGCCCTGACCCCAGTCCAACCTCTGAGCCCGGCCCCAGCCCAACCTCTGAGCCCGGCCCGAACCCCGGCCCTGACCCGGCGCCCGGCCCGGATCTGCCGGACCCGCCCGCGCCGGAGCTCCCTGACGGAATGGACCGAATGGGCTGGGAGGTCCTGCGGCTGGTCAACCAGTACCGGATGGGCAGAGGCCTGGCCCCCCTCTCCGTCTTTGACGCCATTCAGGACGCGGCCAGCCTGCGGGCCCGTGAGATTTATGCCAGCTACCGCCCCGACCACACCCGGCCGGATGGACGTATCTGCTGGACCGCCTACCAGGAGTGCGGGGTCGTCTATCACTACAGCGCGGAAAATATCGCCTCCGGCCAGCCCACGCCCGCTATTGTCATGGACAGCTGGCTTCACAGCCCCGGCCACCACAGAAACATTGTAAGCCCGCGGGCCGTCCATATCGGCGTTGGATACTACTACGGCACCCGGCCTTCTGCCGGCGCTCACAACTGGACGCAGGATTTCGCCGCTTCCAGCAACTGCCGGTTCTCCGCCATGGAGCTCTCCGCGGAGGCCATCAACGGCCGGCAGGGCGCGGATCTGGAATCCCTGCTCATGGACGCGGACCTGGCTGTCACCGCCACCTGCTACCGTCACGGCAGCTGCACCCTTCCGCTGATTGCCGCCATGTGCACCGGCTATGACAAAACCTCCACAAGGGATCAGACCATCACCGTCACTTACGGCGGTCAGACCGCTCAGCTGACCATCGCCGCCCGGCACACCTGGGACGGCGGTCAGGTCACGCAGGAACCCACCTGCACTGAGCCGGGCGTCCGGACCTATACCTGCACGGACTCCGGCTGCGGCAGGGCGTGGACCGAGTCCATTCCCGCCGCGGGCCACGACTTTGACGGCGGCGCCTGTACAAGCTGCGGCACTACCCTCGACAGCGCCGTGGAGGACGCGCTGAAAACCGGCCTGGCCCCGGCCGGACTGTCTGAGGAGGAGGCTGCCGCCTACGCGGAGGATCTGGCAAGGGACCAGCTCACGGCCTTGGATGTGACCGGCGTTGCCCCTGTCATACAGGTTGTTGATTACGCTCCCGCTGTGGAAGAGACGCCCGGCAGCCCCGGTGCCTACGGATACCTGGATTATACCATATCCCTCTCCCAGACGGGGGGACGGCATGCGCTGGCGGCCAGAGCCTCGACGGTTCTGCGGCTGGACATTCCGCCCGCAAATGCCGGCGATGTCCATGAGAACGCTTTCGCCGTCGCCTTCGACGCCGCCGGCGGCACGGTAACGCCGGCAGAAATGAGCGCCGGCCCAGACGGAACCCTGTCCAGCCTGCCCACGCCGGTCCGCAGCGGATACACCTTCGACGGCTGGTTTACAGCCTCTGAGGAGCAAGTCACCACATCCACCGTATTTTCCAGCGATACCACGGTATACGCCCGGTGGAGCCAGAACAATTCCGGGGGCAGCAGCCGTCCGGATTACAGCTATGGCGATGAGGATTCCTCCCCCGTCTATTATTCCATTTCCACCCCCAGCGCCACAGGCGGCAAGGTCACGGTTAAACCGGCCAGAGCCGCTGCCGGTGACCGGGTGACCATCACCGTCACCCCGAATGGCGGCTATCAGCTGGCCAGCCTGACCGTCGCGGGCCGGAATGGCAAGCCTCTGGATCTGACGGAAAAGGAAGACGGAACATTTACCTTTATCATGCCAAGCAGAACGGTCACGGTATCGGCAGAATTTGAGCCTCTTCCGCCGGAGCCCGCGGAAACGCCGGACCCCGAGGAGACGCCGGAGCTCCCCTGGAACAATCCGTTTCCAGACGTGCCGGATACGGCGTGGTATTACGGCGCCGTGCGGTTCGTCACAGAAAAGGGCCTCATGAATGGCTATGAAGACGGGCAGTTCCGTGGGGAGGACTACCTTTCCCGTGCACAGCTGGCACAAATCCTTTACAATAAGGAGGGAAAGCCCTCTGCGGGCCAGGGAATCAGCTTTATAGACGTAGCGGCCGGCGCGTGGTACGCCGGCGCTATTGCCTGGGCATCCGAGAAGGGCATTGCGGGCGGCTACGGCGACGGGCAGTTCGGACCCGATGACAGCATTACCAGGGAGCAGCTGGTGGTGATGCTCTGGCGGTATGCGGGAAGTCCGGCTTCGACGGCAGCGCTCCCCTTCCTTGATGAGCCGCAAATCAGCGGTTACGCTCGAGAGGCTGTGCGCTGGGCTGTTGAGAACAACATGGTTCAGGGTTATGAGAACGGCACCTTTGACCCCGCTGGAGCAACCACACGGGCACACGCCGCGCAAATCCTCCAAAACTACTTGGAACCCCAAACTTAAGGAACCAGCTTTACGCCGGCATGCGGCGGGACAAAAACCGCGCTGGGAGCAGAGTGTTTCTGCTCTCCAGCGCGGTTTTCACGTCTCTGTCCCAGCAATTTTCTGTACCGTCAGAAGATTAGTGATGCCCTTACATCAGTCGCGAATTTCCAAACTGATCCAGCGGCAGGGGCTGTACGGCGCCCCAATGCTCAGCCAGCAGCCCGTCTTCCATGCGGTAGGTGTCCACCACCAGCACTTCGGCTTTGCCTGGTTCTGTTATGCCGTACCCGTGCAGCGCAGGCATATCCCCGCCGGAGCGGCCAATTCCTTTGTTTGTCATCAAAAATACACCCCCATTTTTTCATTTAGCAGCCTGTAGGGCTATGCCGTTTTCGGGGGAGCGCTCCCACGCTTGACGGCAAACTATTTTTGCCGTCTCCCCCCAAGGTCACGTCTCCGGCAGCGGCTCCTGCTCCAGGCGCCGCAGGTAGCCGTAGTAGGGCAGCAGCCAGCGGAAGGCCTCCACCAGGGTGTCCTTCAGCTCTGGAGAGAGCAGCAGCCCGTCCGGCTTGCGGGTGGCAATCAGAGCCAGACTCTTCCGGTTAAACCAAGGCTTGAGCAGCTCGGACACCTCCCCCTTGGACCGCTTGTACTCATCTCCCACAAGCACAAACGTTTCCTGACCGTTCAGCCGCCGGGCCAGCGCCTCCAGCTCCCCCGGGTCCCGCAGGATGCGGCGGCGGTAGACCTCCATCTGAATGGGACGGCTGGCGTAGAAGCCCATGCCATATTCGTAGCCTGTGGGCATCACCTCAAAATAAAACGCGGGCGTACTTGTCCAGTCCTCCGCTGGCTTCTGGAGTACAAACCACAGGCTTTCCTTGTAAGGGCCCTTACCGTGGATGCGCCGGGCATCCCGGTAGATGCGGGCCACCTTGGGGGCCAGCCCGTAGGCGCGGCACTCCTCCCGCATCTCTTCTGACACTTCGGCGGAGAGGGCCTTCATGGGCTCGTAAAGGTGCTTCTGATAGTCCTTTTTGTGGTCCGCAAACCATTCCCTGCTGTTATTCATGCGAATTCCCCAGAGAAAGCCGATGGTCTCATCTGTAAATCCTTGAAACATATCATCCCTCTTTCCTTAAATAAAGAATCAAAAGAACGTCAATCTAATTCTACCGAACAGCTTCCCCCAACCGTCAGTTTGAAGTTCTTTTTGCTTCTTTTTCTTTCAAGAAAAAGAAGCAAAAACAAACGGAACAAAAAGGAACGGACAAAGCTGTCCGTTCCTTTTGCATCGCTTATGAGGCTGGCGGCGGAGGCGGAACGTCCGGCTGCTCCGGCGTTACAGGCTGTTCCGGCACCACCGGGGCCTGGGTCTGGACCGGCGGCTGGAGAATGTCCGGCACTCCGGAGGAAGGCTCTGTGCTGGGCGGCACGCTGGGCTCAGGCGGGAGACTGGGCTCCACACTGGGCACCGGCTCCGTGCTGGGCGCCGCCGTCTGCACCGGAGGCAGAGGCGATTCCTGCACCGGCGGATCTACCACCGGCGCGCTCGGATCCACCGGCACGTTGGGGTCCACCGAAGCGTTCGGGTCTACCGGCAGGTTGGGGTCCAGAGGCGCGGTGGGATCCACCAAAGCGGGGCCCACCAGCACAATCTTATCCCGCTTCTTGTAGGTGTCCGTGCTTATCTTTTCCGTGGAGATCAGATTGCCGTCCTTGTCGTAGGTGCCCCGATAGACCTCCACCCGCTTGCCGGTGTAAGCGGTCTGATCTACCCGGCTCTCACCGGGCTGAAGGCTGGGGTCCTCCTTCTCAATCACTTCAGGGGCAACGGTGGACAGCAGCTTGTTCCACACCTCATAGGTATATCCCGTCTCGTTGGTGCCCATAATCGTCACCGTCAGCTTGCGGCCATCCACATTGAACAGCAGCTTGATGGGATAGTTCGTATCGTTCTGGAAACGGAAGTCCAGCGACCCGTAAAACACCGTGGCGTCCATGCCGTCTGGCACATAGCCTACGGCATAACTGTGATTCTGCCGCTCTACGACCTTCAAATTCGCCCGCAGAACCGCGTAATAGGTGGTAGAAGACACCTGACAGATGCCGCCTCCGACCTGATCCTCCGTCCTGCCGTTCACATAGGCCGGAGCGTTCTTGAAGCCTGCCGCCAGCGTCCGGGGTCCGGTGGTCTCGTTGTAGGCGAAAATATCGCCAGGCATCAAAATTTTTCCGTTGCACATGGAGGCCGCCAGGGCTACATTGCTCAGCCGGGCGGCGCTGCCGCCCACGTTGCTGGAGGCCTGGCCCAGCACATCCTTGAACAGGTTGGCTTCCAGCTTCGCTGTCGTGATGGCCGGCTCCGTTTCCGTCAGAGGAATGGCTTTGGTGCCGCCCTCCTCCATGTCCGCAATTTCCTCCCGCACCTGGGCAATGTCAAAGCTGACGCCGTTGGCGTGGGGGACAATCTGCCCCGCGTCCGGGTCCAGCCGCGCGTCCACCGGCTCGGTGTAAATCTCCTGATAAAGCTTCTCCAGGTCCGGCTCCCCAGGGGCCACCGTCGTGCCCTCCAGGTCCACAGCCGCCTGTTCCAGGCTGCCCGCTTCGTTGACCGCCTGGTTGACCGCCTTCATCACGGCGCTCCGCGCCGCGTCCAAGGCATCGCCCTCGGACACCGACACGCCGGTGACGCCCTTGGTAATCACCAGCTCGCCGTCCAGCACGGCGCAGATAGTGTCCACCACCGAGTCCCCGCCGGACAGCTGCTCCAGCGCGTTTTGCAGGTTCTGCTCGCCGCTGCCGCTCAGGCTGACCGGCAGCTCCAGCTTCTCGCCCTGCTCCACGTCCTCCAGCAGGCCGGTCAGATCATCCAGCTGGAAGGAGCTGCCCGGCAGCGCAGCTGTCATCCCATTGTAACGCAGGGTCAAATTCTGGCCCTGTACCGCTTCAAAAGCGTCATTCAGCTGGGCCACAGCCTCTTCCTGGCTCAGTCCGCTCAAATCGCCCAGCGCGGTGGTCACTCCGGCCGGGAGCTTACCGCCGCAGGCGGTCAGACAGCAGGCCATCAGAAGGACGGCGCACATCAGCGCCGCTTGGTTCCATCGGATACGCTTCAATCCACTCACTCCATCTCTCCATAGGGCTGGAGACAGGCTCCGCCCAGTATGGATGTATGATACCACGTCCAGCGGGAAAAGTCATTACAGAACGATAACATTTTTCCAAATTTATTCCGGTAATTTTTGGTTTTTTCCCGGCGAGGCGGAAAAATCCGGCAAAAACCTCTGCTTTGCTCTTCCATCTCCGGCCTTGCCGTTGTATAATCAGCTTTGAAAAACACAGCCCCGGCGTCCCATTCCGGCTGACGGGGCAAAAGGACGGATTATGAATTACATCGTTTTGGATTTGGAGTGGAATCAGGCCCTTCCAGGGGCGAAGCGGGTGATGGATCCGGTCTGCCTGGTGGGGGAGATTGTTCAGATCGGCGCGGTCAAGCTGGATGGGGAGCGGAACCTTCTGGATCGGTTTGACACCCTGGTCCGGCCGGCGTACTACACCAAAATACAGTCCCACGTCCGGGAGCTGACCGGCCTGGAGGAGGCCCGGCTCCGGAAGGCGCCCCGGTTTCCGGAGGCGCTGGATCAGTTTCTGGACTGGTGCGGCGAAGGCTTTTCCTTTGTGGTCTGGGGCGGCAACGACCTGCGGATTCTGCGGGACAACCTCCAGCTTCACGGGCTGGATGAGGAGTGGCTGCCGGCCTGTTATGACTTGCAGAAAATCTATGGCAGGCAGTTCGAGGAGGAGCGCCGGGCTTACTCTCTCCCGGCGGCGGCGGAGCGGCTTCAGCTCTTCACGGAAGGCCAGGATTTCCACGACGCGGGCAATGACGCCTATTATACAGCCTTGATTCTCCAGCGGGTGGACTGGACGCAGGCCATGGCGGAGGCGGAAGAGCCTGAACCGGCGGAGGGCGGGGCCATGCTTCGGGAGGTGTTTCGGGGCTACCCTGTCCGGGATGCGGTCTGGCAGGACCGGGCGGTGACCCGGACCCGCTGTCCGGTGTGCAAACGGCGGCTGGCCCAGACGGCTTGGGTGCCTCAGCCTGGGCGGAAGTGGATTATACTGGGCACCTGCAAGGAACACGGAGGATTTTTCGTCCGGGTGCGGCTTTCCCGAGACGGCCCGGGGTGGAGCGCGGTGCGGCTCACTTATTCCGCCACCGAGGAGAACCGGGCCTATTATCAGGACCGGGCCGGGAAGCGCAAACAAAAGAAGCGGGCGCGAAAGGCGCTGTAAGGCAAGAAGAAGCCCCCTTGAGTCTGAGCTCAAGGGGGCTGTTGTCTGCCATTGCCGGCAGACGGAAGCTTAGGTTACTTTTCCGTGCGTTTTTTCTCCTCCAGAGCCAGCCAGGCCATGCAGGCGCCAGAGATCAGGGTGAGAATCCCCCAGATATAGGAGAGATCTCCGGTCTTGGGTACGTCCGCCAGGGGGATGTTCTCGTCGGGAATGTCCACCAGAGGCACTTCTCCATCCAGAATATCCACTTCCGGAATATTCGCCAGGGGAACCTCTTCCTCGGGAATCTCCACCTCGGGAATGTCCGCCAGGGGAACCTCTTCATCTGGAACAGTCACCTCAGGCACGTCAGCCAGAGGAACATCCGCATCCGGGACGGTCACCTCAGGCACGTCAGCCAGAGGAACGTCCGCATCCGGGATAGTCACCTCAGGGGCGTCTGTCATAGGTACGCCGGTGCCGGGGGTAGTCGCGTCGCCATCAGGGGTGGCGGGAGACGGCTGCGTGTCATCGCCGTCATCATCATCGCCGTCAGGGATGACGGGAGACGGCTGCGTGTCATCGCCGTCATCATCATCGCCGTCAGGGATGACGGGAGACGGCGGTGTGTCATCGCCGTCATCATCGCCGTCAGGGATGATGGGAGACGGCTGCGTGTTGCCGTCATCGCCGCTGCCGGTCGCCTGGATGGGACGGGTCTGCACGTAGCCGCAACCGGCACACACGTGCTGCTCTTCGCCGTCTTCCGTCGCAGTGGCCGCCCGCACAGTTTCCCACGCGCCGTAGGCATGGGCTTTTTGCTGCGTGTGTGATGTGTCGTTTCCACAAATCAACAGGTGATTTTCAGAATCACCTTCGATCTGCTCAATGATCTTGTAGTCGTGTCCGATAGCGTCAGCGGAGACTTCAGCCCGATAGCCGCAGCCGGGACGGGTACACTTCACACCGGTCAGACCGGGATCGGTACAGGTAGCGCCCTGAAGAATGGGCTCCAGCTCGTGGCCCAGCGCGGGGATCTCCTTGCTCTCCACAATGGAGCCACATACGGTGCATTCCTCGTGCTCGTTGCCTTTCTCGGTGCAGGTGGGCTCATTGTCAACAACGATTGTTGTAAAGTGCCCCTTGGAGGGAATTTCCTCGTCGTAACTTGCATTGCAGTTCGGAACACTGCATTCATACTTGATTTCGCCGGGTTCCGTACAGGTGGGGTCTTTCCGGGAAGCTTCCTTCCACTCATGGTCCTTTTTCTCGCCAATCACTTGGTGGCAGCGCGCGCACTCAGACCAATGTTCAACATCGTCCCACTGGAAGCTGCCGCATTCGTGGCCCAGCGCGGGAATTTCCTTGTTCTCCACAATGACGCCACATACGGTGCATACCTCGTGCTCGTTGCCTTTCTCGGTGCAGGTGGGCTCGTTTTCAACAACGATCTCTGTAGAGTGCCCCTTGGAGAGAATTTCCTCGTCGCAGCTTGCATTGCAGTTCGGAACACCGCATTCATACTTGATTTCACCGGGTTCCGTACAGGTGGCTTCCTCGCGGGAAACTTCCTTCCACTCATGGTCCTTTTTCCCGCCAATCGCTTCGTAGCAGCGATTGCACTCAGACCAATGCTGAGCATTGTCCCACCGGAAGTCGCCGCATTCGTGGCCCAGCGCGGGAATTTCCTTGTTCTCCACTACACCGCCGCATTTGTCACAGACATAAACCTGTTGGCCCTTTTCTGTGCAGGTGGGCGCTTCGTGCTGACTTTCGTCCTCGTGGTTGCCCCCACGGTGATCGCACACGAGCTCCGCACCGCAGCCATCGCACTGGCCATCGCCGTCCCAGTCTCCACAGCTCTCGACCTTGCTGTGCCCATCGGCTACGCCTTCGCAATTACTGCAGTAAATCGTATGTGTTCCATTACCGCTTTCTTCGCATCTACCGCCGCTGAAGTCGGCTTCCAGCATAGTGCCCTCAACGGTTACTTCTTTTATTTCGCCGCAGCTGCCTTGCTCATCGCGGCACTGATGCTGTTCTACCCGATTCTCAGTGCAAGTAGCTTCTTGGATGGTCTTGTCGAATTCCCAAGTATGCACACACTCTTGGGCCGTAGGATCGCTGTACTCCTCCGCCGCGAACGCGGACAGATTCAGCATTCCAAAGCACATCGCCAAGGCCACGAGGGCCGCGAGCCCGCGTTTGGTCAAATTCTTTTTCTTCATGGATATCTTCCTTTCTTTGCAGTATTTGCTCGGATGCAAAGTTATCCGGCGGCCGGGCTGCCATAGCACAGTCGTTCCAGAAAACAAATGCGCCTTAGGCCCCAAAAATAGCTTTGCGTCCCACGGTTTCCCGTGGTTTGCTAAGTCGCAACCCGGCTGACATAGCGGGGATTTCTCTCCGCCTTAGTCCCGCAGCTTTGCCGTCCCAGCGTTTCCACTGGTTTGCCGAACGCCTCCTATCCCCGCCGCCGCCGGCGTGTCTGACGGCGGGCCAACTCCAGGGCGGGATCGCCTCATTCATTCGGCTCCCTCCTTTCATAAATTTAAATCGTCCCTTTGCCGCGGCTGTGCCGCGCTCTGGGCAAATTCACGTAAAAACCGGTCGTGGTACTCCTCCTCGCCCCGCTTTCGAGCTTTGACCGCGTCCTCAAAGCGGGCGTAGCTGCCCAGATAGTGGCGCTTCCCCTTGAAGCAGATGGTGGCTCTCCATCGCTGCTTTGTGCTCTGCCACTCCACGCCGGGCACACCGCTGGTGTTGTTCCGGCGCACGGTCTTGGCTTGCAGCATCTCCAAACAGGTGCCGTCCACATAGGACAGGCCCAATGCGTGCCGTGAACCGCCCGCGCCGTTTTGGCATCCGCAGGTTTTGGTGTGGCCGCACCGCAGGTGATAGGTTTTCACCACGGCTTCCCGGCCGCAGTCGCACCGGCACCGCCAGGCTGTTTTGCGGCCCACGTTCTCCGCAGGGCCAATGACGGTCAGCTTTCCAAACCGCTGGCCGGTCAGGTCGATCTTCTGACGGCTGTGGCCATCTTGCTTGACTGCCGCGCTCTGCATTTGTCCGTTCATAAGCGTCCACCTCTTTGGGTTCCCGGTTCGGCCAGCAGGAATCTGTACTTTCCTGCAGGGCGTTTTGTACGCCGAAAATTTCCAAGGAAGGTATTGAAAAAGAAGAATTTATGTGGTATTCTTTAACTGTAAAAGAAGGAAGGCCAATTTACAGGAAAGTACATATTCCTGTCAATCGGATGTTCTCTATGCCGGTGATACTCCTTTGCACAGACCAGGGAAGCCATTCCGGGAACCGTCTTTGAGGGCAAGGGCATCCACTACGGCTATCACAACGACGAGATCACCGGGCCAGACAGAAAGGCCGTCCTCTCCAAGATTCCTGTGGACAGCCATGAAGTGGTTGAGAAGTCTGTCCCGGCCCCCTATGTGGTGGGGGATGAACCCACTGGTCTGCCTCGGCCCTGGAGAGGAACACGGCAGCGCCCGCTGGGGGAACCCCCGCCAGCCTGACCGCAAGTACCGGAACAACGGCCCCAAGTGCAATGCCATCCTCACGTGGCGTTTGTAGCGGCGCAGCAGTCCTCCCTCTATCAGCTGGACGGTCAAAACCGTCCAGTGGGAGCCGAGACAGACGTTGCGCTTGGTCCCGGCGAGACATTTCAGATGTTCGGACTGAATGACCGGTGAGTGGAGTACGCATTTGCCGGACAGTTGGCGGCGCTGAAGGCCGGAGAGGCCTGCGTGGTCCGAAACCCGCTTCCGATCACATATGATCGCGGCCGTGATCGGCTGCATTGCGGGCTATGGATGTGCCATACTGGTGGAAGCCGCGGCGGCGGATGAACTGCGGCTTGTTTTCCCGCCGCTGATTCCTATGGCGGAGGCGGTTGTGTTGTCCCTTGCGGCCTGCCTGCTGGCCACGGCTGTCCCCCTTCGGAAGATTGCGAAGCTGAGTATTGTGGACTCCATTGAGGCAGTGGAGCAGAAGCGGATCGCATAATAATAGCCCCGGCGTTCCATTCAGTGAACGCCGGGGCTTGCTTTTACAGCGCCTGGAGCATGACCGGACCGCGCTTGGAGAGGACAGCGGCACACACCGCCGTCAACAGGGCAAACAACTTTCCACACCGGCCGCTTTCCTGGTCTTAGAAGCTGTATTCATAACCGGGGAATGGCAGATGGACGAAGGATTTTGTTGTCAGGCAAGACAATTTTTCACCGGAATCCTTGGTGGATTCCAAGAAAAATTGACGCGGCGTGACGGCAAAAGACGAGTTCAGATGCCGTTCAACGGTTGTGAATACAGCTT